>NZ_QMFZ01000045.1:0-66786 GCF_003294055.1 Burkholderia reimsis
TTTCGGTTCAGTTAAGAACCGGTCGCTCACTCAAAGCTGACAGGAATATGAATTGCTTCATAAACCTGACTTACTTTAGTGTGAGACTCTTGATACTTTTGCTATCTGATCCGAGGATCAGCTCGCTTTCATCAAGCGCCCACACTTATCGGCTGTTAATTTTTAAAGAGCAATCTGCGAGGAACTTCGTGTTTCTCAGCAGCGCTGCGTTTTCAGCAGCAGAGAAGCGAGATTATGAACCGTGTTTCGCAGCTCGTCAACAACTTTTTACACTACATCGTTGCGACTGCGGGGTTCAACTTCCAGGCCAGCCGCGCGCCCAAGACTGCAGCACACCACCGGCTTCGCTTCCCTCTCCCGCGCTGCGTTTCCGTTAGCGCGAAAGAGGCGTGATTCTAAGCACCCGCCCCCATCCACGCAAGCCCTTTGTGAAAATATTTTGAAAAGCCCCCGTGCGCTGGCGCGCACGGGGGCTAGGGCTCGGTGGGCCGCCGGAGGCAATCGACCACCAGGGCGCCGGCAACACTTCCCTCTATATATAGAAGCCCATTACTTGCCGCCCACCGCGGCCTGCAGTTGCTCGACCGGCACCGCGTCGGCCATCGCCGTGTATCCCGCGTCGCTCGGATGAATGCCGTCGCCACTATCGAATCGACGCTGCAGCACGCTCGGGCGCGCCGGATCGCGCAGCACCGCGTCGAAGTCCACTACGCCGTCGAACCCGCCACCGCTCCGGATCCACCGGTTCACCTCGAGCCGGATCGCCTCGCGCCCCGCCGGCAGCCCGGCCGGCGTCAGCGTCGCACCGAAAACCTTCACGCCCTGACGGTGTGCCGCGTCGATCAGCCGGCGGTAGCCGTCGATCAGCGATGCAGTCGTAACCTGCGTATGCGGGTGGTCGCAATCGAGCCCCGCGCGCGGCGGCATCGCCGCAAAGTTGATGTCGTTGATCCCGATCAGCACGATCGCCGCCTTCACGCCCGCGCGCGACAGCGCATCGCGCTCGAACCGCGACACCAGCGACGTACCATAGCACGCCGAATCACTGAGCAGCCGGTTTCCGCTGATCCCGAGATTCGCGACGCCGATCGATTCCGCGCCCGAGGCGGCCAGCCGACGCGCCAGTGCGTCCGGCCAGCGACGGTTCCGGTTCACGCTCGAGCGCAGCCCGTCGGTGATCGAATCGCCGATCGCGGCTACGCTGGCACGCGCGGAACCGGTCTCGACCGCGAGCTCGGTCACCCATGCAAATTGGGTAAAGCGGGTGCGGAACGCGGCAGCCCCCGGGTCACTCACGTGCTCGCCCGGCACCGACACATAATTGAACTGGTTCGACACGCGGTGCCAGACCGTCATCCGCTGGTTCGGCCCCATCTGGAGGCTGATCGCATACGGCTGCCCCGCTCTGACGTCGATCCCCACCGGATCGCTTTCGAGTTCCTGGCCCGGCGCAAGCGTCACCGACACCTTGCCGCCGAACCGGACCGGCACGGCCGCATCGCCGGACAGCGCCGCGCCTTCGCCAGCGCGCGCGAGGCTCGCCGCCTCGACGACGAGGGGGGAACGACCATATGCATTGCTGACGCGGATCCGTGCGGCGCGCCCCGACACTGTCGGATAGACGATCTGGCGCACGGTGCGACCGGCAACGTCGGGCGCGCGATAAAGCGGCGGCGGTGCGGCAAGGTCGGGAATCGGCTGCAACGCGGTCGCCCACGCGGCAACCCATCCCGCCGGCGCGGCCGAAGCCGACGCCACGAGCGGCGACACAAAAGCGGCCGCACCCAGCACGGCCGCGGCGATACTGCTTCGGAATGACATCGGCAAAATCCTCGTCGGAAAGCGGGCATTGTGCCGCAGAAGGCGCGGCTCCCGCGTGCCGGACGCCATCGCGCAGCATCATCGCGCCCCGATGTCCCTCGTTTACCCGAGTCTTTCCGCAAATCCGCAAGAAATTTATTAACCGACCGGTCGGTTGGTTTATACTTCGCACACATTCATCCGGACGAGAGCCTCGCCATGTACACGCAATCCCTCGACATCCCCGGCAACGTCGCGCCGCTCGACGCCGCAGCCGAGTCGCCCGAGCAGGCGCGGTTCGATGCGGTGATGGCCGCCGACGGCAAGATCGAACCGCAGGACTGGATGCCCGATGCCTATCGCAAGACGCTGGTTCGCCAGATCTCGCAGCACGCGCACTCGGAAGTCGTCGGCATGCTGCCGGAAGGCAACTGGATCTCCCGCGCGCCGAGCCTGAAGCGCAAGGCGATCCTGCTCGCGAAGGTCCAGGACGAAGCCGGCCACGGCCTCTATCTTTATAGCGCGGCCGAAACGCTCGGCGTATCGCGCGATTCGCTGATCGACGCGCTGCACGCCGGCAAGGCGAAATACTCGAGCATCTTCAACTACCCGACGCCGACCTGGGCAGACGTCGGCGTGATCGGCTGGCTGGTCGACGGCGCGGCGATCATGAACCAGATCCCGCTGTGCCGCTGCACGTACGGCCCGTACGCGCGCGCGATGATCCGCGTGTGCAAGGAAGAATCGTTCCACCAGCGTCAGGGCTTCGACGCGCTGCTGTCGATGATGAAGGGCAGCGACGCGCAACGCGCGATGGTCCAGCAGGCCGTGAATCGCTGGTGGTGGCCGGTGCTGATGATGTTCGGCCCGAGCGACGCCGATTCGGTCCACAGCAACCAGTCCGCGAAATGGGGCATCAAGCGGATCACGAACGACGACCTCCGGCAAAAATTCGTCGACGCGACGGTCGACCAGGCGAAGGTGCTCGGCGTGACGCTGCCCGATCCCGACCTGAAGTGGAACGAAGCACGTGGCCACCACGACTACGGCCCGATCGACTGGGACGAATTCTGGCGCGTGGTCAACGGCGACGGCCCGTGCAACAAGGAACGCCTCGCGACCCGCGTGAAAGCGCACGAGGACGGCGCCTGGGTACGCGAAGCCGCCCTCGCCCACGAAGCAAAGCGCCGCGCGCGCGCCGAACAGCACGCCGCCTGAGCGGCACACCATCGAATTCAGGATTCAGGAGAAAGTGATGAACAAGGAATGGCCGATCTGGGAAGTGTTCGTGCGCAGCAAGCAGGGGCTCGACCACAAGCATTGCGGCAGCCTGCACGCCGCCGACGCGTCGATGGCGCTGCGCATGGCGCGCGACGTCTACACGCGCCGCCAGGAAGGCGTGAGCATCTGGGTGGTGCCGTCGTCGGCGATCACCGCGTCGGATCCGAGCGAGAAGGCCGAGCTGTTCGAACCGGCGGGCGACAAGATCTACCGTCACCCGACGTTCTACACGCTGCCCGACGAAGTCAACCACATGTAACGCCCGCGCCATGACGATCACGCCCGAACACCTCTCCTACGTGCTGCGCCTCGCGGACAACACGCTGATCCTCGGTCAGCGCAATGCCGAATGGTGCGGCCACGGCCCGATCCTCGAGGAAGACATCGCGCTCACCAACATGAGCCTCGACCTCATCGGCCAGGCGCGCATGCTGTATACGCATGCGGCCGAACTCGAGCGCCAGCTCACCGGCGCGACGAAGACCGAGGACGATTACGCGTACTTCCGCACCGAGCGCGAGTTCGCGAACTTCACGCTCGCCGAACTGCCGCATTACGGCCCGCTCGCCGGCACCGCGCACGCCGACAAGGACTACGCGGTGACGATCGTGCGCAACTTCCTGTACTCGGCGCTGATGCTGCACGTGTGGACCGCGCTGGAAACGTCGGCCGACACGCAGCTCGCCGCGATCGCCGCGAAATCGGTGAAGGAAACCCGCTATCACGTGCAGCACGCACGCGAGTGGCTCGTGCGCCTCGGCGACGGTACCGACGAATCGCACCGTCGCGCGCAGGACGCGCTCGACTACCTGACGCCGTATACGCGCGAATTCTTCGCCGCCGATGCGATCGACGACGCAGTCGCGGCCGAGGGCATCGCCCCGGCACCGGCCACGCTCGAAGCGGCGTGGCGCGCGGACGTGGACGACGCGCTCGCGGAGGCGACGCTCACGCTGCCGGCCCCCGTGCAGCACGTGACGACCGGCAAGCAGGGCGAGCATTCGGAACACATGGGCTACCTGCTCGCGGAACTGCAAAGCCTCGCACGCCAGCACCCCGGCGCGACCTGGTAACCCCGACGCCACGGAGCCCGACGATGTCCGTCCAGACCGCCCCCGCCAACGCCGTGCCTGCCGCGCGCCGCGACGATCCGCTGCTCGCCCGCGCATGGGACGTGCTCGAAGCCGTGCCCGATCCCGAGATCCCGGTCGTGTCGATCCGCGAGCTCGGCATCCTGCGTGACGTCCGCCGCGCGGACGACGGCCAGCTCGAGGTCGTGATCACGCCGACCTACTCGGGCTGCCCGGCCATGTCGCAGATCGCCGAAGACATCGCCGCCGCGCTGCAGGCCGCCGACCTGCCGCCGCACCGGATCGAGACGGTGCTCGCGCCCGCGTGGACGACCGACTGGATCACGCAGGAAGCGCGCGACAAGCTGCGTGCGTACGGCATCGCGCCGCCGGTCGGCCAATGCGGCACCGCCGCGCCGCGGGAAAACGTCGTGCGTTTCGTGCCGCGGCCCGTCGCGGCACCCGCGTGCCCGCGCTGTGGCTCGGCACGCACCGAGCGTCTCGCGCAATTCGCGTCCACGGCCTGCAAGGCGCTGTATCGCTGCGTCGACTGCCGCGAACCCTTCGACTACTTCAAACCCTATTAATCGATATGGCGACCCCGCAATTTCATCCGCTGCGTATCCGCGACGTGCGGCCCGAGACCGCCGACGCCGTGACCGTCTCCTTCGACGTGCCGCCCGAGCTGCGCGACGCGTACCGCTTCACGCAGGGCCAGTTCGTCACGCTGAAGACCCACATCGACGGCGAGGAAACGCGCCGCTCGTATTCGATCTGCGTCGGCACGACGGACTACGACCGTGACGGCGAACTACGCATCGGCATCAAGCGCGTGCGCGGCGGCCGCTTCTCGAACTTCGCCTTCGATACGCTGAAGCCGGGCCACACGATCGACGTGATGACGCCGGACGGCCGTTTCTTCACGCACCTGAACGCCGACCACGGCAAGCAGTACGTCGCGTTCTCCGGCGGCTCGGGGATCACGCCGGTGCTCGCGATCGTGAAGACGACGCTCGAACTGGAGCCCCGCAGCACGTTCACGCTGATCTACGGCAACCGCAGCGTCGACGCGATCATGTTCGCGGAGGAGCTGGAGGACCTGAAGAACCGCTATATGAACCGCTTCGTCCTCTATCACGTGCTGTCGGACGACCAGCAGGACGTCGAGCTGTTCAACGGTGTGCTCGACCAGGCGAAATGCGCGGAATTCCTCGGCACGCTGACGCCGGCCGACGCGATCGACGAAGCGTTCATCTGCGGCCCGGCGCCGATGATGGACGCGGCGGAAGCGGCGCTGAAGGCAGCCGGCGTGCCGCAGGCGAAGGTACACGTCGAGCGCTTCGGCACGCCGCTGCCGCAAGCCGGTGCGCCGGTCGTCGAAATCACCGACCAGACGCCGGCGGCCGACCTCGAAATCGTGCTCGACGGCAAGAAGCGCAAGCTGCGGCTGCCGTACGAAGGCGTGAGCCTGCTCGATATCGGCCTGCGTGCGGGCCTCGCGCTGCCGTACGCGTGCAAGGGCGGCGTGTGCTGCACGTGCCGCGCGAAGGTGCTCGAGGGCGAAGTGCGGATGGAGAAGAACTACACGCTCGAGGAGCATGAAGTGAAGGACGGCTTCGTGCTCACGTGCCAGTGCCACCCGATCAGCGACAAGGTCGTCGTGAGCTTCGACGAGCGTTGAGCGACGTCGCGTCGCGGCGCCGGACGGTTTCTCGCCGTCACACATCTCGCTTACACTAGGGGCCGCCGGCCGGCTGGACATCGCAACGTCCACCCGGCCGGCGGTTTTCTTTTGTTGACGACAGGCCGATGAGTACCATTCATGTGATTCAGGGCGGCACCGCCGCCGCGTCGCTGCGCGAGGCACTCGCGCAAGCCGGGCGCGACGAGCACGTCGTCGGATTGCTCGACGACCTCGGCGTCGGGCCGCTCAAGGGCGCCGACGAGACGCCCGACACGCGCGCAGCCTTCTGGCAGCGCGTGCTCGGCGACCAGATTCCCGACTGGAACGCAGAGATCGAAGCCGAATTCGCACGCCTCGACCAGCTGGCGACGGAGACGGGCCAGGTGGTGGTGTGGCATGCGCCGAGCGTCGGCGACAAGCTGCTGCTGCGGCGCGTCGCCTATCACCTGCGCAATGTCCCGCAACGCCTGAACGAAGTGCGGCTGTCGGCCGCCGACCTCGAGCCGGCGCAGCGCGCGTCGCTGTCGCGCACCGACCAGGCATGCGCGACCGGCATGTTCTCGCCCGCCGAACTGGCGCGCAAGCGGCCGGTAGCCGCGCCGATCTCGGTGCTGCGCATCGGCCGCCTCGCGCTCGAATGGCAGGAGGCGAAGCACCAGAACGCCGAACTGCGCTACTGGGTCAGCAACACGATCAAGAGCGGCCACTATGAAGAACTCGACGCGCTGATCCTCGCGCGCGCGGAAACCGACTGGCTGCCCGCGCGGCGCCTCGTCGGCAGCATCATGGCCGACGCCGATCGCGGCGGGCTGTTCGTCAGCGACTCGATCGCCTGGTGGCGCTGCCGCGAACTCGCGGCGGCCGGCCGGCTCGAGCTGCAGGACGACACGCCCGACGCCCTCTCCTCCACGCAGGTGCGCGCGGCCCGCGCGGCCGCCACGCACCGCTAATCTTCCGCATTCGACCATGGCCCGTACCCGAGCGCCCGACCACGAATCCCAGCGCGAGCAGATCCTCGATCTGGCCGCCGACAAATTCGCGCAGACGAGCTACCCGAGCACGTCGATGTCCGATCTCGCGACCGCGAGCGGCACGTCGAAAGCACGCCTCTATCACTATTACGAGAGCAAGGAAGCGATCCTGTTCGACCTGCTCGACCGCTACACGAAACGGCTGATGCTGATCATCGCCGAGGTCGAGGGGGCGAGCCAGCGGCGCGGCCTCAGCGAGCGCGACGCGTTCGCGGAGCTCGTGCGCGCGTTCCTTGCCGAATACGAGACATCGCACAGCCGCCACGTCGCGCTGCTCAACGACGTGAAGTATCTCGAGGACGCGCAGCGCGAAATCGTGCTCGACCGCCAGCGCGACATCGTCGCGGCATTCACGCGACAGCTGGCGCGCGCGTACCCGGACCGCATCTCGAAGGAAAACCAGACTTCCGTGACGATGATGGTGTTCGGGATGATCAACTGGACGTTCACGTGGCTGAAGCCCGGCGGCCGCCTCGGCTACCGCGACTTCGCCGAGCAAGTGATCGACCTGATCGAACGCGGGCTGTCGACGGCCGCCTGATTGCCGCGCAGCAGCAAACGTTGCTCTACGGGCACACTGCGACCGCCCGCCGCGCGTTTCATATGATGAATTTTAAATCCATTAAAAATCAAATAGATAGCAGATTAACTAAGCGGATTTAGAATTCATCCTCCAGCTCAAACATCGTTAAATACGGGTTTTCCCCAATCCGAGGGCTGACGGTCGGGTAAAATGCTGCTGCATTGCACAACCCGCTGTACGGTCACACATTGAGGAACCCACGATGAACACGCGATTCAACGGCACGGCCGATGTCGTCGGCACCGCCGGTACTGCGCCGGTTCTCGTCAGGGAACTGGCTTCCAAAGACCGTGAGCAGATGCTCACCCACTTTCTCTCGCTCGACGAAGAGGACCGCCTGCTGCGCTTCGGCCAGATGGTGCCCGACCACGTGATCGAGAACTATGTCCGCACGATCGACTTCGGTCGCGACACCGTGTTCGGCGTGTTCGACCACGACCTCGAACTGATCGGCGTCGGCCACCTGGCCTACCTGCCGGCCGAGGGCGACAAGCGCACGGCCGAATTCGGCGTGTCGGTGCTCGAAAGCGCACGCGGCCGCGGCGTCGGCTCGAAGCTGTTCGAACGCGCGGCGATCCGCAGCCGCAACACGCACGTGACGATGCTGTACATGCACTGCCTGTCGCGTAACGCGACGATGATGCACATCGCGAAGAAATCCGGGATGCGGATCGAGTATGCGTACGGCGAAGCCGATGCGTACCTGTCGCTGCCGCCGGCCGACCACTCGACGATCATCGCCGAGATGCTGCAGGAGCAGGCCGCGGTGTTCGACTACGCGATGAAGCGCCAGGCGCGCCGCACCACGAAGTTCATCGAATCGCTGATGCCCGCCGCCCTGACGGCGTAACGTCGGCCAGCCGGGCCGCGCCTACCGCGCGCCCGGCCCTTCCCTCCCCCGCCGCGCACTAGCGCACCGACCGAATCGGCAACGCCGTCGTCTCCTTGAAGCATTCGAGCGAAAAGCTCGTCTTCACGTCGATCACCGACGGGTGATGCAGCAAATGCTCCTGCACGAAGCGGGAGAAATGCGCCATGTCCTCGACCTGCACGCGCAGCAGGTAATCCATGTCCCCCGTCATCGCGTGGCACGCGACCACTTCCGGCCAGGTCTGCACGGCCGCGCGAAACAGCT
This sequence comes from Burkholderia reimsis, assembly GCF_003294055.1. Taxonomy (NCBI): domain Bacteria; kingdom Pseudomonadati; phylum Pseudomonadota; class Betaproteobacteria; order Burkholderiales; family Burkholderiaceae; genus Burkholderia; species Burkholderia reimsis. Next base: position 8,585 of record NZ_QMFZ01000045.1, read on the forward strand.
CCGCATGCGTTGCGCCCGCGCGCGCCGACGTTTCGTCGACCCGCACCGGTGCCAGGCCGCCGCGTTTCTCGAGCCGCACGCTCACGTACGCGAGCAGGTCGAGCCCGAGCTTCTGCGGATTCAGCAGCGCGACATAACCGGTGATCACGCCGATCTCCTCGAGCCGCCTGATCCGCCGCAGGCATGGGCTCGGCGACAGGTTCACGCGCTCGGCGATCTCCTGGTTCGACAGGCGCCCGTTCTGCTGAAGAATCGCGAGAATCCGCCGGTCGATGGCATCCAATTCGGCGTGCGCCATCTTCTGCCCTCCAATGATTATTTCGAGACTGGAAATTGCGCCATCGTAGGTTCGGGCAATCAAGTTCGCAAGTTTACGCTCGCGACTGCCCGCTACACTCTGTCGCACGTACCGATTCGTCGCGCACGCCGCCGCGTGTGCCACGTTCGACATCGACCCAGGCCGGACAGGCGCACGCCGCCGCGGCCGATCGCCCCCACAGGAGACACGCCATGCAGATCCCGAACTGGGACAACCCCGTCGGCACCGACGGCTTCGAATTCATCGAATACACGGCACCGGACCCGAAAGCGCTCGGACAGCTGTTCGAACGGATGGGTTTCACCGCGATCGCGCGCCACCGCCACAAGGACGTGACGGTGTACCGCCAGGGCGACATCAACTTCATCATCAACGCCGAACCCGATTCGTTCGCCCAACGCTTCGCGCGCCTGCACGGCCCGTCGATCTGCGCGATCGCGTTCCGCGTGCAGGATGCCGCGAAGGCGTACAAGCGCGCGCTCGAACTCGGCGCATGGGGCTTCGACAACAAGACGGGCCCGATGGAGCTGAACATCCCGGCGATCAAGGGCATCGGCGATTCGCTGATCTACTTCGTCGACCGCTGGCGCGGCAAGAACGGCGCGCAGCCGGGCGCAATCGGCGACATCAGCATCTACGACGTCGACTTCGAGCCGATCGCCGGCGCGAACCCGAACCCGGTCGGCCACGGCCTCACCTATATCGACCACCTGACGCACAACGTGCATCGCGGCCGCATGCAGGAATGGGCCGAGTTCTACGAGCGCCTGTTCAACTTCCGTGAAGTGCGCTACTTCGACATCGAAGGCAAGGTGACGGGCGTGAAGTCGAAGGCGATGACGTCGCCGTGCGGCAAGATCCGCATCCCGATCAACGAGGAAGGCTCGGATACGGCCGGCCAGATCCAGGAATACCTCGACGCATACCACGGCGAAGGCATCCAGCACATCGCGCTCGGCGCCAGCGACATCTACCAGGCGGTCGACGGCCTGCGCAGCAAGGAAGTGAAGCTGCTCGACACGATCGACACGTATTACGAACTGGTCGACCGCCGCGTGCCGAACCACGGCGAATCGCTGGACGAACTGAAGAAGCGCAAGATCCTGATCGACGGCGCGCGCGACGACCTGCTGCTGCAGATCTTCACCGAGAACCAGATCGGACCGATCTTCTTCGAGATCATCCAGCGCAAGGGCAACCAGGGCTTCGGCGAAGGCAACTTCAAGGCGCTGTTCGAATCGATCGAGCTCGACCAGATCCGTCGCGGCGTCGTGCAGGACAAGGCCTGACGCATCCGGCGGGCGGCTGCCCGGGGCAACCCGGCAACCGCCGATCCGGCGGCACAAAGAAAAAGGGCGGGAATCCGAGGATTCCCGCCCTTTTTGCATTCCGGCGCGGCCCGACGGCCGCGCGACCGGATCAACGCGCGTTCGCCTTCGACGCGCCGTCGCGCTCGGCCGACGGCAGCGCGACGGCGTCCTGGGCCGGCGCGATCTGTTGCATCTGCGCGCCGGCTGCCGCCAGTGCGCTCGCGCCTCGCGCGTGCACCGGGCCGGTCATCGAGAAAAACGCGGCGGACACGATCAGGAAACTCTGGATATGACGTGTGTTCATTGCACCTCCTATAAAACTGCCGGCGCCTCCCCGATGCGTCGAAACAGACCGACGCGACCGGGCACCTCCGGCAGGCCGACAAGATTAACGGCATTTGCGCGCAGATGAACGTGGCCTTACATGCTTTTACATGATGTAACGCATGATTCAGCCCTTTTTTACGGTGCGCCGCCGCGGCTCTCCCCGCATTCCAACCGATGGGCGGCGGGTTTGCCCCAGTGCTACCATCGCTTAAAACCGGCGAACATGCCGGCCACTGCCGACGCATCCAAAAGATGCCGACGCAACCGAAGTTTTGGTGATCCCAGACCGGGTGGAGGAGACAGTTAATGAATGCCCCGCTAGACGCAGACCAACGCGCGTCGCTAGAAGCCGCGCTGAAGTCCGTCACGCTTGACGACAAATACACACTTGAGCGCGGTCGCGCGTACATGAGCGGCATCCAGGCCCTCGTGCGCCTGCCGATGCTCCAGCAGGAACGCGACCGCGCCGCCGGTCTCAATACGGCCGGCTTCATCTCCGGCTATCGCGGCTCGCCGCTCGGCGGCCTCGATCTGTCGCTCTGGAAAGCCAAGCAGCATCTGGCCGCCCACCAGATCGTCTTCCAGCCCGGCCTCAACGAAGATCTCGCCGCCACGGCCGTGTGGGGCTCGCAGCAGGTGAACCTGTACCCCGGCGCGAAGCACGACGGCGTGTTCGGCATGTGGTACGGCAAGGGCCCGGGCGTCGACCGCACCGGCGACGTCTTCAAGCACGCGAACTCGGCCGGCTCGTCGCAGCACGGCGGCGTGCTGGTGCTCGCCGGCGACGACCACGCGGCGAAATCGTCGACGCTCGCGCACCAGTCCGAGCACATCTTCAAGGCCTGCGGGCTGCCGGTGCTGTTCCCGTCCAACGTGCAGGAATATCTCGATTTCGGCCTGCACGGCTGGGCGATGAGCCGCTACTCGGGCCTGTGGGTCGCGCTCAAGTGCGTGACGGACGTGGTCGAATCGTCGGCATCGGTCGACATCGACCCGCATCGCACCGAGATCGTGCTGCCGACCGACTTCATCATGCCGGAAGGCGGCCTGAACATCCGCTGGCCCGACCCGCCGCTCGTGCAGGAAGCGCGGCTGCTCGACTACAAGTGGTACGCGGCGCTCGCCTATGTGCGCGCGAACAAGCTCGACCGGATCGAAATCGATTCGCCGAACGCGCGCTTCGGGATCATGACCGGCGGCAAGGCTTACCTCGACGTGCGCCAGGCGCTAACTGACCTCGGCCTCGACGACGAAACCTGCGCGCGGATCGGCATCCGGCTCTACAAGGTCGGCTGCGTGTGGCCGCTCGAAGCGCAGGGCGCCCAGGCGTTCGCGCGCGGCCTCGACGAAATCCTCGTCGTCGAGGAAAAGCGCCAGATCCTCGAATACGCGATCAAGGAAGAGCTGTACAACTGGCCCGACGGCCAGCGGCCGCGCGTGTTCGGCAAGTTCGACGAAAAGGACGGCGCCGGCGGCGAATGGTCGGTGCCGATGGGCAACTGGCTGCTGCCCGCGCACTACGAGCTGTCGCCCGCGATCATCGCGAAGGCGATCGCGACGCGCCTCGAGAAGTTCGAGCTGCCGTCCGACGTGCGCGCGCGCATCGCCGCGCGGCTCGCGGTGATCAACGCGAAGGAAATGGCGCTCGCGAAGCCGCACGTGCAGACCGAGCGCAAGCCGTGGTTCTGCTCGGGCTGCCCGCACAACACGTCGACCAACGTGCCGGAAGGCTCGCGTGCGATCGCCGGCATCGGCTGCCACTACATGACCGTGTGGATGGACCGCAACACGAGCACCTTCAGCCAGATGGGCGGCGAAGGCGTGCCGTGGATCGGCCAGGCGCCGTTCACGGACGAGAAGCACGTGTTCGCGAACCTCGGCGACGGCACCTATTTCCACTCGGGCCTGCTGGCGGTGCGCGCGGCGATCTCGTCGAAAGCGAACATCACCTACAAGATCCTCTACAACGACGCCGTCGCGATGACGGGCGGCCAGCCGGTCGACGGCGTGCTGACGGTGCCGCAGATCACGCACCAGCTCGCGTCGGAAGGCGCGAAGAAGATCGTGATCGTCACCGACGAGCCGGAGAAGTACGACAGCCAGAAGGCGCTGCTCGCGCCGGGCGTGCCGATCCATCATCGCGACCAGCTCGACGACGTGCAGCGCGAGCTGCGCGAGATCGAAGGCACGACGATCCTGATCTACGACCAGACCTGCGCGACCGAGAAGCGCCGCCGCCGCAAGCGCGGCACCTATCCGGACCCGGCGAAGCGCGTCGTGATCAACGACGCGGTGTGCGAAGGCTGCGGCGACTGCTCGGTGCAGTCGAACTGCCTGTCGGTCGAGCCGCTCGAAACCGAATTCGGCACGAAGCGCCAGATCAACCAGTCGAGCTGCAACAAGGACTTCTCGTGCGTGAAGGGCTTCTGCCCGAGCTTCGTCACGGTCGAGGGCGGCCAGTTGAAGAAGCCGAAAGCCGTGTCGGTCGACGGCAACGCACTGCCGCCCATTCCCGAGCCGACGCTGCCGGACATCGACCGCGCATACGGCGTGCTCGTCACGGGCGTCGGCGGCACGGGCGTCGTCACGATCGGCGCGCTGCTCGGGATGGCCGCGCACCTGGAGAACAAGGGCGTGACCGTGCTCGACGTCACCGGCCTCGCGCAGAAGGGCGGCGCCGTGATGAGCCACGTGCAGATCTCGCACGCGCCGACCGACATCCACGCGACGCGGATCGCGATGGGCGAAGCCGACCTCGTGATCGGCTGCGACGCGATCGTCACGGCCGGCGACGAGTGCACGTCGCGGATGCGGCACGACACGACGCGCGTGGTCGTCAACAGCGCGCAGACGCCGACCGCCGAGTTCATCAAGAACCCGAACTGGGCGTTCCCGGGCCTGTCCGCCGAGAACGACATCCGCGCGGCGGCCGGTGAAGCCGTCGACTTCATCGACGCGAACCGCTTCGCGGTCGCGCTGCTCGGCGACGCGATCTACACGAACCCGTTCGTGCTCGGCTACGCATGGCAGAAAGGCTGGCTGCCGCTCACGCTCGCATCGCTCGAACGCGCGATCGAGCTGAATGCGGTATCGGTCGAGAAGAACCGTGCGGCATTCGACTGGGGCCGCCGCGCCGCATACGACCTGGCCAGCGTGAAGCAGGCCGCGGCCGGCGACGCACGCCCCGCGCAAGGCGCCACGGTGATCGCGCTGCACACGAAGAAGGCGGTCGACGCACTGATCGCGAAGCGCGTGGAATTCCTCACCGCGTACCAGAACGCCGCGTATGCGGCGCGTTATGCGGCGTTCGTCGACAAGGTGCGCGCCGCCGAGCGCGCACTGGCGGACGGCGACACGGTGCAGGAGCAGCTGACTGAAGCAGTCGCCCGCAACCTGTTCAAGCTGATGGCGTACAAGGACGAATACGAGGTCGCGCGGCTGCAGTCCGATCCCGCGTTCCTCGCGCGCCTGTCCGCGCAGTTCGAAGGCGACTGGAAGCTGAAATTCCACCTCGCGCCGCCGCTGTTCGCGAAGACGGACGCACACGGCCACCTGGTGAAGAAGGCGTACGGCCCGTGGATGATGACGGCCTTCCGCTGGCTCGCGAAGGCGAAGTTCCTGCGCGGCACGGGGCTCGACCCGTTCGGCCGCACCGAGGAACGCCGCTCCGAGCGCGCGCTGATCGGCGAGTACGAAGCGCTGATCGACGAAGTGCTGGCCAGGCTGAACGCGGCCAACCGCCCGCTCGCCCTCGAGCTCGCGGCGCTGCCGGACGGCATTCGCGGCTACGGCCACGTGAAGGAGAACAACCTGCGCGCGGTACGCCAGAAGTGGAGCACGCTGCTCGCGAAGTGGCGGGCGCCGGCTGGCGGCCAGTCGCACCAGCAGGTCGCGTAACGGCCAGCCGGCGGGCGCGGGCATTCGCGGTTCGAACGCCCGCCACGGGCGGCGATTCGCAATAAAAAAACGCCACGGAACGCAGGTTCCGTGGCGTTTTTCCTTGCGCCGCGCCTGAAGCGCGGCACACGCGGGCGTGGACTTACTTCGTGTTCACGTTCGCGGCGGCAACGGCCGTCATGTTGATGATCCGGCGCACGGTCGCAGCCGGCGTCAGGATGTGGACCGGCTTCGCCGCGCCGAGCAGGAACGGACCGACCGTCACGCCTTCGCCGCCGACCATCTTCAGCAGGTTGTACGCGATGTTCGCCGCTTCAACGTTCGGCATGATCAGCAGGTTCGCTTCACCCGACAGCGTCGTGCCGGGGAACGCCTGCTTGCGGATCAGTTCCGACAGCGCCGCGTCGCCGTGCATTTCGCCGTCGACTTCGAGGTTCGGCGCACGTTCGACGATCAGCTTGCGGGCCTCGCCCATCCGGCGCGACGACGCCGACGGCGCGCTGCCGAAGTTCGAGTTCGACAGCAGCGCGGCCTTCGGCGCGATGCCGAAGCGCTCGATCTCGGCCGCGGCCTGGATCGTCATGTCGGCGAGCTGTTCGGCGCTCGGCAGCTCGTTCACGTACGTGTCGCACACGAACAGGTTGCGGCCCGGCAGCATCAGCAGGTTCATCGCGGCGAAGTGCTCGGCGCCCTTCGCGCGGCCCAGCACCTGCTCGATGAACTTCAGGTGGCTGTGGAACGTGTCGATCATCCCGCAGATCATCCCGTCCGCATCGCCCAGGTGCACGAGCATCGCGCCGATCAGCGTGTTGAACTTGCGCATCGCGGCCTTCGCGACTTCCGGCGTCACGCCGTCGCGCGCGCCGATCTCCTGATACGCCTGCCAGTAGCGGTGGTAGCGCGCATCGTCTTCCGGATCGACGATTTCGAAATCGGTGCCGGCCTTGAGCTTCGAGCCGATCTTCTGCAGGCGCATGTCGACGACCGACGGACGGCCGATGATGATCGGCTTCGCGATCTTTTCCTGCAGCACGAACTGCGCGGCGCGCAGCACGCGCTCGTCTTCACCTTCGGCAAACACGATGCGCGCCTGCTTCTGCTTCGCGGTCGCGAACACCGGGCGCATCACCATGCCGGTGCGGTAGACGGTCGCGCCGAGCTGCTCGCGGTAGGCGTCCATGTCCTGGATCGGACGCGTGGCGACGCCCGAATCCATCGCGGCTTGCGCAACGGCCGGCGCGATCTTGATGATCAGGCGCGGATCGAACGGCTTCGGAATCAGGTAGTCCGGCCCGAATTCGAGCGAGTGGCCTTCATACGCCTTCGCGACTTCCTCGCTCTGGTCGGTTTCTTCCGCCAGTTCGGCGATCGCGCGCACGCACGCGAGCTTCATTTCTTCCGTGATCGTCGTCGCGCCGACGTCGAGCGCGCCGCGGAAGATGAACGGGAAGCACAGCACGTTGTTGACCTGGTTCGGGTAGTCCGAACGGCCGGTCGCGACGATCGCGTCCGGGCGCACGGCCTTCGCGTCTTCCGGGCGGATTTCCGGTTCCGGGTTCGCGAGCGCCAGGATCAGCGGCTTGTCGCCCATCGTCTTGACCATGTCCTGCTTCAGCACGCCCGCGCTCGAGCAGCCGAGGAACACGTCCGCACCGACGATCGCGTCGGCGAGCGTGCGTGCGTCGGTGGTCGCCGCATAGCGCTGCTTCGACGGATCGAGATTGCCGCGCCCTTCGTAGATCACGCCCTTCGAATCGGCGACGAGGATGTTCGACTTCGTCAGGCCGAGGTTGACCAGCAGGTCCAGACACGCGATCGCCGCAGCGCCCGCGCCCGAGCACACGAGCTTCACTTCGGCGAGCTTCTTGCCGACGACCTTCAGGCCGTTCAGGATCGCGGCCGACGCGATGATCGCGGTGCCGTGCTGATCGTCGTGGAAGACGGGGATCTTCATGCGCTCGCGCAGCTTCTGCTCGATGTAGAAGCATTCCGGCGCCTTGATGTCCTCGAGGTTGATGCCGCCGAGCGTCGGCTCGAGCATCGCGATCGCCTCGACGAGCTTGTCGGGGTCGGATTCCGACAGTTCGATGTCGAACACGTCGATGCCCGCGAATTTCTTGAAGAGGCAGCCCTTGCCTTCCATCACCGGCTTCGCGGCCAGCGGGCCGATGTTGCCGAGGCCCAGCACGGCCGTACCGTTCGTGATGACGCCGACGAGGTTGCCGCGCGACGTGTACTTCTGCGCATCGAGCGGATCGGCGTGGATCGCTTCGCACGCAGCGGCGACGCCCGGCGAATACGCGAGCGACAGGTCGAGCTGGTTCGACAGCGGCTTGGTCGGGGTGACCGAAATCTTGCCGGGTTTCGGGTTCTGGTGATAGGCGAGTGCGGCCTGCTTCAGTTGTTCGTCCATGATTGACCTGCGAGAGACATGCGAAATATTGACGGTTCAGTCCACAGCACCTTGGGCCGCGTCTGCTTGAATCGAGGGGATGGTCGACTGCGAGACGGCACGCAGCGCGCCGGGTCGGCACGCCATCGAACCTTGGCGGATGGCAAGAGGAAAGTACAAAGTACTGAACGATTTCTAAGGGTCGCCTAGTGTACACCCCCTAAATGACCTCCGTTGGTGCAGCGCCGCATCCTCCGCATCAGCGCAAGCGATCCCGCCCCGTTTGTTTCGCCGGTGGCGAGCCGAGCGGTGAACCCGCGCGAATTCCGCCGAAAACCGGCCTGAATCGGGTAAAATAGCGGGCTACGCGCGCAGCGATGCGATTGGCCCTCCGATCGCGCCCCGGCCCCCAGGGCAGGTTCCCCTTGCTGCGCCACCGGGCCCGCGCCCGCTCTTCGCTCATCACCCAAGGAATGCCCATGACAGGCTACGATCGTCAGTCGATCTCGGATACGACCGCCAAAATCCTGCTCGAAGTGCAGGCAGTACACTTCAACGCAGAAAAACCGTTCATCTTCACGTCCGGCTGGGCAAGCCCCGTCTATATCGACTGCCGCAAGCTGATTTCGTATCCGCGCGTGCGCCGCGCGCTGATGGAAATGGCTGAAACGACGATCACGCGCGACATCGGCTTCGAGCAGATCGACGCGGTGGCGGGCGGCGAGACCGCCGGCATCCCGTTCGCGGCCTGGATCGCGGACCGGATGATGGTGCCGATGCAGTACGTGCGCAAGAAACCGAAGGGTTTCGGCCGCAACGCGCAGATCGAAGGCCATCTGGAAGAAGGCTCGCGCGTGCTGCTCGTGGAAGACCTGACGACCGACAGCCGCAGCAAGATCAACTTCGTCAATGCGCTGCGCACCGCGGGCGCGACGGTGAACCACTGCTTCGTGCTGTTCCACTACGACATCTTCAAGGAAAGCGTGTCGGTCCTGAAGGATATCGACGTCGACCTGCACGCGCTCGCCACGTGGTGGGACGTGCTGCGCGTCGCGAAGGCTTCGGGCTACTTCGAGACGAAGACGCTCGACGAAGTCGAGAAATTCCTGCACGCACCGGCCGAGTGGTCGGCGGCGCACGGCGGCGCGACGGCCCCGAAGGAATGACGCCGCGCCGGCCCGCAGGCCGGCGTCCTGGCTGAACAAGCCGCCCGCTTCATCGCGGGCGGTTTTTTTTCGTCCGCCGATTCGCGCAGCAAACGATCGCGGCGATGGGTCGCGGTGTGCATCGCTCATCGAACCCTAATGCTAGACTTGATCCATCGTCGCCATCAGCTGCGCGGGCAACGCACAACGCCAACAACGCCGGAAGCATCGGTCCGGCCCACGTGACGGGAGAAGCGCCATATGCGTGTGGATCGCCGGATCACTCCGCCTGCGCCATCGGGTGGCCCGTCGCCGTTCCTTGCCGCCCTCCTCGCTCTCTTCGCCCACCTCGCCCTCCTTTATGCCGCCGCGTTCACCGCCGTGCCCGCGCATGCAGAAGGCGCGTTCACCGTGACGAGCGACGACCTGACGCCGGGCGGGCGCGTCCGTGCCGCGAACGTGTTCGACCGCGGCGACTGCAAGGGCGGCAACCACTCGCCGCAGCTCGCGTGGCACAACCCGCCGCCCGGCACGCGCGGCTACGCGGTCACGATCTTCGATCCCGACGCGCCGGGGCACGGCTGGTGGCACTGGGCCGTGGCGGGCATTCCCGCGACGGTCACGAGCCTGCCCGCCGACGCGAGCGCATCCGGCTTCCTGCGGCGCATCGGTGCAAGCGAAGCGCGCAACGACTTCGGAATCGACGGTTACGGCGGCCCGTGCCCGCCGCCCGGCAAGCCGCACCGCTACGTGATCACCGTCTACGCGCTGAAGGGCGACGACCTGCGCGTCGCGCAGGGGCGCCCCGCGCCGATGTTCGAGCACGAGATCGGCACGCTGGCGATCGGCACCGCGCAACTCACGGTCAACTACGGGCAATAACGGGTGACGGGCACCCGGCGACGGGCATCGCCCCCTGCCGCGCGCCGCCGCGATCGCCTGCCGCTGCGCACTGGCGTACTCCGGGCGTATTCCGCGCCCGCGTGTTTTCCCGTCATTTCGGCTTGCTAGACTCGTCGTCACCGGTCGCGGCGCCACGCCGCGCATCCGTCGCGTCGCCGGCCGGCGGCGCGTGACGCGGCGTGCCGCTGCGGCCGCCGTTCCCGTTCCTTTCCGGAGAACGCCTCATGTCGAACATCGTCATCGTCTATCACAGCGGCTACGGTCACACGCAGAAACTGGCCGAGGCCGTTCACGCGGGCGCGCAGGACGCCGGTGCGACCGTGCGCCTGCTCGCGGTCGGCGACGTCGACGACGCGGGCTGGGCCGCGCTCGACGCGGCCGACGCGATCGTCTTCGGGGCACCGACCTACATGGGCGGACCGTCGGCGCAGTTCAAGCAATTCGCCGATGCAACGTCGAAAGCGTGGTTCACGCAGAAATGGAAGGACAAGATCGCCGCGGGCTTCACGAACTCCGCGACCATGAACGGCGACAAGTTCTCGACGATTCAATACTTCGTCACGCTGTCGATGCAGCATGGGATGGTGTGGGTCGGCACGAGCCTGATGCCGGCCAACTCGAAGGCGGCCACGCGCAACGACATCAACTACCTGGGCGGCTCGACGGGCCTGCTCGCGCAGTCGCCGGCGGATGCGACGCCCGACGAAGGCCCGCTGCCGGGCGACCTCGAAACCGGGAAGGCATTCGGCCGGCGGGTTGCGGAAGCGACGGCCCGCTGGGTTGCCGGCCGCGGCTGAACACGCGCCGGCGAGCGCGCCGGTAAGCGTCAAAGGGACACAAGACGGCCCGCCGGCCGTCTTTTTTTCGACCCGCGCGATGCAGGCCCGCCGGATGACGTCTTAAAATGGCGGATTCAGGGCGCGGGCCCCGTTTCATTCAGTGAGAGCGAAATGAGCACCAAAGTTTTTGTCGACGGCCAGGAAGGCACGACCGGCCTCAAGATCTTCGAATACCTGTCGGCACGCAGCGACATCGAGATCCTGCGCATCGATGAAGCGAAGCGCAAGGACGTCGAGGAGCGCCGCCGCCTGATCAACGCGTCGGACGTCACGTTCCTGTGCCTGCCGGATGTCGCGTCGCGCGAATCGGCGTCGCTCGTCGAGAACCCGAACACGACGCTGATCGACGCGAGCACCGCATTCCGCACCAGCGCCGACTGGGCCTACGGCCTGCCGGAACTGACCCGCGCGCAGCGCGAGAAGATTCGCACGTCGAAGCGCATCGCGGTGCCGGGCTGCCATGCATCGGCCTTCGTGCTCGCGATGCGTCCGCTCGTCGATGCGGGCATCGTCGCACCGACGTTCGCCGCGCACAGCTACTCGATCACCGGCTACAGCGGCGGCGGCAAGTCGATGATCGCCGACTACGAAAGCGCGGCGCCGGGCGGCAAGCTCGCGAGCCCGCGCCCGTACGCGCTCGGCCTCACGCACAAGCACCTGCCGGAAATGGCCGCGCACACGGGCCTCGCGAACCCGCCGATCTTCACGCCGATCGTCGGCCCGTTCCTGAAGGGCCTCGCGGTGACGACCTACTTCACGCCCGGGCAGCTCGCGAAACGCGCGACGCCGCAGGACGTGCAGCGCGTGTTCGCCGAGTACTACGCGGACGAAGCCTTCGTGCGCGTCGCGCCGTTCGATGCGGACGCGAACCTCGACGGCGGCTTCTTCGACGTGCAGGCGAACAACGACACGAACCGTGTCGACCTGTTCGTGTTCGGCAACGAAGAGCGCTTCGTCACGGTCGCGCGCCTCGACAACCTCGGCAAGGGCGCATCGGGCGCCGCGATCCAGTGCATGAACCTGAACATCGGCGCGGCCGAGGATGCGGGTCTCAAACGCTGATTCAACATCGCATGCAATGCAAAGCCGGCCACTGGCCGGCTTTTTATTTACCGGTATCACGCAATATATAAAAAAATTACCGATCGCGCATTTACAAATATTTACAAGCTTTCGATTGCGCGATTACCAGTGAATTAATTCCGCCCCCTCTTTATCCAGTCAATCCCGAATAGGGATAAACCGGATACCGGCTGCTTTAAACGCTGCCGTTTTACGCAGGAAGGCTCCTCGCCGGCCTGTCCGGCGTCGCACATTCCCCACTCCGGCAGCTTCAGGCAGCCTGTCGCACGTTTTAATTCTTACTGAATACCCTGTCGGACAAGGATTCAAAACACGATGCCCGTTTCAATCGCCTTTTTTAGACGGGTTCATCAATTGACAGCAAAAATCCAGGCAGCGACATTAGCTCGCACAATTAAACGATTGGAGACAGCGGCATGTCGCACGCCTTATCGAAGGGGGTGGCAACGGCCTTTGCCATTGCCCCTTTCCTGGTTGCCTGTGGTGGGGGGGACGGCGGCGCACCCGCGCCGATCAATGCGCCCCAATGTTCCGGATCGAGCTGCGGCACGCAAGGGCCGCCGCCTTCGCAGCCCGTCAACGGAGCGCTGTGCCCGGCCAACGCGGACATCGTGAAGAGCACGTACCTCGGCGGCGCCGGTAGCGGCGAGATCGTCAGCGTCAACATCGACGCCGTGGCGATGACCTACACGCTCAAGTGGCTCGAATCGCCGATTCCGCTCGCGACCGGCACGGTGACGCCGAGCCGCGCCGGCACGACGATCACCGGTGCGGTCATGCACCCGCCGACCGGCACGCTGCCGACCGCCGAGCAGACGCGCTGCGCGTTCATCCTGACGCCGGGCACGGGCAAGGCGCCGAGCGGCGCCACGTACTCGACGGCCGCCGACTTCAACCAGGCGAACCCGCCGATGCTGCTGGTCGGCATGGGCGTCGCGGGCGGCGGCATTCCCGGTGCGACGATCCAGTACGACGGGCTGACGATCGCCATCGGGCCGATCGTGGTGGCCAAGGACGTCGGCAAGGTGCCGAACCGTCACTTCGACTTCTATCCGTTCCTCGGCTTCGCGAACACGACGACCGACCTGTCGAAGCTGCCGGGCACGTACAACGCGCTGATCTACCACCTGGTGCCGTCGGGCGACTACGCGACGAAAGGCACGAACTCGAGCGAGACGTTCGATGCGAACGGCGCGTGCACGTCGAGCGGCTCGGGCGGCTGCCAGACGACCGGCGACCCGTGGAAGACGAGCGCGAACGGCGGCTACTTCGACAGCACGAAGGCGCCGCAGACGCTGCCGCAGACGCAATTGCCGATCGTCGGCGCGACCGGCAAGTCGGCCACCGCGCATATGGTCATCGGCCAGCTCAACGGCGCGACGGTGCCGGTGATCGTACGCACGGGCAACGTGAACCTCGGCACGCCGCCGCTGCATACCGACGCGCAGGTCGACGACGAATCGGGCATCGCGGTGCTCGGCGCGGCAACGGCGATCCAGTCGGGCGCGATCGACGGCGGCTACGCGGGCGCGGACTCGAACTTCAAGTACACGGCGGCCCTGATCCGCGGCAGCAACGCGTCGTTCATCAACCCGAGCACGCAGGTCGAGGAAGACGGCTTCACGCTCGACTACGGCCAGGCGACGCCGGGCCTGCTGAACGCGACGACGACACCGCCGAGCGGCGCGTCCTACCCGTCCGCAACTGGCGTGGTGATCGCGACGGGCGGGCTGTACGCGGCGCTGATCCAGGGCACGGTGAACGGCGGCGTCACGTCGACGTCGGCGAACTCGACGACTTCGTCGACACCGTACTTCGGCGTGGGCGCGCAGATCAGCAAGTAGCGGACGAGGACGCGACGGCGGGCTGGCCGCCGTCGCGTGACGCACGAGCGCGCGGCACGGCGCAGGCAGGACGAGCACAAGCAACAGAAGCGGCCGACAGGGAGCTGGCCGCCGCACAAGACAAATCTGGAGGAGCAACATGAAGCGCAACCTCATTCTGGCGGCGGCCCTTGCCGCCCCCCTTCTTTCTGCCTGCGGCGGCAGCGGCAGCGGCGGCGACAATCCGCCCCCGCTCGTCGAAGACCGGCTCTGCCCTGCGTCGCTCGACTACACCACCGTGTTTACGGGCGGCGCGGGCAGCGGCGAGCTCGCCAAGGTCCAGCTCGACACGACCAAGATGACCTGGCAGGTCACCTACGTCGAATCGCCGGTTCCGCAAACGACCGGCACCGTCGTGCCGACCCGCGCGGGCACCGTCGACAGCGGCACGCTCACGCAGGAAACGCTGCTGCCGACCAACAAGCTGAACCAGTGCGCATTCCGCCTGAACGGCGCGAGCCTCGATCCGTCGCGCCCGGCGCGCATCTTCGTCGGCATGGGCGTTGCGGGCGGCACGATTCCCGGCAAGGAGATCCAGTTCAACGGCGTGCTCGGCCAGGCCGCGGTGCCCGACACGAAATTCCCGTACTACCCGTTCATCGGCTTCTCGTCGATCGAAACCGACATCACGAAGGTGGCGGGCACGTACAGTCACACGGGCTTCGGTGAAGTGCCGTCGCAGAACTTCGCGCCGGCATCGATCGACGCGAAGGTGACGATCAACGCCGACGGCACCTGGACCAAGTGCGACTCGACCGGCCAGTTCGCCGGCGGCGCGTGCACGCAGCGAGGCACGAACTTCGTGCAGTCGGCGGACGGCAGCGGCGCGTTCCAGTCGAACAACTATGCGAGCCAGCTGAAACCGACGCTGTCGACGACGCCGCAGGGCAAGGCCTTCATGATCGTCGGCAAGCTGCGCAACCAGCTCGTGCCGATCCTCGTGCGCACCGGGGTGGCGAACCCGAACCCGACGCCCGACAGCAACGGGGTGCCGGGCCTCACCGCCGACGACGAATCGAGCATCTCGATCCTCGCGCCGCAGACGACGGTCGCGGTCGGCTCGCAGAACGGCGAGTACATCGGCGTGGACAGCCAGTTCGACTACCGCACCACGGCGCTGGCGAACAACCAGGCGACGCTGCTCGATCCGTTCAACGCGTCGCAGGCCTCGCTCGCGACCCCGCTGGATCTCGACTACACGCAGAAGGTGCCGGGCACGGTCACGACGATCCACACGGGTGCCAGCAGCACGACGCCGACCGGCAAGTTCATCTTCACGGGTGGCGTGTTCGGGTTCCTCGACAACGCAGGATCGACGCCGTATTTCACGATCGGCGCGTTCGTCCAGTAAGCGGAGGGGAATGCCGTGATGAAGAGAACCTTACGCTGCGTGGCGGCCGGCGCCGCCGTGCTGGCGCCGCTCGCGGCGCACGCGCAGAGCGCCGGCAGCAACGTCGTCACGCTGGGCTGGTTCCACGTGATGCCGCAGCAGAGCAGCACGCCGATGACGACCAACGTCGCACCGACACCGATCAACACACCGCTGCGGCTGCCGCCGTCGTTCACGTCGCCGGGCACCGGGCTGCACACGAGCGGCGCCGACACCGTCGGCCTGACGGTCAGCCACTTCCTGACCGACCACATCGCGGTCACGTCGGTGGCCGGCGTGCCGCCGGTGTTCAAGGTGTCGGGCCAGGGCACGATCAAGCCGCCCGGCCCGGCCGGCGCGCTCGGCACGCAGAACATCGGGCTCGCGTCGGTCAACCCGATCGTGAAGAGCGTGCGGCAGTGGAGCCCGGCCGTGCTGCTGCAGTACTACTTCGGGCAGGCCACCGCGAAGTTCCGGCCGTTCCTCGGCCTCGGCGTGTCGTACAACTGGTTCAGCGACCTTCAGCTCAACACGAACTTCATCAAGCAGACCCAGGACAACCTCGGCGCGATTCTCGCGGCGGGCGCGGGCAAGCCGGGTACGACATCGGTGGAGGCGAAGGCGTCGTCGTCATGGCAGCCGGTGTTCAACGCCGGCCTGCAGTACAACATGACCGAGCATTTCGGGCTGATCGCGTCGGTGACGTACATCCCGCTGAAGACGACGTCGACGGTGACGATCAAGGCGGCCGACGGCACGGTGCTCTCGGAATCGAAATCGGACCTGAAGGCCGACCCGATCATCAGCTACGTCGGGATGACGTACAAGTTCTGAGCGCCGCGACGGACGACGCATGGCATGCCGCGGGAAAATCGCAGGCAAAAAAAAGCCCGCCTAAGAGGCGGGCTGAATCCATATCAGAGGAGACATGGAGGAGACAGGTGCAATTCTAGCGAATCGGTTTCCGCAATGCAACATTTCCGTAGAGAAAATACGGACTTTCCCTCGAATGCCGACTCTAGATCGCCTTCACTGCATCTGACCCCACCCTGTTTTCCCGGTCGAGCACTTCGCCGAGCGCATCGCGCAGCAGCGCGACGGGCCGCACCAGCCGGCCCGGCAGCGCGCCGTGCACGATCCACACGTTGATCCGCGTCTCCAGTCCCGCCGTTTCCACCACCCTCAGCGCATCGCGGTGCGCGCTGCGCGCCAGCGCGTTCGGCGCGGCGATGCCGATGCCCGCGCCGCGCGCGACGAGCGACAGCTGCAGCTCCGAGCCGAATGCCTCGACCGCGACGTCGAACGGCAGCCCGGCCGCGCCGAGCGTGCGGCTCAGCGCCGAACGCATCCCGCAGCCGTCCTGGCTCAGCACCCACGGAAAACGCGACAGCGTGTCGATCGACAACGGGCCGTCGGGCAGCGGAAAGTCGCGCGCGGCGACGAGCACCGTCGGCTGGGTGCCGAGCAGCGTCGACGTGAACGTATCGGGCAGCACCGAACTCGCCGGCACCATCACGGCCGCGACGTCGAGCGTGCCGCGCTCGACGCCCTGCATCAGCGCCGGCGACCAGCCGGCCGTCACGCGCAGCGTGAGGCGCCCGAACGCGTCGCGCAGCCGGTCGATCGGCTGCTCGAGCGCCAGCTCGGACAGGAACGGCGGCACGCCGATGCGCAGCTCGCCGGACGGCTCGCTGTCCGGCGCGCCCGCCGCCATCAGTTCGTCGACCGCGCCCAGCACGTTGCGCGCGAGCGCGTAGACGTCGCGCCCGGCGGCAGTCGGCTTCAGCGGCTTGCTTTGCCGTTCGAGCAGCGGCATGCCGAGCAGCGTTTCGAGATTCTGCACGCGCCGCGTCAGGCCCGGCTGCGTCAGGTGGAGCTTCGCGGCCGCGGCGACCATCGACCCGCTGTCGACCACCGCGACGAACGCCTGGAGATCACGCGTATTCAAAACAAACTCGCATAATCATGTTAGAGATATTTCAATTGTCGCATAAACATCGGGCACCTACGATGGGGACTCCTTCGACCCACTCGCCAGGCTTCCGATGAACTGCCCCGCCAACCCTTGCCCCGCCGCCGTCCGGACGCCCGAAAGCGCGCCCGCCGGCACGCCGCCCGCGTTGAGCGCGGGCATGACGCTGTTCTTCGCCGCGACGGTCGGCGTGATCGTGATGGATCTGTTCGCCGCGCAACCGCTGACGGGCCCGATCAGCGCCGATCTGCATCTGCCGCCCGGCCTTGCCGGCCTCGTCGCGATGCTGCCGCAGCTCGGCTACGCGGCCGGGCTCGTGCTGCTCGTGCCGCTCGTCGACCTGCTCGAGAACCGCCGCCTGATCGTCGCGACGCTGGCCGCATGCGCGGCTGCACTCGCGCTGCCCGCGTTCACGCGGTCGGGCACCGTGTTCCTGCTCGCCACCCTCGTGGCCGGTGCCGCGTCGAGCGTGATCCAGATGCTCGTGCCGATGGCCGCGGCGATGGCGCCCGAGGCGCAGCGCGGCCGCGCGGTCGGCAACGTGATGAGCGGGCTGATGCTCGGCATCCTGCTGTCGCGGCCGCTCGCGAGCCTGATTGCGGGCTCGGCCGGCTGGCGCGGCTTCTATCTGCTGGCCGCGCTTGCGAACGCTGCCATCGCCGTCGTGCTGGCCCTGCGCCTGCCGTCGCGCACGCCGTCGATCACGGCCGGCTATCGCGCGCTGCTCGCGTCGATGGGGCGCCTGCTGGCCGAGGAGCCGGTGCTGCGCCGGCATGCGCTGTCGGCCGCGCTCGCGATGGCCGCGTTCAGCGCATTCTGGACCGCGGTCGGGCTGCGGCTCGCGCAGCCGCCGTTCGGCCTCGACCTGCACGGGATCGCATGGTTCGCGTTCGCCGGCGCGAGCGGCGCGATCGTCACGCCGCTCGCGGGCCGTGCCGGCGACCGCGGCCTGGGGCCGGCCGCGCAGCGGATCGCGCACCGCGCGATGCTCGTGGCGCTCGCCCTGCTCGGGATCGCGGGTGCCGGCTGGTTCGGCTTCGACGCGCACGCGCATCGCGGCCTCGCGCTCGCGCTGCTGGCCGGCGGCGCGGCGCTGCTCGACGCGGGCGTGATCGTCGACCAGACGATCGGCCGCCGCGCGATCAACCTGCTGAACCCGGCCGCACGCGGCCGCCTGAACGGGCTGTTCGTCGGGCTGTTCTTCATCGGCGGCGCGCTCGGCGCGGCGCTCGCCGGCAGTGCGTGGGCGTGGGGCGGATGGAGCGCGGTGTGCGGCGTCGGGTTCGCGTTCGCCGGCGCGGCCGCCGTCTTCGGGCTCTCGGCCGGACGCGACGCCGGCGCAGCGGCGTTGACTCGCCCGCGCGCGTGAGGCGAGCCCCAAAAGCCGAACGCCCCGCCCTCTGGCGAGGGACGGGGCGTTCGGCGTACCGGCGCCGGATCGAAATCAGTGACGGACCAGCGCCATCATCGCACCGAAGCCGACGAACAGCCCGCCCGTCAGCCGGTTGAAGATCTTCGCAACGCTCTGGCTCTTCAGCGTCGCGCCGATGCGCGTGCCGAACGACGCGTAGACGAGATACCAGCTCACCTCGATCACCGCGAACGTGACGACGAGAATGCCGAATTGCGGCAGCGTCGGCTCGGCCGCGTTGATGAACTGCGGCAGCAGCGCGGCCGCGAACAGGATCGCCTTCGGGTTGCTGCCCGCGACCAGGAAACCGTTGCGGAACAGCACCCCGCGCGATGCCGGCGTGGCCTGGCGCGACACGGTTTCGACGTCGGCGGCAGGCTGCTCGTCGTCCACGCGTGCGCGCCACGCCTTCACGCCGAGGTAGATCAGGTAGGCCGCGCCCGCGAAGCGCAACGTGTTGAACATCGCCGGCCAAGCCTCGAGCACGGCCCCGAGGCCGGCCGCCGACACCGACAACATCAGCACCAGCGCGGAGAGGCAGCCTGCCATCGTCCATGCCGAACGGCGCAGCCCGTGGCGCGCGCCGTGCGTCATCACCAGCAGCATGTTCGGGCCCGGAATCGCCGACACGACGAACACCGTCGCCACGAAAAGCCACCACGTATGCAAGTTCATGACCGCCTCTGCCTCGATGCAAGGAAAACGAAACGTCGATTATGCCGGTGCGCTCGACTTCTGTCGCGGGCGGATCAGCGGCCCGCGCGACGCAGCGCGACTTCGCCGAGCACAGCGAAATCCTGTTCGCCGCCGCCGTGCGCAAGCGCGTCGAGCAGGTTGTCGCGCACGACGCTCGCCACCGGCAGCGGCACCGACACGGCGTCGCCGGCTTCCAGCGCCAGGCGAACGTCCTTCAGCCCGAGGCGCGCCTTGAAGCGCGCAGGCTCGTAGCGCCGCTCGGCGATCATCGAGCCGTAACCCTCGTAGACGGGCCCCGGAAACACGCTGCCGGTGATCACGTCGAGGAAGTCGCGCATCGCGACGCCGTGTGCGCCCAGCAGCGCGGACGCCTCGCCGAGCGTCTCGATCGCCGACGCGAGCGTGAAGTTCGCGGCGATCTTCGCGACGTTCGCGTGCTGCGGCAGCGAACCGAACCGCCAGGTCTTCTGGCCGATCGCGTCGAACAGCGGCTGCACGCGGTCGATCGCCTCGGCCGGGCCGCCCGCCATGATCGTCAGGCGCGCGGCGGCCGCGACATCGGGGCGCCCCATCACCGGCGCGGCGACGTAATGGATGCCGCGCGACGCATGCGCGTGCGCGAGCGATTCGGCCAGCGCGACCGACACCGTCGCCATGTTGACGTGGATCAGGCCGCGCGGCGCCTGCGCGAGCAGCGTTTCGTCGAAGATCTCGCGCGCGGCGGCATCGTCGGCCAGCATCGAGAACACCGCGTCGCCGCGAAACGCGTCGGCCGGCGTGTCGACGATCTGCGCGCCGACCGCGGCCAGCGGCTCGGCGCGCTCGCGCGACCGGTTCCAGACCCGCACCGTGTGTCCGGCCTTCAGCAGGTTCGTCGCGATTGCCTGCCCCATTTCGCCCAGCCCGATAAATCCGAGATCCATTTCCCGCTCCTTCGCTCCGTGAAGCGGGGAGTTAAACACAGATGCGGGGTGCCTGCAGGGCACGCGGCCGGCCATGCGCGGTGCCATACTGCGCGCATGGCGACCGCGACCTTCCGCTTCCACGACGAACTGAACGCCTTTCTCCCGCGCGCGCAGCGCGACCGCGCGTTCGGGCACGCCTGCGCGCGCGATGCGACGGTGAAACACGCGATCGAGGCGCTCGGCGTCCCGCATACCGAAATCGGCCGGCTGTGCATCAACGACGTGCCGGCCGCGCTCGACCGGCCGCTCGACGACGGCGACCGGGTCGAAGCCTTTCCGGAGCGCGCGCAACCGGCAGCCCGCGGAGTCGCCGCGCCGCCGCCGGCGCAATGGCGCTTCGTCGCCGACGCGCATCTCGGCGGCCTCGCGCAACTGCTGCGCCTCGCGGGCTTCGACACCTGCTACGACAACCACTACCGCGACGACGAACTGGCGGCGCTCGCCGCGCGCGAGGGCCGGATCGTGCTGACCCGCGACCGCGAGCTGCTCAAGCGGCGTGCGGTCGAGCGCGGTTGCTACCTGCACGCGCTGCAGCCGGCCGACCAGCTGCGCGAACTGTTCGAGCGGCTCGATCTCGCGCCGCACATGCGCCCGTTCCGGTTATGCCTGCGCTGCAACGCCCCGCTGCATCCGCTCGACGCGGCCGCCGCCGCGCCGCGCGTGCCGGCCGGCGTCCGGCAGCGGCACCGGCGCTTCGCCGCGTGCGACGTGTGCCGGCGCGTGTTCTGGGAAGGCTCGCACTGGCGGCGCATGCGCACGGTGGTCGACGCGATGCGCGCGCCGCCGCCCGTCCGGCTCGACGAACCGGGCAAATCGAGCCCCTGAAAAAACAAAACCCCGCATGCCGGAGCATGCGGGGTTGGCCAACCGATGACCGGCAACGCCGGCCGTGGCCGGCAAGCCGCTCAGTTCTGCGCGCCTGCGTCGTTCGTGCCGGCGGCCGATGCGGCTGCAGCCTTCGCCTGGCCCTTCTTCGAACCGTGGTGCTTCAGCTGGTGCTTCGGCTTGCTGTGATCCTTCTTGGCGGGTGCGGCAGCCGACGTGTCGCCAGCCGGTGCCGATGCTGCTTCCTGTGCGAATGCCGAAACCGATGCGAGCGCGAATGCTGCAGCGATGATCGAAGCGAGCGTCTTCTTCATTGTTCTTCCTTTAGCGGAGAAAAAATCAAACGTACCGGTAAGTAAAGATGCGAGGCATTCGCATCGGAGCCCCAGGCCGCGAGGCCGGCTTCCGCCGTTCCGTCGCGACAAAACCTGACGCACTGGTTCCATAACGCACCGCATTCGCGACGAGTTGACACGTTGCTTGCACCCTTCGGGTTTCCCCGGAGGCGTACCCGTATTTCCCTGTCCGTGACCGGTTCGGCCGCCGCAGCCGCGGCGCCGCAAACGCGCTCGCACGCCGCCGGGGCGACGCTTATACTGGCGTCCATCCGTCCCTTTCCCCGGAAACCGGATCGCGGCCGGCCTTGATACCGATACGGGGCCGCCGCCGTCTCGAGGCGCTCAAATTGCCCGATCACAATCTGGACAAACTGAAAATCGACCGGCGTCCGCTCGCATCGGCGCCCCGCCCGCGCCGGTGGCCCCGCTATGCGGCCGCCGCCGCGATCGTCGTCGTCGCGATCGCCGCCGGCCTCGCGCTGACCGGCCGGCCGGCCGTCGACACCACCACCGTCACGTCTGCCTTCCCGTACCAGAACGACACGCAGCTCAATGCGACCGGCTACGTCGTGCCGCAGCGCAAGGCCGCGGTCGCGTCGAAGGGCCAGGGGCGCGTCGAATGGCTCGGCGTGCTGGAAGGCACGCGCGTGAAGAAGGACGAAATCATCGCGCGGCTCGAAAGCCGCGACGTCGAGGCGTCGCTCTCGCAGGCGCTCGCCCAGGTGAAGGTCGCCCGCGCGAACCTCGGCGTGCAGCAGGCCGAGCTGAAGGACGCCGAAATCGCGCTGCGCCGCACCGCGGCGCTTGCGCCGAAGGGCGCCGTGCCGGCCGCGCAGCTCGACATCGATACGGCCCGCGTGAACAAGGCGCGCGCATCGCTCAGCAGCGGCGAGGCCGCGATCGCGTCCGCCGACGCCAACGCGCAGGCCGCGCAGGTCGCGGTCGACCAGACGGTGATCCGCGCGCCGTTCGACGGCATCGTGCTCGCGAAACACGCGAACGTCGGCGACAACATCACGCCGTTCTCGTCCGCGTCGGACAGCAAGGGGGCGGTCGTGACGATCGCCGACATGGACACGCTCGAGGTCGAGGCCGACGTCGCCGAATCGAACATCGCGAAGATCCGCGCCGAGCAGCCGTGCGAGATCCAGCTCGACGCGCTGCCCGACATGCGCTTCGCGGGCCGCGTGTCGCGCATCGTGCCGACCGTCGACCGCTCGAAGGCCACCGTGCTCGTGAAGGTGCGCTTCGTCGACCGCGACGAGCGCGTGCTGCCCGACATGAGCGCGAAGATCGCGTTCCTGTCGAAGCCGGTGTCGGCGCAGGACCGGCAGCCCGTGACGGCCGTGCAGGCGAGCGCGGTGGTCGAGCGCGACGGCCGGCCGGTCGTGTTCGTCGTGAAGGACGACGTCGTGCATGCAACGGCCGTGACCGCCGGCATGCGGATCGGCGAGCTCGTCGCGATCCGCGGCGTGAAGCCCGGCGACACGGTCGTGCTCGCGCCGGGCACGAAGCTCAAGGACGGCGCGAAAGTGACCGTCGCGAAGAAGTAACGCACGCGTGAACGACGCCCCGCCGCCCCTCGTCGAGCTCAGCCACGTCGCGAAGTCGTACCGGCGCGGCAACCAGATCGTGCCCGTGCTGACCGACATCACGCTCGACATCGGCGAAGGCGACTTCGTCGCGCTGATGGGGCCGTCCGGCTCCGGCAAGAGCACGCTGCTGAACCTCGTGGCCGGCATCGACCGGCCCGACAGCGGCGAGCTGCGCGTGGGCGGGCTCGACATCTCGCTGCTCGCGGAGGCGCAACTGGCCGAATGGCGCGCGGCGAACGTCGGCTTCATCTTCCAGTTCTACAACCTGATGCCGGTGCTCACCGCGTTCGAGAACGTCGAGCTGCCGCTGATGCTCACGCACCTGTCGCGCCGCGAGCGGCGCGAGCGCGTCGAGCTCGTGCTCGACATGGTGAACCTCGGCGACCGCACGAGCCACTACCCGTCCGAGCTGTCGGGCGGCCAGCAGCAGCGCGTCGCGATCGCGCGCGCGCTGATCACCGACCCCGTGCTGATCGTCGCCGACGAGCCGACCGGCGACCTCGACCGCGCGTCGGCCACCGACGTGCTCGCGATGCTGCAGCGGATGAACGCCGAGCTCGGCAAGACGATCATCATGGTGACCCACGACGCGCACGCGGCCGGCGCCGCGCGCTCCCTCGTGCACCTGGAAAAAGGGGAGCTGATCGATGGGCACGCCGGCTGACCGGCTGCGGGAGCGCGCGCGATGTACGTGCTGAAGCTGATCGCGCGCAACGCGCTGCGGCACCGGCTGCGCACGCTGCTGACCGTGCTCGGGCTCACCATCGCGGTGCTCGCGTTCGGGCTGCTGCATACGGTGGTCGACGCGTGGTACGCGGGCGCGGCCGCCGCGTCCAGCGGGCGGCTCGTCACGCGCAACGCGATCTCGCTCGTGTTTCCGCTGCCCGTGAGCTACGAGAACCGGATCCGCGGCGTCGAAGGCGTGACGGCCGTGGTGCGCTCCAACTGGTTCGGCGGCATCTACCGCGACCCGAAGAACTTCTTCGCGAGCTTCGCGGTATCGGACAACTACCTCGACCTGTACCCGGAATTCATCGTGCCCGGGCAGCAGCGCGCCGACTACAACCGCGACCGGCGCGGCTGCCTGGTCGGGCGCCAGCTCGCGGATCAGTTCGGCTTCAAGGTCGGCGACGTGATCCCGCTGAAGGGCACGATCTATCCGGGTACGTGGGACTTCGTCGTGCGCGGGATTCTCGACGGCCGCGACGATTCGACGATCACGCGCCAACTGGTGTTTCACTGGGAATACCTGAACGAGACGGTGCGGCAGCGCACGCCGAAGCAGGCCGACCAGGTCGGCGTATTCGTGCTCGGCGTCGCGAACCCCGACGACGGCGCGGCGATCGCACGCAACGTCGACGCGGTGTTCAGGAACTCGCTCGCCGAGACGCTGACCGAAACCGAGCAGGCGTTCCAGCTCGGCTTCGTCGCGATGTCGAACCAGATCATCGCGGCGATCCGCCTGGTGTCGTACGTGGTGATCCTGATCATCATGGCCGTGATGGCCAACGCGATGGCGATGAGCGCGCGCGAACGCACGGCCGAATACGCGACGTTGAAGGCGCTCGGCTTCGGCCCCGGATTCCTCGCGCTGATCGTGTTCGGCGAATCGGTCGTGATCGCGGTGGCCGGCGGCGGGCTCGGGATCTTCGCGACACCGCCCGCCGCGAGCCTGTTCAAGCAGGCGGCAGGCGGCATCTTCCCGGTGTTCAAGGTGTCGACCGGGACGGTCGCGCTGCAGGCCGCGTGCTCGGTCGCGGTCGGCTTCGCGGCCGCGATCGTGCCGGCGTGGCAGGCGGCGCGCGTGCGTGTGGTCGAAGGCCTGCGGGCGATCGGGTAACGACACGCATGGCCATCCCGCTCAACTACATCGCGCGCAACCTGTGGACCCGGCGGCTCACCACCGCGCTGACCGCCGGCGGGATGGCGCTCGTGATCTTCGTGTTCGCGACGGTGCAGATGCTCGACGCGGGGCTCACGAAGACGCTCGTCTCGACCGGCGAACCCGACAACGCGGTAGTGATCCGCAAGGGCGCCGAAACCGAGATCCAGAGCTCGATCGACCATCAGCAGGCCAATGCGCTCGAGATGCACCCGGCCGTCGCGCCCGGCCCCGACGGCCGGCCGCTCGTGTCGAAGGAAGCGGTCGTGCTGATCTCGCTGGTGAAGACGTCGACCGGCAAGCCGTCGAACGTCGTGATCCGCGGCGTGTCGCCGGCCGGCCTCGCGCTGCGCCCGCACGTGACGCTCGCCGCCGGCCGCATGTTCGCGCCCGGCTCGTCGGAAATCATCGTCGGCAGCGCGATCGCGAAAGGCTTCAGCGGCACGCAGCTCGGCGACAGCCTGCATTTCGCGCAGCGCGACTGGACCATCGTCGGCATCTTCGACGCGGGCGGCAGCGGCTTCGATTCGGAGATCTGGGGCGACGTCGACCAACTGATGCAGTCGTTCCGGCGCACCAGCTATTCGTCGATGGTGCTGCGCATCCCGGGCGCCGACGGCTTCGCGCGCTTCAAGGCCGACATCGACGTCGACCCGCGGCTGACCGACGAGGCGAAACGCGAGCAGACCTTCTACGGCGACCAGTCGAAGGCGCTGTCGAAGTTCATCAACATCCTCGGCATCACGCTGTCGACGATCTTCTCGATCGCCGCGATGATCGGCGCGATGATCACGATGTACGCATCGGTCGCGAACCGCGTCGCCGAGATCGGCACGCTGCGCGCGCTCGGCTTCAAGCGCACGAACGTGCTCGCCGCGTTCCTGCTGGAAGCGCTGCTGCTCGGCTTCGTGGGCGGCGTCGCGGGGCTCGCGTGCGCGTCGCTGATGCAGTTCGCGTCGTTCTCGACGACCAACTTCCAGACCTTCGCGGACCTGTCGTTCCGCTTCGTGCTGACGCCCGCGATCGTCGTGAAGACGCTGCTGTTCTCGCTCGTGATGGGGCTCGTCGGCGGGTTCCTGCCGGCAATGCGCGCCGCGCGGCTGAAGATCGTCGACGCGCTGCGCGCGCAGTGACGCGCGCCGCCGCGCACGTTCAACGCTCGCGCGGCACCCACGCGCCGTGGAACCCGGCCGGCACGCGGCGCGGCAGGTGCACGGTCGCGACCGGCCCCGCGTCGATCGCGCGCGCATCGAGGATCACGACGTCGCTGGTATCGGTCGCCGCGCGGTAGACCATCACCAGCAGCCAGCCGTCGTCCTCGTCGACGCCGCCCGGGCGCGGCACGAACACCGGCTCGCTGTTCTGGTCGCCGACCGGCACCGCATAGCGCGTCGTCGTGCCGCTCGCGTGGTCGAAGCGCATCACGCCGCGCATTTCCGCATTGTTCGGCTGTTCCACCGCATACAGGTAGCGGTAGCGGCGCCCCGTGCGGCTTTCGTTGATGCGCGGCATCTCGATGCCGCCGTCGGCGAGCGGCCCTTCGTCGATCAGCCCGTTCGCCGTATCGATCACGTAGCGCCACAGCTCGCCGACCGGGTTGTCGGCGAAGCGGCCCGTGCGCGCGTCGAGCCGCAGGAACCACGGATAACGCACCGCATCGAGCACGATGCACGACGCGTCGCAGTCGTATGCGTTCACGACGTGCTGGATGAAGCACGGCTCGATGCCGAACCAGCGCACCGCGCCGCCGTGGCGCGGGATCACGCCGATGCGCGCGGGCCGGTCGTCGTGCCAGCGCAGCGGCATCCGGTGGCCCTGCTTCAGCAGCGAGAAGTCGTAGCCGACGTTCAAGTCAAGCAGCAGGCTGCGGGTTTCGGTGATCGCGAGGTCGTGCATCATCGACGGCGCGCTCAGGTCGATTTCGATCTCGACGCGCTGCACGCCCTGCGCGTCGGCCACGCCGTAGCGCAGCCACGGCGCACGCCAGTCCGCACGAAAGGCAATCAGCTCGCCCGTTACCGGATCGACCTTCGGATGCGCGGTCATCCCGCCGCCGAAGCCCGCGTGCCGCGCCGGCGCGCCGAGCGAATCGAGCGCGGCCGTGATTGCGAGCGGCGCGCCGCCCTCGGCCAGCGCGAGCAATTCGCCCGCATGCTGCAGCACGTTCACGTTCGGATTGGTGTCGGGAAGATGCGGCGCCTGCCCGGGTGCATGCACGGCGGCCCAGCGCTGCGTGCGCGCCCAGCGGTTCCGGTAGCCGGTCGCGCGGCCGCCTTCGAACGCGATCGCATGCAGCATCGCGGCCTCCGGCCACCACGACAGCATGTCGTTCCCTTCGAAGCGGCCGCCCGGCGGATTCGGGCCGTTGCGCAGCAACGTGCCGTCGAGATCGCGCGGGACGGCGCCGGTCACGCGCAGGTCGACGAGATCGGCCTCGTCGGCCACCGGCGCGATCGCGCCACGGTTCAGGTCGAATACGGTCATTGCGTCGGAAGCTCCTTTCAGCAGTCGTCGGTGGACGGCGGCAGATCGCCGCGCGACAGCGCGAGCGCATGGTCGCGCACGTCGTCCGGCCAGCCGGCGATCAGCCCGGCGAGCCGCGCCAGGTCGTTCGCATACAGCGCGCGCGCGGCCTCCTCGAAACCGGGCAGGTCGCCCGCCATCGCCGACATGAAGTGGTAGGCGCGCGCCTGCGCGTCGCGCAGACGATCGGCCGCCGCATGCGTGCGCCGCGCGTCCTCGACGAGCTTGCGCAATGCGACGGACGCGCCGCCCGGCTGCGCCGCAAGCCATTCCCAGTGACGCGGCAGCAGCGTGACCTCGCGCGACACGACACCGAGCTTCGGCCGGCCGCGGCCGCGCGGCTCGCCCGCCCCGGCCGGCTCGCCGACCGTTGCGGATACGTCGTCGCCCGACGGCGGCGCGAAGCGCGCGCGGATCTCGTCCGGCGTGCCGCGCAGGTCGAGGTCGATCGAGCGGCCGGCCGCGTCGTCGAAGATCAGGATCGTGCCGGCGCTCGCGTCGCCGGCCTGCCGGGCCGCGAGCGCGACCGACACGAGCGGGCCCGTCGCGAGCCGCCGGTGGCCGTCGAACACCGTGTACGAAGGAAGAAGCGTGGAGGTTGTCATCGTGGTCGCCCGCAGGCAGGAATCGGAATGGCGCTATTTTCATCCGGGTATAAATTGAATGTCAATATCATCCGGGTAAAAATATAGCCAGCATCCCGCCGGGCGGGCGACCGCGTGGCGCGGTCAGTTCCTCAGTGCCGGTGCCGGCGTCGCCGCGCCGCGCACGCTCGCGAGCACGTCGTCGAGCGACACATGGCCTCCGAACGCCGACGAAGCCGGCAGCGGCAGGCCTTCCTCGACTGCGTGCGCGAATTGCACGCCGGCATCGTCGGCCAGCCGCGCCCCGCGCGTCGCGGCCGATCGATTCAAAGACTGAATCGATCAAGTCAGTAATTGGCATGAAAGCGCAAATATCGACATGACAGAATGATCCGGACGCCCCGCTCGGGCCCGCACGGGCCTCGGCGTCCGGCCTCCGGCCGGCAGCACCGTCACCCAGAAACGCGCGCTTTCGACGCGCCAGCCGCACGACGGCACCTTCCGCCCTTCGGAGGAGACAGTCATGAATCCGCTTCACGCGCTGCCGGCGTCCGCGTCGGCAACGGCCCGGCGCACCCGCGTGCGCTGGCTGGTGCTGGCCGTCCTGTTCGCGGTCACGACGATCAACTACGCGGATCGCGCCGCGATCGCGATCGCCGGCCCGAGCCTCGCCCGCGCACTGCACCTGAGCCACGTACAGATCGGCTTCATCTTCTCCGCATTCGGCTGGTCGTACGTGGTCGCGCAACTGCCGGGCGGCTGGCTGCTGGACCGCTATGGATCGCGCATCGTCTATGCGTTCAGCATCTTCTTCTGGTCGCTGTTCACGCTGCTGCAGGGCACGATCGGCTTTTTCGGCGGCGCGGCCGCGTTCGCGCTGCTGTTCGGGCTGCGCTTCCTGGTCGGCGCGGCCGAAGCGCCTTCCTTCCCGGCCAACAGCCGGATCGTGTCCGCGTGGTTCCCGGCCGCCGAACGCGGCACCGCATCGGCGATCTTCAATGCCGCGCAGTACGCGGCGACCGTCGTGTTCGCGCCGCTGATGGGCTGGCTCGTGCACGCGTTCGGCTGGCAGTCGGTGTTCGCGGTGATGGGCGTGCTCGGCTTCGCGTTCGTCCTGGTGTGGAACCGCACGATGTACGACCCGAAGGACCACCCGACCATCAACCGCGCGGAACTCGACTACCTCGCCGAAGGCGGTGCGCTCGTCAACATCGACCAGGCGACGGGCGGCCGCGACGGCGGCCCGTCGATGCGTCACGTCAAGGCGCTGCTGGGAAACCGGATGCTGATCGGCGTGTACGTCGCGCAGTACTGCATCAACGCGCTCACCTATTTCTTCATCACGTGGTTTCCCGTCTATCTCGTGCAGGCGCGCGGGATGTCGATCCTCAACGCGGGGCTCGTTGCATCGATCCCGGCCGTGTGCGGGTTCCTCGGCGGGATTCTCGGCGGCATCGTGTCCGATGCGCTGCTCAGGCAGGGCCGCTCGCTGTCGGTCGCGCGCAAGGTGCCGATCGTGTTCGGCATGCTGCTGTCGATGTCGATGATCGTCTGCAACTACACCGATTCGCACGTGCTCGTCGTGCTGTTCATGGCGCTGTCGTTCTTCGGCAAGGGACTCGGCGCGCTCGGCTGGGCCGTCAACGCCGACACCGCGCCGCGCCAGATCGCGGGATTGAGCGGCGCGCTGCTCAACACGTGCGGCAACCTCTCCAGCATCACGACGCCGATCGCGATCGGCTACATCGTCGACCGCAGCGGCTCGTTCAACGGCGCGCTCGTCTATGTGGTCGCGCACGCGCTCGTCGCGGTGATCTGCTACGTGTTCGTCGTCGGCGAGATTCGCCGCGTCGAGCTTCGATGAACGGCGCGGGCCGCGCCGGCTCGGCCGACGGCCCGTGCACCACCGGAACCAGGAGCGAACCGATGTCCGAATCCCGCCATGCCGGCACCCCGCGCGTCACGCGCATGCGGGTGATTCCCGTTGCCGGCCGCGACAGCATGCTGCTCAACCTGTGCGGCGCGCACGCGCCGTATTTCACGCGCAACCTCGTGATCCTCGACGACAGCAGCGGGCACACGGGCGTCGGCGAAGTGCCGGGCGGCGAAGGCATCCGGCATGCGCTCGAGCGCATGACGGATCTCGTGGTCGGCCAGTCGATCGGACGCTATCAGGCCACCCTCAACGCGGTGCGCGCGGCGCTGTCCGGCACGGGCCCGGGTGCGGGTGCGGGTGCGGGTGCGGGCCGCACGATCCGGCACGAAGTGACGTCGGCGGGCGAGGCGGCGGTACTGCGCCAGCCGCACGAAATCAACCTGCGGCTCGACAACGTGATCACCGCGATCGAGGCGGCGCTACTCGACCTGCTCGGGCAGTTTCTCGACGTGCCCGTCGCCGCGCTGCTCGGCGAAGGCCAGCAGCGCGACGCGGTGCCGATGCTCGCTTATCTGTTCTACCTCGGCGACCGACGGCGCACTGATTTGCCGTATCGCGACGAAACGCACGCGTCGGACGCGTGGTTCCGGCTGCGCAACGAGGAAGCACTCACGCCGGCCGCGATCGCGCGGCAGGCGGAGGCCGCCGTCGAGCGCTATGGTTTCGCCGATTTCAAGCTGAAGGGCGGCGTGATGCCCGGCGCAGACGAGATGGAAGCGATCGCCGCGATCAAGGCGCGCTTTCCGGAGGCCCGCGCGACGCTCGACCCGAACGGCGCGTGGTCGCTCGACGAGGCCGTCGCGCTGTGCCGCGGGCAAGGCCACCTGCTTGCGTATGCGGAGGACCCGTGCGGGCCGGAGGGCGGCTATTCGGGCCGCGAGGTGATGGCCGAATTCCGCCGTGCGACGGGGATCCCGACCGCGACCAACATGATCGCGACCGACTGGCGGCAGATGGATCACGCGGTGCGGCTGCAGGCGGTCGACATCCCGCTCGCCGATCCGCATTTCTGGACGATGCAGGGCTCGGTGCGGCTCGCGCAGCTGTGCCGCGACTGGGGGCTCACGTGGGGCTCGCATTCGAACAACCACTTCGACGTGTCGCTCGCGATGTTCACGCATGCGGCGGCGGCCGCGCCCGGCACGATCACCGCGATCGACACGCACTGGATCTGGCAGGAAGGCGACGCGCGGCTCACGCGCGAGCCGCTCGCGATCGTCGGCGGCAAGGTCGCCGTGCCGGAGCGGCCGGGGCTCGGGATCGAGCTCGACATGGCGCAGGTCGAGGCCGCGCATGCGTTGTACAACGCGGTCGGCGGGACGGCGCGCGACGACGCGGTCGCGATGCGGTATCTCGTGCCGGGGTGGACTTACGATCCGAAGCGGCCGAGTTTCGGGCGGGGGTGAGCCTGACGGTGGGCGGTGGTTGCCAAACACCGGAAACGCCCGCATCCTGCCGGCTGCCTGAGCCGGCCCGCTTGGCGGACGGTTCTGGCCCCTCCCACTCAACATGAAGCGCCCAGCATGACGTCTCCCGACCCGACACCGCGGCAGATCATCGTCTTCGTGCTGTATTCGGTGCTGTGCCTGCCCGCGAGCATGACCGTCGCTGGTTATGCCGCGACCCGGATCACGCAGAACGTATCGAATTTCGAAGGCGGTGCAGGCTACGCCGCGCTCTGGTGGATCATCGTTCTGACCTGCGTGTTCTACGGACTGTCGATCGCCCTCTTCGCGCTGCTGCGAAAGAGGATCGCGATCCTTGCGGCCATCACGGTAGGGTTCGCCGTGCTGTCGGTGCCGGCGTTCAGGTTCATTCACGAGCTGGCGACCTAGGCGCGGCGAGTTTGCGCCTCACGTCGAAAGCGGCGCACCCGACGGTGCCGCCCACGCCCACCGTCGCAGCGGAACCCAAAAACAAAAGGCCCGATCTTGCGATCGGGCCTTTCGGATTCCGTTGGTGGAGCGGAGGAGGATCGAACTCCCGACCTTCGCATTGCGAACGCGACGCTCTCCCAGCTGAGCTACCGCCCCAACAGTCGACCATCATACACACGCATTTCTGCGCTTGGCAATAGGGGTTGAGTCACCCCCGATACCTTACTTTGACGGCGCCCCAGCCAGTACCCATTCGACCACCGAACGCGCGTCGGCGTCGCTCATGCGCGGATGCGCAGGCATCGGAATCGCGCCCCAGACGCCGGAGCCGCCCTCCTTCACCTTCTTCGACAGCTTTGCCACGGCCTGCGGATCGGCCTTGTAGCGGGCGGCGATTTCCTTGAACGACGGGCCGACGAGCTTGCGGTCGACCGCGTGGCAACCCATGCACGCATTGCCGCGCGCCACCTTCAGGCCGTCACCGACATCCGCATGCGCGGCGCCCAGCGTGCCCGCCACGAGCGCCGCGGCTGCGGCGCCCTGCATCATCCACGGTTTCAATTGCTTCATCTGCATGCTCTTCATTGCGACGGTGCCTTCGGGTTGCCCGGGTGCACGCTCGACGAATTCGAGATCGGTGCGGGCGGCTGCAGCGGCGTCGACTGCACCGACGCGTCGGGCACGGCGCCCACCGTCGCGGTATCCGCCGGCGCGGCGGCCTGCGCACCGGACGCGCCGCTCGCGGGCGACGCCGCCTGCAGCGCCTGCGCGTCCTGCGGCTTCACGTACTGGAACACCTTCACGACCTTCTCGACGCCGGGCACCTGGCTGGCGGCTTCCGCGCCGCGATTGCCCTCGTCGACCGTCACGAGCCCCATCAGGTAAAGGTTGCCGCGTTCGCTGACCACCTTGTAGTAGTTCGCCGAGATGCCCTTCGTCGCGATCAGCTCGGACTTCACGCGCCCCTCGAGGTACGAGTCGTTCGCGCGCGACGACAGCGACGACGCCGGCTCGACCGACAGCTCGTTGACGATGCCGTTCACGTTGTTGATGCCGCGCACGATTTCCTCGGCGCGCTGCTTCGATGCGTCGTTCGGCACCTCGCCCGTCAGCAGCACGCGGCGGTTGAACACCGTGACGTTCACGTGCGACTGGTCGGGCAGCCCGTTGTTGATCTGCGTGAGCGACTTGACCTGGATCTCACGATCCTCCGTCTGCGCACCGAGCGTACGGCGGTCGGTCGCGACCAGCGCGCCGCCGCCGGCCGCTGCGCCGACGATCCCGAGCACACAACCCTGCAGCGACACGGCGAGGCCCGCCGTCAGCGCGGCAAGCAGCGTGGTTCTGACGAGCGTCTGTTTGACGCGGCTTTGATTCATCGACGGCTCTCCTTCGTTCAATCCTCACCCAGCAGCATCGCGTCGATGCCGTCGCACAGGCAGTGGATGGTCAGCAGATGGACTTCGTGGACGCGCGCCGCACGAGCGGCGGGCACGTTGATCGGAATATCGGTGTCGGACAGCGCGGCCGCGACCGCATGGCCGTCGCCGCCCGTCAGCGCGACGACGGTCATCTCGCGCTCGTGCGCTTCGTCGATCGCCGCCAGCACGCGCGGCGACGCGCCGCCCGGATCGAGCACCAGCAGGATGTCGCCGGTCTGGCCGAGCACGCGCACCTGCTGGGCGAACAGTTGCTCGGCGGACACCGCCCCCGCGAGGCCGCCCTGCGACGCATCGGTGGCCAGCGCGATCGCGGGCAGGCCCGGACGCTCGCGCTCGAAGCCGCCGACGAGCGACACGGCGAGGTAGTGCGCGGCGGCGGCCGACGGGCCGTCACCACACGCGACGATCTTGTTGCCGTTCGCCAGCGCGGCGAACATCGCATCGACCGCGGCTGCGATCGGCAGCGACAGTGCGTCGGCCGCTTCGGCGTGAAGCGCGGCGCTGTCGTGGAAATGTTGCTGAATACGTTCGACTGACATCGATTCCTGGTGAACTGGGCGCGCGGCACGCATCGCGCGACATCGTGGGTGCGGCGAGTTTACCGTACTCCGGCACGCTCTCCGGGGGTCCGGCAAGAACTCTTTACATCTCGTCACAGCTCGCGGCTACGCATCGTCGGCACGAAATGCGTCGCGCAGCCACACGAGCCGCCCGGCCTCGAACGCGACGACGTCGAAGCGGCACGCGGCACCGGCGCCGTGGCGCGCCCAGAACTGGAGCGCGGCCGCCACCAGGCGCCGCCGCTTGCGCCAGCCGACGCTCGCGGCCGCGCCGCCATGCCGGACGCTGCGCCGCGCGCGCACCTCGACGAACACGAGCATGCCGTCGGGCTCGCGCATCACGAGATCGAGTTCGCCGCCGCGCATCGTCACGTTCGCCGCGACGAACACGAGGCCGCGGCGTTCGAGAAACTGCCGTGCACGCTGCTCGAACGCCGCGCCGACCGGCCTGGATCGCGCCACGCCGGAAAAGTTGTCGCCCGCGCGCGGCAAACCGCGCCCGTCGCCCGGCCGCGCCGGCGCCGCGTGGCACAATGCCGTCCTTGTTCCGCTTGCGCCGCGATTGCGCGCATTGCCTGCCATGACTGCCCTCCTCGAACTCGCGCAAACGCAGCACTACCCGGAAGCCGCGCTCTACGTGGTTGCCACGCCGATCGGCAACACCGCCGACATCACGCTGCGCGCGCTGCACGTGCTCGGCCTCGCCGACCGCATCGCGGCCGAAGACACCCGCAACACGGGCCAGCTGCTCGCCCGCTACGGGATGTCGAAGCCGCTCGTCGCCGTGCACGAACACAACGAACGCGAAGCCGCGCAGCGCGTGATCGAACTGCTGCGCGGCGGCGAACGCGTGGCCTACGTATCGGACGCCGGCACGCCCGGCATCTCGGACCCCGGCGCGCGGCTCGTCGACGCGGTGCGCGCCGCCGGCTTCGCGGTGATCCCGCTGCCGGGCGCGAGCGCGGCGGTGACCGCGCTGAGCGTGGCCGGCGACTGGGCCGGCGCGTTCACGTTCGCGGGCTTCCTGCCGCCGAAGGCCAGGCAGCGCGCGACCGCGCTGCAGGCGCTGGTATCGCACCCGTATGCGCTGGTGTTCTACGAAGCGCCGCACCGGATCGCCGAAACCGTCGCCGCGCTCGCCGACGCATTCGGCCCCGCGCGCCGGCTGCTGATCGCGCGCGAACTCACCAAGCTACACGAGCAACTGTTCCAGGGCACCCTGGCCGAAGGACAGACCTGGCTCGCCGGCGATGCGAACCGGCAGCGCGGCGAATTCGTGCTGGTCGTCGAAGGCGCGCCGGCGACGAGCGGCGAAGCCGACGACACCGCGCACGACGCGCTGCTCAGGCTGCTGCTGGAAGAGGTGCCGGTGAAGAGCGCGGCGAAGCTCGCGGCCGCGCTGACGGGCGCGTCGCGCAACACGCTGTATGCGCGGGCGCTCGCGCTGAAGGATGAAAACTGACGCGCGAGCCGGCCGGCACCGGGACACCGGTGCCGACGTCGCGCCGTGCAGGAAAGACAAAGGGCTGCCCTCGGGCAGCCCTTTTGCATGAGCGGTCGATCCGCCGCGTTACTTCGTCGAGACCGACGCGAGCATTTCGTCGCGTGCTTCGCGCGCTTCCTGGGGCGACAGCCCTTCGATCTTCACGCGGCCCGTGCCGGCGTGCACGAGGCCGATCATCTTGGCAGCGGCATACGACAGGTCGAGCACACGGCCGCGCTTGAACGGCCCGCGATCGTTGACCTTCACGACGACCCACTTGCCGGACGACGCGTTCGTCACCTTGATGTACGACGACAGCGGCAGCGTGCGGTGCGCGGCGGTGAGCGCGTTCATGTTGAAGCGCTCGCCGTTCGCGGTGCGGCGGCCGTGGAAATCCCGCCCGTACCACGATGCGCGGCCCGTCTGACGGAAGTCGGACACATCCTTGCCGTCGATCGGCTCGGCGTCCGCCAGCGACGACTTCTTCGCGTCCTTGGCGTCGGCAGCCGGCATCGACGCCAGTGCGGAATCGAAATTCAGTTGCTGCTTGTCGTTGTCCGCCTTCGCGGCACCGGCCGTCTTGTCGACCGCGTTCTTCTGGTTCGCGCTTCCGGTGGTCTGGCTGGGTGGCACCGCACAGCCCGTCAACGCGAAAAATAATGCAATGGTCCCGAAACGAGTCGGAAATCGTACGTTCATCGACGTGTCGCCTTCTGGTTCGGGCCGCTCCTTCGTCACGCTGCTTCACAGCGCGGACACGCGGCCCGGACGGCAAATGCGTGCACGCCCCGCTCGGATGCGAGCAGGCGGCTAGCATGGGCGCGGCTTTCGTCTATGCCGCAACCGTCCTGATTAGCTTTCACGTCTGGCGCAACCTGTCCCCAACAGCCTGACCAGACCCCACATGCCGCCATCGAACATGGCTTTCACGTTCGCGCGCGTCGAAACGACCAACGCACAGGAACGGCGGCACAGGCCTCATCCGGCGGCGCGGCAGCAGGGCCGCAGGCGGGCGCGCAGCACCCGGCCGGACAAGACGTGAGCACCGAATGCTCGGTGCTGGATACACCGCCGGACTCCCCGGCGGCTGATGCTTGACGGTGCTTCCGACGCCCCTTTTTAACGGGGCCGAAACACCAGCGAATGGCGTGAAATTCACGCGCAATGGAGCGCATTATACATAAATCAAAACGCTGTCCTGAAAAGCACCGCCGGCGGACCATTGATTCTCACTATGGCTGTAACAATCGACATGCTCCGGGAATGCCCGGAGGCGCGCACCGCGACGCGCGTCGCGCGGCCGGCAAGCGGCACGCGCGACCGGTACAATCGCTCCTTTTAGCCGCCGGTGCCTCCATGAAAGTCACGCTCATTCCGGTCACGCCGTTCCAGCAGAACTGCTCGCTGCTCGTCTGCGAGAAGACGGGCCGCGCCGCCGTCGTCGATCCGGGCGGCGATCTCGACCGGATCCAGCAGGAAGTCGCGCGGCAGAACGTGCAGGTCGAGAAGGTGCTGCTCACGCACGGGCACATCGATCACTGCGCGGGCGCGAAGACGCTCGCGACGCACTACGGCGTGCCGATCGAAGGGCCGCAGGAAGAAGAGCGCTTCTGGATCGAGAAGCTGCCGATGCAGAGCGAGCGCTTCGGCTTTCCGGCCGCCGAAACCTTCGAGCCGGATCACTGGCTGAACGACGGCGACACCGTGCAGTTCGGCGACGAGACGCTCGAGGTCTATCACTGCCCGGGCCACACGCCCGGCCACGTCGTGTTCTTCAGCCGCGCGCATCGCGTCGCGATCGTCGGCGACGTGCTGTTCGCCGGCTCGATCGGCCGCACCGATTTCCCGCGCGGCAATCACGAGGATCTCGTCCGCTCGATCAAGGAGAAGCTGTGGCCGCTCGGCGACGACGTGACGTTCGTGCCGGGCCACGGCCCGGTGTCGACGTTCGGCGACGAGCGCCGCACGAACCCGTTCGTGTCCGACAAGGCATTCGGATGAACCAGACCGCCATCCCGGAAATCTACGTCAGCACCGACGTCGAGGCCGACGGCCCGATCCCCGGCCCGCACTCGATGCTGAGCTTCGCGTCGGCCGCCTATACCGAGGACAAGCAGCTGATCGCGACCTTCTCGGCCAACCTCGAGACGCTGCCGGGCGCGCAGGCGCACCCGGTGCAGGAAGCGTGGTGGAAGACCGAGCCCGAGGCATGGGCCGCGTGCCGCCGCGACCTGCAGGCGCCCGAGGCGGCGCTCGTCGCGTACGTCGACTGGGTCGAGGCGCTGCCCGGCAAGCCGGTATTCGTCGCGATGCCGGCCGGCTTCGATTTCACGTTCATGTTCTGGTACATGATGCGCTTCGCCGGGCGCTGCCCGTTCTCGTGGTCGGCGCTCGACATCAAGACGCTCGCGTTCGCGATGACGGGCCTGCCGTACCGCAAGGCGATCAAGCCGCGTTTTCCGAAGCACTGGTTCGACGACCATCCGCACACGCACGTCGCGCTCGACGACGCGATCGAGCAAGGCGCGCTGTTCTGCAACATGCTCGCCGACCTGCGCCGCCAGCAGGCCGCGCTCGCGGGCCTCGCGGTGTCGGACACCGATCGGTCGGAAAACGCGGGGGCGGGACAAAACCCCACGGATCCGCGAGCAAATTAGCGAATCTCGCTCAGCAACGCGACGCCAGATTGCCTTTCCTTTCCCGGCCCTCTAACATTCAGCATGTTGTTGCTGCCGCATGGAGGCGCAGGTGACGCTCGATTCCTTTTCGCAAAAAATCCTTCGCCTGTTGCAGCTCGACGCGCGCCGTTCCGTTCAGGAAATTTCCGACCAGGTCGGCCTGTCGAGCACGCCGTGCTGGCGCCGCATCAAGGACATGGAACAGTCGGGCGTGATCCAGCGCTACACGGCGCTGCTCGATCGCGAGAAGCTCGGCCTGCACGTCTGCGCGCTCGCGCACGTGCACCTGACCCGCCACAACGAAGGCGGCGTCGAGCAGTTCGAGCGCGAGATCGCGACCTGCCCGGAAGTCACCGAGTGCTACAGCACGACCGGCGAGGCCGATTACATCCTCAAGATCGTCGCGCCGGACATCAAGGCCTACGACGTGTTCCTGCACGAACGCATCTTCAAGATTCCCGCCGTGTCGCAAGTGCGCACGAGTGTCGTGCTGCGCGAGATCAAGTTCGACACGCAGCTGCCGCTGTAACGGCTGTAACGCGCACGCCCGCGCGCACGGCCCGCCGGCGGCAGATCACGCCTGCGCGGGCATCGTGCGCGTGAAGCCGATCCGGCGCGCGCCGAACTCGCGCTCCAGCGCGTCGACGTCGAGCCGGCCGGCCAGCGCCGCATCGGTGTCGTGCGGATCGCACGCCAGCGTCACGTCGATCTCGAGCCCCGTGCTCAGGTAATGCAGGTTGATCGCCGCCGCATGCAGCCCGCGCTGCGCGAGCGCGGCCTCGAGCCGCGCCGCGATCTCGCCGCGCGGCGGCAGCGCGAGCGCCGGACGGCGCGCCGCGTCGTTCTCGGGGTCGACGTGGATCAGCGCGTCGAGCACGCGCGGGTCGCGCAGCACGCGTGCACGTGCGGTTTCCGCGATGTAATGCCCTTCGGAGACGGAGATCATCGGATCGACGAGGATGTGCGCGTCGACGAGCGCCGCATCGCCCATCTTGCGCGTGCGCAGGTCGTGCACGTCGCGCACGCCCGGCGTTGCCGCGAGCAGTGCGCGGATCTCGGCCGTGTCGGTCGTATCGAGCGCGCGGTCGGAGAGGTCCTGCAACGCGTCATAGCCGAACGTCCAGCCCATGCGCGCGACCATGAAGCCGACGATCGCCGCCGCGATCGGATCGAGCAGCCGCACGCCGGCCAGGCTGCCGACGATGCCGATCGCGACGACGAGCGACGAGGCGGCATCCGAACGCGCATGCCATGCGTTCGCGACGAGCATCGCCGAGCGCACGCGCCGCGCTTCGCGCAGCATGTAGCGAAACAGCGCCTCTTTCGACACGAGCACCGTCAGCGCGACGACCAGCGCGGAAAAATGTACCGCCGGAATATTTTCGAGATTAACGAGACGGTCGCCGGCCCGCCACAGCATGCCGACGCCCACTGCAATCAGGATTGCGCCGAGAAACAGCGACGCGACGGTCTCGTAGCGGCTGTGCCCGTAATTGTGGTCGGCGTCCGGCGATGCGCCGCTATGCCGATTCGCAACCAGCACGACGAAATCCGAGATCAAATCGGAAATCGAATGCACGCCGTCGGCAATCAATGCTTGCGAATGCGCAATCGTGCCGACGACGATCTGAAATGTCGCAAGCACGACATTCAGCACAATACTGACGAACGTGCTCTTGCGTGCAACCGCGTGCTTATCTGCGCTCTGCGCGTCGCCGGAAAACGTGGACATGAAATATGAGATATCGGTGTGCGGTACCCAATTCTATCAAGGGCGCCCCGCGAATCCCGCCAATACCCGTAAATTTCTTATTCAAATCAATCGCTTATGCGAACAGGTCGTATTTCCATTCGCACCCTCGATTATTACATTTTCATGACAACGCGATGCGCGCGGCGGCCGCTGAAAACAAAAAAGCCGCGCTCCTGAACGGACACGCGGCTCTTTTGAAGCGCAGGTGACTTAAACAAACGTTTAAATCGCAAACTGTTCGCGGTTCTTGCCAGCGATCCAGCGCGGCGGCTTGCCGCGGCCCGACCACGTCGCGCCCGTTTCCGGATCGCGGTATTTCGCGGCGACGCCGGCGCGCGGACGGCCAACCTTGCCTGCCTTCGCGCGGCTGAGACCGAGTTCGGCGAGCGAAAAGCCGTAGTCGGCAATTTTCTGCTTCACGTCATTCAGCACTTCAGCGTATTCACGCGACTTCGCTTCTTCGATTTGCTTCTCCAGCTTCTCCCGCTGGGCCAGCAGGTCCTTGTAAGAAGACATAGTTTCCCTTTCTATCTGACTAATGGCGCCGGTCTGCAGCCAGCTCACCATTCATGAAATATATGTGCCTCGGATTTTCGAAGGCAGAGATTAGCACAAAAAAGATTTGATAGAAGCGAGATTCATGAAAATCCCGAGATCAATTGAAATTCACTCGTGTCATTTTGACCGGTCGCGGCCTTTTCTCAAATTTTTACGTTCCTACACAGAGATTAGGACATTAGCCATTGGCTATTAGGCCTATCAACATACGCAATTACCCTGCATTCGGAAAAATAGAAGCTTTCATCGGACGACAGTTTTACGAAAATCGGACGGCGCAACACGCTAAACGGACAAACCGCGGACAAGCCCGCACCGCGACGTCACGCCACATCCCGCGCGCACGCAATCAGCCGCTCGTGCAACGCGCCCGCGTCGGCCAAAGGCGTATCGAACGGCGTGCGCACGCGGCGGCCGTCGTGTCGCCAGTCGGCGCCGTGACGATCGACGCCGAGCAATTCGAGCCCGTCGCGGCGCGCCGCGCCGCCGTCGTACGCGTCCCATAACGCCTGTTCCTCGTCGAAGGCGAGCGGCGGCAGCGCATCGAGATGCGCGCCGTCGACCCAGCCCATGCGCCCGAAACCGCCGATATAGCGCAGCCGCTCGACGTCGAGCGCCCAGAACGTGAAATCGCCGAGCGCCAGATAACGCGCGGCGTCCGGCTCGTAGCGCAGGTAGCGCGCGGTGACGTGCGGATCGTCGCCGAGCGGCACGAACCGGCCGAGCAGCGTCGCGCGCTCGGCGTTCAGCACGTCGCCGCCGGACGCGTCGACCACGAGGAAGCCCGCGCGCGGATCGGCGGCCAGGTTGCGCGTGTGCTCCGCGAGGCCGCTCACGAGGATCACCGGACGATGGCTTGCATCGGGTGCAAACGGAACGACCGTCGGATACGGGAAGCCCTGCGGATCGCGCGCATGGGTGGCGAGCGTGCCGAGCGGGCAGCGGTGCAGCAGATGCAGGGCGAGAGCGGGATCGATGTTCAAGAGGACTCCTGCGGTCGAAGGGCGGCGCGCCGGGCACGCCATGCGCTTCGATGTTACCCGCGGGCGCGGCACGCCGCGCATCGGTCGAACGGCCAATGCGGCGTATCCCGGAGGGCACCGCGACCGCCCGGACATCGGCCAAGCGGCCATCGCCCGGCAGGATCGTAAGCGGTTCGATAGAATCGGACGGGTCCGACGGGCGCCGCGTGCGTCCGCGCATTTCCTTTGACGAGCCTTTCCGTGTCCGAATCCTCCTCCCCCGAATCGTCGTCCCCGTTCGCCGCGCCGCCCGACGCGCATCGCGTGCTGCCGCTGCCGGCCCGCCAGCGCGCACGCACGGCGTCGATGGCGCTGTTCTTCGTCGCCGGCATGATGTACGCGTCCTGGGGCGTGCACGTGCCGACCGTGCGCGACAAGTTCGCGCTGAGCCCCGGCCTGCTGTCGATCGCGCTGTTCGCGGTCGCCGGCGGCTCGATCGCCGCGATGCTGACCATCGCGCGCTGGATCACCCGCGTCGGCTCGCGCACCGCGTGCCTCGCCGGCGGGCTCGTGATGTCCGCGTGCGCGGCGCTGATCCTCGTCGTGCCCGATTACTGGATGCTGCTCGCGGTGCTCGCGCTGTTCGGTTTCTCGATGGCCACGCTCGACGTCGCGATGAACGCCGAGGCCAGCGCCGTCGAGATCGCGCTCGGCAAGCCGATCATGTCGTCGCTGCACGGGATGTTCAGCATCGGCGGGATGGCGGGCGCGGCCGCCGGCGGCGCGCTGCTGTCGGCCGGCATGGCGCCGGTCGTGCATCTCGCGCTCGCGGCAGCCGTGAGCGCCGCGGTGCTCGTGGCCGCCAGCCCGGCCGTGTTGCCGCACGTGCCGCACCACGAACACGCGCATGGCGGCGGCAACCGCTGGCGCTCGCCCGCGTTGTGGATGCTCGGCGGCATCGCGCTGATTGCACTGGTCGCCGAAGGCGCGATGTACGACTGGGCGACGGTCTACATGCGCGACGTCGTCGCGGCGAGCCCCGCGCTCGCGAGCGCCGCGTATGCGGCATTCTCGGGCGGGATGGCCATCGCGCGCTTCGCGGGCGACGCCGTGCGTGCGCGCTTCGGCGCGCCGCAGCTCGTATTCGCGAGCGCGTCGCTCGCATGCGCGGGGATGATCGGCGCGCTGCTGCTGCCGAACCCGGTCGCGGTGCTGACCGGCTTCACGCTGATGGGCCTCGGCCTCGCGAACATGATGCCCGTGCTGTTCGCGGCCGCCGCGCGCGTGAAAGGCATCCACGCGGCCGAAGGGCTCGCGCACGTGGCGGGGCTCGCGTATTTCGGGCTGTTGTTCGGCCCGGTCGTGATCGGCGCGGTCGCGCAGGCCGCGAACCTGACGATCGGCCTGTCGGTCGTCGCGCTGTGCGCGGCGCTCGTCGCGCTGGTCGCGCCGAAGGTGCTCGCACATCTGAAGATCTGACGGTACGGCGCTCGCCGGGCCGAACGGCCAAAGGGAAACAAAAAGAAAACGCGCATGCGTTGCCGCATGCGCGTTTTCACCCCTTCTGTTGACCGCCTGTTGCGTTACATCTTCACTTCGTCGAGCAGCGACTTCTTGCCGCCCTTGTAGTTGTACAGCGAGATCACGCCGTGCTGCAGGTCGCCCTTCGAGTCGAAGGTCGTCGTGCCGATCACGCCCGAGTAGTTCGTCGCCGGCATCGCGGCGAGGATCTTCGCCGGATCGGTCGAGTTCGCGCGCTTCATCGCGTCGACGATGATGTACACGGCGTCATACGTGAACGGTGCGTAGATCTGGATCGGCTGGCCGAAGCGCTTCTCGTACTTCGCCTTGAACGCCGCGCCGCCCGCCATCTTCTCGAGCGAGGCACCGGCTTCCGAGCACACCACGTTGTCGGTCGCGTCGCCGGCCAGGTCGGCCAGCTTTTCCGTGCACACGCCGTCGCCCGCGAAGATCTTCGCGCGCAGGCCGAGCTGCTTCGCCTGTTTCGCGAACGGGCCGCCGGTGGCGTCCATGCCGCCGTACATGATCGCGTCCGGATTCTCGCCCTTGATCTTGGTCAGAATCGCGCGGAAGTCGACCGCCTTGTCGTTCGTCGCGTCATGCGACATCACCTTCAGGCCGAGCGCCTTGGCCTTCTTCTCGAACTCGTTCGCGAGACCCTGGCCGTACGCGGTCGAATCGTCGACCACCGCCACGCTCTTGATGCCCTTCGAGTGCGCGTAGTTCGCGAGTGCCGGGCCCTGCTGCGCATCGGTGGCCACCACGCGGTACGTGGTCTTGAAGCCCTGCTGCGTGTAGGCCGGGTTCGTGGCCGACGGCGAGATCTGCACGATGCCCGCATCGCTGTAGATCTTCGACGCCGGGATCGACGTGCCCGAGTTCAGGTGGCCGACCACCGCGACGACCTTGTCGTCGACGAGCTTCTGCGCAACCTGCGTGGCCTGCCGCGGGTCGGCCGCGTCATCCTGCGGGTCGAGTTGCAGCGTGATCTTCTGGCCGCCGACCGTGAGACCCTTCGCGTTGATCTCCTCGACTGCGAGACGCGCGC
Organism: Burkholderia reimsis; assembly: GCF_003294055.1. Classification (NCBI taxonomy): domain Bacteria; kingdom Pseudomonadati; phylum Pseudomonadota; class Betaproteobacteria; order Burkholderiales; family Burkholderiaceae; genus Burkholderia; species Burkholderia reimsis. The sequence continues at coordinate 52,661 of NZ_QMFZ01000045.1, forward strand.
CGTTTTCGTTGTCCTTGCCCAGGTGTGCAATGCCGCCCGTCAACGGCGCGACGTGGCCGATCTTGACGACTTGATCGGCTGACGCGTTGCTTGCAGCTGCAGCGCACAGCATCGCTGCGGCGGTGATCGGCAACAGCTTTTGCATCTTGATATTCATGTAAGTCTCCAGTTCGGTCCCAAAAAACGCCATCGCCCGGTGCCCCGCTGCCATCCCTGTGTTTGCAATCACTGGACGATTCGCCGGATGCATCGTTCATGCACTTGGCCTCAAGCACGTGAAAACCGCCGCTTTTAGCAGCCGCCCGTCCGTACTTGCGCGCAAGTGTAGGTGATCAAATTAATTTGTGGGACTTTTTTGGGGTAGTGGTAACACTACCGATATGCGCACTTTGGAACGACTACTCGAATATCGCTGCAAGCCCCGCCGGATAAGGGTTTCCGCTAATTCCAGAGGCGTCGCCGAAAGGTCGCTTCAAAGTATTCCCGGGGCATTTCGATTCGGTATTTTGTGCCCGGGATCATTGAATGAAACGCGCGTGACAGCGCGCGTTTCGTCGTCCGGCATGAACGATTCAGGCAGCCGCCGCACGCCATTCGGCATCGAGCGCGGCGACGAGCTGCGACGTCGTCAGCGCATCGCCGCGCCGCCGCGCGAGCGGCGCGCCCTGCCCGGCCCACAGCGACAGGTAGTCGCCGTCGTTCGCGCGCGCGGCGGCCTGGCGCAGCGGCTGCGTCAGCGCGTTCTGCACCGGGTACGGCGCGACGTCGGCCACGCGTTCGCCGAGCCGCGCCATCAGCGTATTGCGCAGCCCGCGCGCGTGGCGGCCGGTGATCGCGCGCGTGACCTGCGTCGACGTATCGGTGCTCGCGAGCAGGCGCGCCTTCCAGTCCGCCGCGATCGCGCTTTCCGTGCAGGTGAGGAACGCGGTTCCGAGCTGCGCGCCCTGTGCGCCGAGCGCAAGCGCGGCCGCGATCCCGCGGCCGTCCATGATGCCGCCGGCGGCGAGCACGGGCAGGCCCGTCGCGTCGACCAGTTGCGGCACGAGCGCGAACGTGCCGATCAGCGCATCGTCGGCGGAACCGATGAACGTGCCGCGATGGCCGCCCGCCTCGGCGCCCTGCGCGGACAACGCGTCGGCGCCGGCCGCCTGCCATGCGAGCCCCTCGGCCACGTGCGTCGCCGTGCCGATCACGTAGGTGCCGGCGGCCTTCAGGCGCGCGACGTCGGCCGCGTCGAGCACGCCGAACGTGAAGCTTGCAACGGGTACGCGCAGCGCCACCAGCGCATCGAGTTGCGCACGGAAATCCGGCGCGTAGCGCGCGGGCGCGGTGCCCGGCGGCAATCCGAGCGCCGCGTTCAGCGGGTCGATCGCGGCCAGCGCACGCGCGACGGTCGCCGCGTCGGGCGTCGCGTCCGGCAGCACGAACAGGTTGATCGCGAACGGGCGGGCGGTCGCCGCGCGGATGGCTTCGACTTCGGTCGCGAGGCGCTCGGGCGCGAACGCGGCGGCGCCGAGACTGCCGAGCGCGCCGGCATTCGATGCGGCGGCGACCATCGCAGCCGTGGTCGCGCCGACCATCGGCGCCTGCACGAGCGGCAGGCGCAGGCCGAAGCGTTCGGAAAAGGGTGTGGAAAACAGGCGGGCAGACATGACGAGTCCTTCGATGACGATGCGCGAAAGCGCTTTGTAAAGGCTGGCACATCGACTCTATCGAAGCGGCGCCGCGCCGAAAAATGAATAATCGAGATCGAAACGATCGCTGCGCGAGAAGCAGGCACGCGTCCTGCGCCGATACACGACCGGTGGCACATGAGGCCGCCTCCCTCACCCGGGGGCGCGCGTCCTGCATCGTCACACGATCGGTGGCACACTAGGCCGCCTCTTTCACCCCGGGGCGCGCATCGCGCACCCCGTTCGCCAGGAGTTCAGAACGTGACTGCCCAATGGATCGACATCCCGACCGGTAACGACAGCTTCGGCGGCTATCTCGCGCTGCCCAAGCGCGGCACTGGCCCTGCCGTCATCATCATCCAGGAGATCTTCGGCGTGAACTCGCACATCCGCGCGGTCGCCGACCAGTACGCGTCCGACGGCTTCGTCGCGCTCGCGCCGGACGTGTTCTGGCGCACGCAGCCGCGCGTCGAGCTGACCTATGAAGGCGCGGACCGCGACAAGGGCATCGAGCTGATGAAAAAGACCGATGTGGGCCTCGCGGTCGCGGACATCGGCGCGGCCGCCGATGCGTTGCGCGCGCGCCCCGAAGTGGCCGGCAAGATCGCCGCGATCGGCTACTGCTTCGGCGGCCAGCTCGCGTACCGCGCGGCCGCGACCGGCAAGATCGACGCGGCCGTGGCCTACTACGGCGGCGGCATCCAGAACGCGCTCGACCTCGCCGGCAAGGTCACGCAGCCGATCCTGTTCCACTACGCCGAAAACGACCACGGCATCCCGCTCACGGCCGTCGACCAGGTGAAGGCCGCGTTCGCCGGCCACGGCCATGCGTCGTTCCACGTCTATCCGGGCGCCGAGCACGGCTTCAACTGCACGGATCGCGCGTCGTACAACCAGCGCGCATCGGCGCTCGCGCACGGCCGCACGCTGACCTTCCTCGCCGAGCACCTCTAAAAGCGGCCGGCAGCGGGCCCCTCGCAGCGGGCCCGCGTTATGCTGCCGACATCGCCACGCGTCACAACGGGGGTGACTGCGATGCACTCGGACTATCTCGCGCACGACGCGATCGGCCTCGCCGCACTGGTACGCGAACGCAAGGCGAGCCCGCGCGAACTGCTCGACGCCGCGATCGGCCAGGCCGAAGCGGTCAACAGCGCGATCAACGCGATCGTGCTGCAGGACTACGAAGCCGCACGCCAGCGTGCGGTCGCCACGCCGGACGGCGGCGGCGCCGACGCACCGTTCGCCGGCGTGCCGTATCTGGTCAAGGATCTCGGCGCGGCGGTGGCCGGGCTGCCGCTGTCGATGGGCAGCCGGCACTACCGGTATTTCGTGCCTGACGACGATTCGCCGGTGATCGCGCGAAGCCGCGCGGCCGGGCTCAACGTGTTCGGCAAGACCAACACGTCGGAAATCGGCGAGATGCCGTACACGGAACCCGAACTGTTCGGCGCGTGCCGCAATCCGTGGAATCTCGATCACACGCCCGGCGGCTCGAGCGGCGGCGCGGCCGCGGCCGTCGCGGCCGGCATCGTGCCGCTCGCGCATGCGTCCGACGGCGGCGGCTCGATCCGCATTCCGGCGTCGTGCTGCGGGCTGTTCGGCCTGAAGCCGACCCGCAACCCGGTCCTCGTCGACCGGCCGTCGAACGGCGAGCTGGTGGTCCAGCATGCAGTCACGCGCAGCGTGCGCGACAGCGCGCTGCTGCTCGACGTGACGACCGGCCAGACCTTGCCGGCCGGCGCGCCCGGCACGTTCCTCGGCGAGCTCGACACGCCGCCCGGCCCGCTGCGGATCGGCCTCGTGCTCGACCCGATGCTCGCGCCGGCGCTCGCCGACGACACCCGCGCGGCGCTCGACGACGCGGCCGCGCTGCTCGAATCGCTCGGCCACCACGTCGAGCCGGCGACGCTGAACGTCAACTACGCACGCACGGCCGAAACCTTCCTCACGCTGTGGGCGACGATCGCCGAGGAGATGGTGCTCGGCGCACGCGCGCTGACCGGCCGCACGCCGAAGCGCGGCGAATTCGAAGCGGCGACGTGGGCGATGGCCGTGGTCGGCCGGCGCCTCGCGCGCACCCGCCTGCCGGACGTGCTCGAATGGCAGCGCCAGCTCACCGTGCAGGTCTCCGGCCTCGTGTCGCGTTACGACGCGATCCTGTGCGCGTCGCTCGCGGGGCCGCCGGTGAAGATCGGCGAATTGCAGCCGACGCCGTTCGAATCGGCGCAGATGAAGGTGCTCGCCGCGCTGCCGGTGAAGCCGCTGCTGAAGGAAATGCTCGCGAGGTCGTCGGAAAAGGCGTTCACGTGGGCCGGCTGCACCGAGCTGTTCAACCTGACCGGCCAGCCGGCGATGTCGGTGCCGCTCTACTGGAACGCGCGCGGGCTGCCGATCGGCGTGCAGTTCGCCGCGCGCCACACCGACGACGCGCTGCTGCTCAGGCTGGCACGGCAGCTCGAACAGGCGCGGCCGTGGTTCGACCGCCGCCCGCCGTTGATGCAGGCGCAGCGCTGACGCGCGCGGCCCCGCTCCGCAACCCTCGAAAAAAAGCCCCGCCGGCAGAAACCGGCGGGGCTTTCGCACATGCAGCCGCGTGAGCGCGCCTACACGTCGAGCCGTTCACAGATCGTCCGCGTCGCGGCCGCCGTGTTCAGCGTATAGAAATGCAGCCCGGGCACGCCCGCGTCGACCAGACGCTGGCACAGGCCCGTGACGACGTCCGCGCCGAACGCGCGGATCGACTCGCGATCGTCGCCGAAGCTCTCGAGCCGGCGCGCCACCCAGCGCGGCACTTCGGCACCGCACATCTCGGAGAAGCGCATCAGCTGCGAGAAGTTCGTGATCGGCATGATGCCCGGCACGATCGGCACGTCCACGCCCAGCTTGCGCGCATCGTCGACGAAGCGGAAATACGCGTCGGCGTTGAAGAAGTACTGCGTGATCGCGGAATTCGCGCCGGCCTTCACCTTGCGCGCGAAATTCTCGAGATCGGCCTTCGGCGAGCGCGATTGCGGGTGGTACTCCGGGTAGCCGGCGACCTCGATGTGGAACCAGTCGCCATGCTCGGCGCGGATGAAGCTGACGAGCTCGGACGCATAGCGCAGCTCGCCGACCGCGCCCATCCCGGACGGCAGGTCGCCGCGCAGCGCGACGATGTGCCGGATGCCGTACGAGCGGTACTGGTCGAGGATCGCGCGCAGGCTGTCGCGCGACGAGCCGATGCACGACAGGTGCGGCGCGGCCTCGAGGCCGTCCTTCTGCATGTCGAGCACGGTATCGAGCGTGCCCTGCTGCGTCGAGCCGCCGGCGCCGAACGTCACGGAGACGAATTTCGGCTTCAGCGGCATCAGTTGCGCACGCGTGGCGCGCAGCTTCTCGACGCCTTCCGCCGTCTTCGGCGGGAAGAATTCAAACGAGAGTTCGATCGGTTTCATGATTCGGTGGGAACAGGCTCAGGCCTCAGCCGATGTCGCGCTGACCGAAGATCAGGGCGGACAGCAGCCACGACACGATGCTGTACAGGATCGAACCGAAGAACGCGGACCAGAACCCCGACACCTCGAAGCCCTTCAGCAGCGACGACGCGAACCAGAAGCACAACGCGTTCACGACGAGGATGAACACCCCGAGCGTGACGATCGTGACGGGCAGCGTCAGCAGGATCAGCACCGGGCGGATCACCGTGTTGATCAGGCCGAGCACGACCGCGATGATCAGCGCCGTGCCGAAGCTCTTGATGTGGATCGACGGCACGAGGTACGTGATGATCAGCAGCGCGAGCGCGTTGATGACCCAGGTGAGGATGACGCTCATGGAGTGCTCCGGTTCGGTTGTCGATCGGTACGATCAGTGGCCGCCGCCGGCCGCCGCGGGTGCCCGAAGGCGCGCCGCGGCAGCCGGCGATCCCGCGCCGTGCCGCCGTGCCGGGTGCGCGTCGGCGACGCGCGCACGGCACCGCGGCGGCGGCGCATCGGATCAGTAGCGGTAGTGGTTCGGCTTGAACGGGCCGTCCTTCTGCACGCCGATGTACGAAGCCTGCTCGTCGGACAGCACGGACAGGTTCGCGCCGATGCGCGCGAGGTGCAGGCGCGCGACCTTTTCATCGAGGTGCTTCGGCAGCACGTACACCTTGTTCTCGTACTCGTTGCCGCGCACGAACAGCTCGATCTGCGCGAGCGTCTGGTTCGCGAACGAGTTCGACATCACGAACGACGGGTGGCCGGTCGCGCAGCCGAGGTTCACGAGGCGGCCTTCCGCCAGCAGGATCACGCGCTTGCCGTCCGGGAAGATGATGTGGTCGACCTGCGGCTTGATGTTTTCCCACTCGTACTGGCGGGTCGACGCGACGTCGATTTCCGAGTCGAAGTGACCGATGTTGCAGACGATCGCGTTGTGGCGCATCGCCTTCATGTGGTCGTGGTTGATCACGTGGAAGTTGCCGGTGGCCGTCACGAAGATGTCGGCCTTGTCGGCCGCGTATTCCATCGTCACGACGCGGTAGCCTTCCATCGCCGCCTGCAGCGCGCAGATCGGATCGATTTCGGTGACCCACACGGTCGCGCCCAGGCCGCGCAGCGACTGCGCGCAGCCCTTGCCCACGTCGCCGTAGCCCGCGACGACCGCGACCTTGCCCGCGATCATCACGTCGGTCGCACGCTTGATGCCGTCGACCAGCGATTCACGGCAGCCGTACAGGTTGTCGAACTTCGACTTCGTGACCGAGTCGTTCACGTTGAACGCCGGGAACGGCAGGCGGCCGTCCTTTTCCATCTGGTACAGGCGGTGCACGCCGGTCGTGGTTTCTTCGGTCACGCCCTTGATGTGCGCGAGGCGCGTCGAGTACCAGGTCGGGTCCGCGTCGAGGTGCTTCGCGATCGACTTGTACAGCGCGACTTCTTCCTCGTTGGTCGGCTTCGCGATCACCGAACGGTCCTTCTCGGCCTTCGCGCCGAGGATCAGCAGCAGCGTTGCGTCGCCGCCGTCGTCCAGGATCATGTTCGCGAATTCGCCGTTCGGCCATTCGAAGATGCGGTGCGAGAACTCCCAGTATTCGTCGAGCGATTCGCCCTTGAACGCGAACACCGGCGTGCCGGCTTCGACGATCGCGGCAGCCGCGTGATCCTGCGTCGAGAAGATGTTGCACGATGCCCAGCGGACGTCGGCGCCGAGCGCCTTCAGCGTCTCGATCAGCACGCCGGTCTGGATCGTCATGTGCAGCGAACCTGCGATGCGCGCGCCCTTCAGCGGCTGCTGCGCCTTGTATTCGTCGCGGATCTGCACGAGGCCCGGCATTTCGGTCTCGGCGATGTTCAGTTCCTTGCGGCCCCAGCCGGCCAGCGCCATGTCGGCGACGACGAAATCGTTGGAGGCTTTGGAATCGATAATGGCGTTCATCACGCCCTCCTTTCTAAAAAGTTTCTAGATTGGTGACGTGAGCGCCGTTCAGGAAGCGGGGCCGGTGCGACGGTCGCGATACGCGCGCCGCACGGCTGCTTGGTGAAGCTTTCCGAGCCTGGCGGACGCAGGGGTCCGTCGCAACGCTCCTCGGAAAACGGAGGGGATTGTAGCAAATCGGCGCGCAGAATGCGCACACGGATGCAGATGCCAAACGCGCGGCGTCGACGCGCGCGGCCGTCGGGAACGGTAAAGGGTCAGGATTCCGCGCCGACCCACGCCTGTTCGCGCAGCCGCGCGCGCAGGCGCGCGACGGCCTGGCTGTGCAGCTGGCATACGCGCGATTCGCTCACTTCGAGCACCGCGCCGATCTCGCGCAGATTCAGACCCCGTTCGTAGTACAGCGACATCAGCAGCTTCTCGCGCTCCGGCAGCCGCTCGATCGCCTCGACGAGCGCTTCGCGCAGGTGCTCGTCGAGCAGTGCCGACAGCGGGTCCGCGTGGTCGACGCGGTAGCGGTCGAGGAACGGCTCGTCGTCGGCCGCGCGGTCGAAATCCTCGTAGTAGATCAGCTGGCTGCCGTGCAGGTCCTGCAGCATCCCCTGGTACTCGTCGAGCGGCATGTTCAGGTGCTGCGCGATCTCGGTCTCGCTCGCCGAGCGGCCGAGATGCTGCTCGACCTGGTGCACCGCGTGCTCGACCTCGCGCGACGTCTTGCGCAGGCTGCGCGGCAGCCAGTCGTTGCTGCGCAGCTCGTCGAGCATCGCGCCGCGGATGCGCTGCGTCGCGTAGGTCTCGAACTGCGCGCCCTGGTCTTCCTTGTAGCGGCCGGCCGCGTCCATCAGGCCGATCATGCCGGCCTGGATCAGGTCGTCGAGGTCGACGCTCGCCGGCATTTTCGCGACGAGCTGCAGCCCGAGGCGACGCACGAGCGGCGCATATTGCGCGAGCACGTCGGCCTGGGACATCTTTCCTTGAGCGTTGTACATCATGGCTCTCTCCTTCCGGTGGCGCTCATGCGGCGTGTGCCGCGCCCGCCTCATACGACGGCTTGCCGCCCGCGTGCACGGCGCGGCCCGCACCCGAACGCGGGCGCATCGGCCAGTACAGCAGGTCGGCGGCAATCTGCCGGTAGTCGCGCGCGGCGGCCGACGACGGGAACGCGTCGACCGCGGCGCGCGTCAGCTCGCGCGCATGCTCGACGAGCGGATCGGCGCTCACGCAGCCCGCGTCGTCGATCGACACCGTCAGGTAGCGGCTCGCGACGCCCGCGAGGTTGTCGAACGCGACCTTCGCATCCGCGTGGCTGCCGACGTGATTGGTCAGCACGCGGAACTGCGCGAGCGCGTGCGCGAAATGCAGCCGCTTCATGCATGCGTATGCCTCGGTGATCGCCTGCGCGGCGACCCGCGTGACGACCAGCACGTCGTGCGCTTCGCGGGCGAGCGCCGAGAACGAACCGTCGGCGCCGAGCTGCGCGTCGACGAGGACGATGTCGGCCGGCCCGTCGATGAAATCGCTGAGCTGCGCGTCGGTGTAGCCGGCACGCGCGAGCCGCGCGGCGGCGCACAGGCCGAAGCCGGCCGCGACCCGCGTGCGCTCGCCGTCACGCAGCCACGCGCCCGCGAGGGTCGCGCTGGCCGAATGCACGTCGGCGCGCTCGTCGACGACGAGCACGTCCTTGCCGAGCGACGCGAGCGCCGCCGCGAGGTTCACGACGGTGGACGTGCAGCCGACACCCGCCGGCCCGCCCGTCACCGCGACGATGCGCGACGCGCGCCCGGCCAGCAGGCGCCGCAGCCCTTCGGCCTGGTCGATGGTTCGTTTATCCAAATCGCACCTCGTGCAGCTCGGCGGTGGAACGTGCGGTCAGTGCGGAAAGCAGCGTCGGCATGTCCTCGTCTTGCGGCACGAAGGGCGAGCCGTCGCGCGGCACACAGAACGCGCTCTTCAGCAGGAATCGGGTCGATGCGACGTACAGGTTCTCCGGCACCTTCTGGCCGGTCGACACGTAGTGGATCGGCAGCTTGTAGCGGATCACCGTGTCGAGCACGCCGCCGAGGTGGGTCGCCTCGTCGAGCTTCGTGAGGATGCAGCCGGCCAGGTCCGGGGATGCCGCCTGCGGATGCTCGCCCGCGCTGCGGTACGCCTGCACGACTTCGTTGAGCGTGTCGCCATGGCTCGTCGCGTTGAGCAGCAGCAGGCGCTGCACCGGCGCGTTCGCGCCGTGCAGCATCGCGATCTGGTCGGATACCGCGCGGTCGCGCTGGCTCATGCCGATCGTGTCGATCAGCACGATGTGCTTGTTGCGCAGCTCGGACAGCGCGAGCGCGAGATCGCCCGCATCCTTCACCGCGTGCACGGGTACGCCGAGGATCTTGCCGAAGATGCGCAGTTGTTCGTGGCCGCCGATCCGGTAGCTGTCGGTGGTCAGCAGCGCGACCTTGCTCGCGCCGAAGCGCATCACGCAGCGCGCGGCCAGCTTCGCGGTGGTGGTCGTCTTGCCGACGCCCGTCGGCCCCATCAGCGCGAACACGCCGCCGCGCTCCATCAGCGCGTCCTCGCTGTCGAGCACCGGCAGGTTCGCCGCGAGCACCGACTGCGCCCATTCGGCCGCCTGTTCGAAGCTCTGCGCGCCGTCGCCGGACGGCATGTTGTCGACCAGCATCCGCACGAGCTGCGCGGAGAAACCGGCCGAGAACAGGTGCTTCGTCAGCGCGCCATGCACGGCGCTGCGACGCTGGCGGTCGTGCCACATCAGGCTGTCGAACTGCTCTTCCATCATCCCGCGCAGCTCGCCCAGCTCCTGCATCACCGTATCGTTGACGATGCGCTCGATGCGCGACTTCACCGCATCGGCCACCGCGGCGGCAGCGTCGGCGGACAGGCGCGTGCGCTCGGCCGCCTTCGCGGCCTGCGCAGCGCCCGGGTCCGGCGCGCGGGTCGCGGCGGCCGGCATCCGGCGTTCGGCGTCGCGCACGATGTCGCGCGCCCAGCCGGGCGGCGTCGCGCTCACGGCGGCCTGCGGGGCCGGCGGGCTCGGCTGCGGCGCGGCGGGCGCCGCCTGCGTGCGCGCCATCAGCGCATCGCGCTGCTGGGTCAGGCGCTTCGCGTGCTCGACCAGCCACGGTGCGGGTTCGGAAGCCGCGGCCGGCGCACCGGCGGCGGGAGCGACGGCGGCCGACGGCATGCCGGCCAGCGGGTCCGCATCGAGCGTCGAAGCGGGCGCGGCCGTGTCGTCCGAGTTCGCGTCCGCATCGGCGCTTGCGCCGAACATCGACGAGAACACGTCCGGCAACCCGCCTTCGCCTGCCGCATACGGATTGACGGCCGGGCGGGCGAGCGCCGCGCCCGGGCGCGACACGATGCCCGGCACCGCGGCGGCGGGCACCGATTCCGGCACGCGCGGCGGGGTCATGCGTGCGCGTGCCGCAGCCGGTGGCGTCACGGCGGCCAGGTCCGAATCGGCGAGGGCGACGATTTCCACGCTGCCGTCATCGAGCGTGCGGTTCGACAGCACGACCGCGTCGGCGCCGAGCGCCTCGCGCACGAGACGAAGTGCGTCGCGGCTCGTTGCGCCGGTGAATTTGCGAATGTTCAAGCGGAACCCCCGATGACGTTAACGACTTTGATCGTGCGTGTGTCCGGCACTTCGGCGTACGACAGCACTTTCAATTGCGGCAGGCTGCGGCGCAGGAAACGCGCGAGCATCGCGCGCAGCGCGTGCTGCACGAGCAGCACGGGCGGCAGCCCGAGATTCTGTTGACGCAGCATCGCCTGCTGCGTGCCGGTCAGAAGGTTGTGCGCGAGGCCGGGTTCGAGGCCCGGGTTCGCGCCGGTGGCGAGCGCCTGCGACAGCACGCGCTCGAGATTCGCGTCGAGGCCCATCACCTGCATCTCGCCCGCGCCCGGATACCACTGCTGCGTGATCGCGCGGCCGAGCGCGAGCCGCACCGCGGCCGTGATCTCGAACGCGTCGCCGCGGCCCGCGTGTTCGGACACGGCCTCGAGGATCGTGCGCATGTCGCGGATCGGCACGCCTTCCTCGAGCAGGTTCTGCAGCACCTTCTGCAGCGTCGTCAGCGAGATCGTCTTCGGCACGAGGTCCTCGACGAGCGACGGCGCGTCCTTGCCGGTGCGCTCGACGAGCGCCTGCACTTCCTGGCGGCCGAGCAGTTCGGCCGCGTGCTGGACGACCAGATGGTTCAGGTGCGTCGCGACGACCGTGCTCGCGTCGACCACCGTGTAGCCGTACACCTGCGCCTGTTCGCGCATCGCGACGTCGATCCACACGGCCGGCAGCCCGAACGCGGGGTCCTGCGTGACGGCGCCCGGCAGCGCGGCCGTCACCTGGCCGGGGTTGATCGCGAGCCACTGGCCCGGGAACACTTCGCCGACGCCGATCTCGACGCCCTTCAGCGCGATCCGGTACGCGTTCGGCCGCAGCTCGAGGTTGTCGCGGATATGGATCACCGGCGGCAGGAAGCCGATTTCCTGCGCGAATTTCTTGCGGATGCTCTTGATGCGCTTGAGCAGTTCGCCGTCGCTGTTCTTGTCGACGAGCGGGATCAGCCGGTAGCCGACTTCGAGGCCGAGCGGGTCGATCAGCTGCACGTCGTCCCAGGTCGCCTCGTGGCTGTCGGACGGCAGCACGGCGGGCGGTGCGATGTCGGTCAGGTCGCCGGCCGCCTTGCGGGCCGCCGCGCGCTTCGTCTGCGTACGGGCCAGCCAGATCGCGCCGCCGCCGAGCGCGAGGAACGCGAAGTGCGGCATGCCCGGGATCAGCCCCATCAGCACGATGATCGCGCCGGTGATGTTCAGCACGCGCGGGTTCGTGAACAGCTGGCCGGTGATCTGCGTGCCGATGTCCTCGTCGGTCGCGACGCGCGACACGATCACGCCGGCGGCGGTCGAGATCACGAGCGACGGGATCTGCGCGACGAGGCCGTCGCCGATCGTCAGCAGCGTGTAGTTCGTGCCGGCCGCGGCGAACGTCATGTCGTGCTGGACCATCCCGACGATCAGCCCGCCGATCACGTTGATCGCCATGATGATCAGGCCGGCGATCGCGTCGCCGCGCACGAACTTCGACGCGCCGTCCATCGACCCGTAGAACTCGGCTTCCTGCGAGACGGCCAGGCGGCGCTTGCGCGCCTGCTCTTCGTTGATGAGGCCCGCGTTCAGGTCGGCGTCGATCGCCATCTGCTTGCCGGGCATCGCGTCGAGCGTGAAGCGCGCGGACACTTCGGCGATCCGCCCCGCGCCCTTCGTGATCACCATGAAATTGATGATCATCAGGATCACGAACACGACGATGCCGACCGCGAAGTTGCCGCCGACGAGGAAGTGGCCGAACGCCTCGATCACCTGGCCGGCCGCGTCCGGCCCGGTGTGGCCCTCGAGCAGCACGACGCGCGTCGACGCGACGTTCAGCGACAGGCGCAGGAGCGTCGAGAACAGCAGCACGCTCGGGAACGCCGCGAAGTCGAGCGGCTTCATCGTGTACATGCTGACGAGCAGCACCATCACGGACAGCGCGATGTTGAACGTGAACAGCAGATCCAGCAGCATCGGCGGCAGCGGCAGGATCATCATCCCCAGGATCATGCAGATGAGGATCGGGCCCGCGAGCGCGCGCAGGTTGGTGCCCGCGAACGGATTCTGGCGCTTCGCGAACAGGCCGGTCGGGGTGCTCATGCCGCGCCTCCGTTACCGAGCGTGTCTTCGGCTTCCTCGCGTTCGTCGTCGGCGGAGACCGACGCGCCCTTGTCGAGGTCGGCCGGCACGTCCAGGTCGACCGGCACCGCCGGGAACGCGCCGCCTTCCGAACGGAAGCGCTTGAGCTGGTAGACCCACGCGAGCACTTCGGCGACGGCCGAGTACAGCGAGCCGGGAATCTCGCGTTCGAGTTCGACGTTGTGATACAGCGCACGCGCGAGCGGCGGCGCTTCGAGCAGCGGCACGTTGTGTTCGGCCGCGAGTTCGCGGATGCGCGCGGCGACGAGGTTCACGCCCTTCGCGACGACCTTCGGCGCGCGCATCTCGCCGTCCGTGTATTGCAGCGCGACGGCGAAGTGCGTCGGGTTCGTCACGACCACGTCGGCCTTCGGCACGGCCGCCATCATCCGGCGCCGCGCGATCGCGCGCTGCTGCTGGCGGATCCGCCCCTTCACGTGCGGATCGCCTTCGTTCTCGCGATGCTCGCGCTTCACTTCTTCCTTCGTCATGCGCAACTTCTTGTTGTACTGCCAGATTTGGTAAGGCACGTCGAGCGCGGCGACCACCAGCATCCCGGCGACCGTCGTGCCGCAGCACACGGCGACCAGGTGCAGCGCATCGGGCAGCGCCACGCCGAGCGGCTGCATCGCGAGACCGAGCAGCTCGTCCTTGCTGCGCCAGATCGCGACGCCGCCGATCACGCCGACGACCAGCGTCTTCGCGAGCGACATCCCGAGCTGGATCGGCCCCTGGATCGAGAAGATCCGGCCGAGGCCCGAGATCGGGTTCAGGCGGTCGAACTTCAGTTCGAACGTCTTCTGCGAGATCAGCCAGCCGCCGAGCGCCATCGGCGCGAGCAGCGCGGCGACACCGGTGAGCGCGAGCAGCGGCAGCAGCGCGGCGAAGCCTTCGAGGCTCGCGCTGCCGGCCGCCGACAGCATCCGGTTCGTGTCGAACGCGGTGGCGCGATCGAACAGGAACGCGCCGCGCAGCATCGCCTGCAGATGCCCGCCCGACGGGCCCGCGAGCAGCCAGGCACCGTAGAACCCGGCCGCGAGCAGCGCGAACGAAGCCAGTTCGCGCGAACGCGCGACCTGCCCCTCCTCGCGCGCCTTCTCGCGGCGCCTGGGAGTGGCGGCTTCGGTCTTGTCGAGATCGCTCTCGTCTGCCACGGGGCCTCCAGTCGGGTACGGCGGAATGCCGCTTTCCAGTGACACCGATTATTCATGGAGGCGTCAAACACCGATCGGTCGAGCAAAGCCGGGAAAGGGGGGTATTTCGGGGAATCGGGCGAGCCGGTGCAAACGCGGCCGGACGGGGCCGGAAGGGGGACGGAAC
>NZ_QMFZ01000046.1:0-63097 GCF_003294055.1 Burkholderia reimsis
GCGCGAGCGCGTCGGCCACGCGTTCCCGGATCTCGTTCTTCGGCGTGCCTTCCTGCTTCAGGCCGAACGCGACGTTCGATTCGACCGTCATGTGCGGGAACAGCGCGTACGACTGGAACATCATGTTCACCGGGCGGCGATACGGCGGCAGCGACGCGAGGTCCTCGCCGTCGACGAAGATCTTGCCGGAGGTGGCCGTTTCCAGCCCGGCGAGCACGCGCAGCAACGTCGACTTGCCGCAGCCGGAGCTGCCGAGCAGCGCGAACAGCTCGTTCTTCGCGATCGTCAGGTTCACGTTGTCGACGGCCGTGCTGTCGCCGAATTTCTTCACGACGTTTTCGATGCGCACGAAGGCGTCCGCATCGCGGCACATGCCGGCCGCCACCGACGCGGCAGGGAGCGTATGGATCATCGTCGCCTCCCTCAACCGCCCGACTTCAGCTGCAGCCACAGCCGGTTCTGCATCCGTGCGATGTCGGCGCTTCGCGGCATCGCGAGCGACGTCTTCGCGATCGTGGCATCGGACAGGTAGACGCTCGGGTCCTGCGCGATCACCGGTGTCACGAATGCGCGCGCGGCCTTGTTGGCGCTCGGGTAGAAGATCTCGTTCGTGATCGCCGCGTTGGTCTTCGGCTCCTCGATGTAGTTGATCCACTTCAGCGCGGCTTCCGGATGCGGCGCATCCTTCGGGATCGCCATCACGTCGAACCACAGCAGGCCGCCTTCCTTCGGATTCACGTAGCGGATTTCGTACGAGCGCTTCGCGTCCAGCGTGCGCCGCCGCGCGACGCCGACGTCGCCCGACCAGCCGAGCACGACGCAGACATCGTTGTTCGCCAGGTCGTCCGCGTAGCCGGCCGAGCTGAACTGCGTCACGTACGGGCGGATCTTCTTCAGCACGTCGTAGGCCGCCTGGTAGTCGGCCGGGTTCTTGCTCTCGGGGTCCTTGCCCAGGTACTGCAGTGCCGCCGCGAACGCGGCGTCCGGCGCGTCGAGCAGCGAAATGCCGCAGCCCTTCAGCTTCGCCGCGTTGGCCGGGTCGAACAGCAGCGCCCAGCTGTCGGTCGGCGCGTTGTCGCCGAGCCGCTTCCTGACTGCCTCGACGTTGTAGCCGATACCCGTCGTGCCCCACGCCCATGGCACGCCGTACTGGTTGCCCGGGTCGGCCTTCGCGACCATCTTCATCAGCACCGGGTCGAGGTTCGCGAGATTCGGCAGCTTCGACTTGTCGAGCTTCTGGTACACGCCGGCCTGGATCTGCTGCGCGAGATAGTTCGACGTCGGCACGACGATGTCGTAGCCCGAGCTGCCCGCGAGCAGCTTGGTCTGCAGCGTATCGTCGCTGTCGTAGCTGTCGTAGCGCACCTTGATGCCCGACTGCTTCTCGAAAGTGGGCACCGTGTCCTTCGCGACGTACTCCGACCAGTTGTACACGTTCAGGTTGGCATCGCCGGCATGGGCGGGCAGGCTGGCCGCGCAGGCCAGCGCCGAAGACGTGACGAGCGCGACGCGCAACGCCGGTTGACGACGGATACGGATACGCATGGGGATTCTCCTTGTGATGGCGATCGGCCGTTGCGCCCGGTCCGGGTCGGGATTCGCGTCAACGCCGTCAGGCGGTGTTCGGCACAAGAGGCAATGTAGAGATCGCGGCCGGCAGCGTCAGTCCTGAAAACCGGGACAAACGGCGACGTCGACCGGCCCCGTTTGGGTAGATTCCCGTGTAGGCAGTCGAAAATATTCGTGATACCTGTAGCGCCACCGGAAATTCCTCGACACCCGACGTCATGAACGCTGCGCTGCCCGCCCCCGATCTCCCGCTGAGCCACGTTGCGTTCGTGACCGAAACGCTGGGCGACATCGCCCAGGCCGTCGGGACGCCGCGGTTCATGCGCGCCGTCTACGACACGCTCGTGCGCTACGTCGATTTCGACGCCGTGCATCTCGACTACGAGCGCGGCCCGTCGTCGGGCCGGCGCAACGTCGGCTGGATCGGCAGCTTCGGCCGCGAGCCCGAGCTGATCGCGCAGGTCATGCGCCACTACTACCGCAGCTACGCGAGCGAGGATGCAACGTACGCGGCGATCGAAACCGAAAACGACGTGCAGCTGCTGCAGGTATCCGCGCAGCGCGTGGCGAGCGAACTCCGGCATCTGTTCTTCGACGCCGGCGACATTCACGACGAATGCGTGATCGCGGGCGTGACGGGCGGCACGCGCTATTCGATCTCGATCGCGCGCTCGCGGCGGCTGCCGCCGTTTTCGCTGAAGGAACTGAGCCTGCTGAAGCAGCTTTCACAGGTCGTGTTGCCGCTGGCGTCCACGCACAAGCGCCTGCTCGGCGCGATCTCCGCGGACGACGCGCCGCGCGACGAGCTCGATCCCGACCTCGTCGCGCAATGGCTGCCGGAATGGCACGAACGCCTGACCGCGCGCGAGATGCACGTATGCGCATCGTTCATCCAGGGCATGACCTCGGCGGCCATCGCGCAATCGATGGGGCTCAAGACGTCCACCGTCGACACGTACGCGAAGCGCGCCTTCGCAAAGCTCGGCGTCGATTCGCGCCGGCAACTGATGACGCTCGTGCTGAAAAACGCGTCGCGGCGGCACGACGCATAACGTCCCCACGCACCGGCCGCCGGCCGGTTGCGCGCGCATCCATCTCCGCGCCGCCTCATAACGATCCGACAATTTATTGGTTCCCTCGACGATGCGCTGTCCGTATCGTTCACCGACTCGTCAGACCAATCGACCAACGGGGGAATCCAACAATGAAACCAGTCCGTTCATTCGCACTGCTCGCGCTGCCGGCCGCGCTCTTCGCCGCCGGCGCCCACGCGCAAAGCAGCGTCACGCTGTACGGCATCGCCGATGCGGGCATCGCCTACGTGCACAATGCCCAGAACGCGAACGGCAGCAATGCGTCGAGCCTCGTCAAGTTCAGCAGCGGCAACCTGTCCGGCAGCCGCTGGGGGCTGCGCGGCACCGAGGATCTCGGCGGCGGCCTGGCCGCGCTGTTCCAGCTCGAGAACGGCTTCAACATCGGCACGGGCGCACTCGGCCAGGGCAGCCGCGAATTCGGCCGCAAGGCCGTCGTCGGCCTCGCAAGCAGCACGTACGGTACCGTCACGCTCGGCCGCCAGTACGATCCGGTCGTCGACCTCGTGCAGGGCCTTACTCAGGACAACTACTTCGGCGGCGTGTTCGCGACGCCGGGCGACCTCGACAACTACGACAACAGCCTGCGCGTCAGCAACTCGGTGAAATACACGAGCCCGCTGATCTCGGGCTTCCAGTTCGAGGGCCTGTACGGCTTCGGCGGCGTCGCGGGCGCCACCGGCAGCGGCCGCACGTACAGCTTCGGCGCAAGCTACGCGAACGGCCCGCTGTCGCTCGGCGCCGGCTTCTTCTACGCGAACGGCGGCTCCTCGGTCGCGAACGGCGTGCGCACGTGGTCGAGCAGCTCGGACACGCTGTTCAACACCGTGATCAACCAGGGCTTCTCGAGCGCGAAGTCGATCCAGATCGTGCGTGTGGCCGGCCAGTACGTGGCCGGGCCCGCCACCTTCGGCCTCGCGTATTCGAATACGCAGTACGGCGCGGACACGCTGTCGGCGTTCAGCCAGAACGCGAAGTTCAACAACGGCTCCGCGTTCTTCAACTGGCAGTTCTCGCCGGCGCTGCGCGCGGGTGTCGGCTACAACTACACGTCGCTGACGGGCCCGTCTTCCGCGCACTACAACCAGGTCAACCTCGGCGCGGACTACGCGCTGTCGAAGCGCACCGACCTGTATGCGCTGTTCGGCTACCAGAAGGCGAGCGGCAACACGCTCAACGCGAACGGCGCGGTCGTGAAGGCCGCCGCGTCGGTCGGCTCGTACGGCGTGAACTCCGGCACCGATACGCAGGAACTCGCGATCGTCGGGATTCGCCACAAGTTCTGATCGCATCGCCGCCAGGCGACGACAGCGACGGACGACGGACGACAACCGGCAGGCGCGCACCGCGGTGCGCGCCTGCGGCGT
Source organism: Burkholderia reimsis (assembly GCF_003294055.1). Classification (NCBI taxonomy): domain Bacteria; kingdom Pseudomonadati; phylum Pseudomonadota; class Betaproteobacteria; order Burkholderiales; family Burkholderiaceae; genus Burkholderia; species Burkholderia reimsis. Next base: position 4,028 of record NZ_QMFZ01000046.1, read on the forward strand.
TTACACTGTCCGCGTTCACGTTCCGCACGACACAAGGAGGCCGGCATGCTGACCGTATGGGGGCGCCGCAATGCATTCAACGTCCAGAAGGTGATGTGGCTCGTCGACGAGCTCGCGCTCGAGCATCGGCACGTGCCGGCCGGCGGGCAGTTCGGCGTGCTCGACACGCCCGGTTTTCTCGCGATGAACCCGCACGGGCGCGTGCCCGTGATCGACGACGGCGGCACGGTCGTCTGGGAATCGCACAGCATCCTGCGCTACCTCGCCGCGCGTTACGGGCGCCCCGGTTTCTGGCACGACGATCCGGCCGAACAGTCGCGCGCCGACCGCTGGATGGACTGGTCGCAAACCACGCTGCAGCCGACGTTCCTGAACGGCGTGTTCCGGGGCTTCTACCGGACGCCGCCCGAGCAGCGCGACACGGCGCGCGTCGAGCAAAGCATCGCGCAGTGCGCGCAATACTTCCGCACGCTCGATGCGGTGCTGGCCGGGCAACCGTTTCTCGCGGGCGACACGCTCACGCTCGCCGACATCGCGGCCGGCACGCATCTGTATCGCTATTTCGAGCTCGACATCGCCCGGCCGGACCTGCCGCACGTGCAAGCATGGTACGAACGGCTGAAAGCGCGGCCCGCGTATCGCACGCACGTGATGATTCCGTTCGACGACCTGCGCGGCAAGCTCGACTGAGCGTGCGCCACGCCAACGGCAGGCGGCTTGTTGGATGGTTGTAAGAACAACGGTGTAGGGTGCCGACCTGTACGCCCGCCGGATTTGCATGCGTCGTCGCGACCAGGATCGTCGCCAGGCGGGTCATCGCTGACCAACCACGCAGGCAACGTGATGAGCGCTCAGGACGTCCCGGTCGACTTCGCTTTTCAGCAGGACACGGCGGCAGCCGTCCATCGAAACGCCGGCCTCGACGCGTTGCGCGCGTGCCTGACGTTGCTGGTGGTCTTTCACCACTGCGCGATCACATACGGCGCGCTCGGCGGGTGGTACTACCACGAGGTGGCTGCCGGGCCGTCCGTGGAATCCGCACTGCTGACGCTCTTCTGCGCGATCAACCAGGCCTTTTTCATGGGCCTGTTCTTTTTCCTGGCCGGTTATTACACGTCGCCGTCCATCGATCGCAAGGGCGCCGCCCGTTTCCTCGCCGACCGGTTCATCAGGCTCGGCCTGCCTCTGCTGGTGTACGGCTTCGTGATCGGCCCGGCAACGATCGCCCTGGCGCAATCGGGCGCAGGCCACCCGTTCGCGGATACGCTGGGCCGCCTGTGGCGCAAAGGCACGTTCGAGAACGGCCCGATGTGGTTCGCCGAGGCGCTGCTGATGTTCAGCGCAGCCGCAGCACTCTGGCACATCGCCTGCCGGCGCACCGTGGCGCGCGATACGAACCGCCCCGCCCGCAACCCCTTTCCGTCCGACAGGACGTTGGCCGCCGCGGCGTTGCTCACGGGTATCGCGGCACTCGCGCTGCGGTCGCGATGGCCGGTAGGTACCAACGTATGGGGGCTGCAGCTCGGCTACTTCGCGAGTTACGTCGTGTTGTACGCAGCCGGGTGCCGGACCGCGCGCGTGCACTGGATCGAGCACCTGCCGGCACGGCAGGTCAGACTGTGGTGGCGCATCGCACTGCTGGCACTCCCTGTCCTGCCGGTCGCTTACCTGCTCGCCAAGCACGTTCCTGCATTGCGCGGCCGCCCGCAGGACGTGATCTACGCATTCTGGGAGCCGCTGGTCGCGTGGGGAACGAGCCTGTTTCTTGCCAGCCGTTTCCAGCGGCGCTTCGATCGACTGACGGGCGCATGGCGGTCGCTGTCCCGGCGCGCGTACACGATCTACATCATCCATCCCCCGGTGCTGGTGGGTATCGCCCTCGTATGGCGAACCGTGCCGGCGTCGCCGTTCCTGAAATTCGCCGTGACCGGCGGCGTCGCCTGCGTCACGTGCTACCTGATTGCCGGCCTCCTGCTCCGCGTGCCGAGACTCGCGTCGATCCTGTAAGCGCACCGATGCCTGGCGCAGCAGGAAGAAGGCGCACGATCAAGCCGGAAATGCGCGCCTAATGTCGCCGCATGCCCCCCGCCCCGCCCATGCCGCCGAACGCATGCATTCCGCCGAATTCGCGACGCGCGCCGACCGGGAACGCGCCATGGTGAAAACCTGCACCGATCGGCACGCCGAAGCGGCGATGTTCGATCCCGTCGACGTGAACGACCGGATCGAAATGGTGGAAATGGTGGAAGTGGTGGAAACGATCGATGAAGACGAAGCTCACGCCCGCGCCGATGAAAAGCGGCGGCCCCCAGTACCCCAGGTCGGCATACGGGTAGTCCACCGCCGGATACCATAAAACACTACCATCGGGACTCTGCACGAACTGCCATGTGCCGTCGTCCTGCAGGCACGCACGCCCCACGATTTGCTGGTCCGTGCCGTCGATGTTCGCTCGCGCGACGACTGCACGGCAGTTGGCCGTGTCGTCCGCCAGATCGTCGTACGTTTGCGCGAAGACCGCCGCGGAACAGCCGAGACAGACGATACCTATCCCGGCTCGAAACAAGTTGCACATGATCGGCTCCTGATTGCCCCCGACCACTCGATCGCGTGGCGCCGCTGACGGCGCCCGACACATCGGATTGCTCACGCACGATTCACCACGCGGCGGTAACGCGCCGCCGCTTCGTACAAGGTCTCCTGCCTGCTGAACGATGCGGCGCGCGTGCTTATTCCAGGGGTCTGGTGCGATTGACCGACGCGGGAACCTTCGACAGTCGATGCCGCGGCTGGCGGCTGGCGCCGGCCTAGCGCCTCGCGAAGCGGCAGGCCGCCGCCGCGCTGATCCCGAATACCAGATGGGCCACCAGCGTGATCGCACCACGGACCGGAACGAACCACGGGAAGATCGCTGTGAAGGCGTACAGGTTGACGCCGTACAGGATGAGGCCGAACGCGCCGCCTGCGAGTAGCGCGGCCGCGAGCGACAGGGTGCGAATCGTTTTCGCCAGCACGGCCGCATAGACCAGCGACAGCACCAGATGCACGAAGGTCGCCACCGCCATGACCAGCGGATCGAAGCCGGCGGAAGCGTCGAGCACGCGGCGCCCCATCACGATGGCGGCCGTGAGGCGTGCGTCGCGCAGCAGGTTCCCGATGGCATCATCGCCGGCGATCGGCCAGAGCAGCAGCTCGACGACGGTCGAGCCGACCGCCGCGGCGAACGCCGCCCAGAGAATCGGGACGACACTGGCGCGTTTCAACTGGCGCCCCCGGCGCAACCGGCCGAGGAATCGAAGCAGCGTGTGCCGCCTCCGCTCCGGCGCCGGCCGGGCAGCATGTGCCCGCGATGCCGAACCGGGCAGCCACGCAACATCACGACGCCCGTTCGCAATCCGTCCAGTAAGCGAACGGATCGCGATGCTTCGGATAGTTTTCGTCCAGCCATTTCAGCAAGGTCGCCCGTGCGTTGTCCATGTCGGCTTTCAGCGACGAGGTCGTCAATTCATGCACTTCGACGGACTTCTCGCGATCGACCACGAAGCAGTTCCAGTCGGGGCCGTCGAGATCCGGATCGTCGGACGCCTTCGACGACTTGCCCCAGCCGAACCCCTTGCGTGCGTCGATGTAGTACCGCGGATGCACTTTCAGGTACGACATCTCGCCGCCCTGCAGGCTGCTCTCCGCGCGCAGCACGTCGTGCCCGTCGACGATCTGCGTGACTTCCGGAAGCCGGCGCGCTCGCCATCCGGCGGGCAGCGTCGCGATGGCCTTGACGCTGTCGTACATCCCCCAATCCAGCCCCCACGCTTCGGCCATGCGCTTCATGAATGCGTCCGCATTCGGATAACCGCGCAGCTGAATCCGGGTCGACAGCGTGACTTCGATCCCGCCGCGCACGCCCGTGCCGGCGGATGCCTCGTTTGCGTTCGCTTCGAACGGGTTGCCGGGACGCGACGCGCGCGTCTCGTCCGCGGGCGCCATGCCCGAAAAAAGCTGGTCGAGCGCTGCACGCGCTTTCGACGATTTGTCCGGCCTGTTCATTGTTGACCTCGCTTGCACCCGCACGGATGCATACATTTCCGATTTTCGTTCATCTCTCCACCTCATCGTTTTTCGCGGACGCATTGTCGTCGATCCGGCGGCGCCGGCCTAGTGCCTCGAATCGCACACCGCGTCCTTCGCACCAGCCGGCCCGCCGCGGCGGGTCGCCACGACCATTTCCATTTCGCTCAGTTGCCGGCCGCCACCGCCGCCCGCATCCGCTCCATCAACGCCAGCACCTCAGGCCGATTCTCCCCCTTCGCGTGCACGAAGTAATACCGGAGCACCGAATCGACCTCGTGGCGGCTCACGCGCACGAGTTCGCTGCGCTTGAGATAGGCGTCGGCAAGCGGTACGCGCGCCAGCGCCACGCCGAGCCCGGCCTCGGCCGCGGCCAGCACGAGGTTGTAATCCTCGAACCGGCGGTCCTGCACGCGCGGCTTGAACGGCACGCCCAACGCATCGAACCACGTGCGCCAGCCGGTCACATCGGAATCGTGCAGCAACGGCATGTCGAGCAACGCGGCATCGCCGCGCCGGCGGCGCTCCGCAGCCAGTTGCGCGGCGAGCCGCGGATGCGCGACCGGATAGAGCCGCTCCGGCATGAACGCACGGGTTTCGAGCTGGCGCCAGTTGCCGCGCCCGTACCGGACCGACAGGTCCGCTTCGCCGCCGGCGATATCCACGTTGCGAAGATCGATGCCGAGTTCGATCTGCAACGCGGGTGCCTCGCTCTCGAGCGCATGCTGCCGCTCGAACAGCCACAGCTGCGCGAACGCCGGCACCACGCTCATCCTGACCAGTCGCGGCGCGCGCGGCGAACGCCACTGGTCGGCCGCACTGTCGATGATCGCGAACGCCTGTTCGATCCGGCCGACGAAGCGCTGCCCGTCCGGCGTCAGGCGCACGCCGCGCGCATGACGTTCGAACAACTTCAGGCCGAGCCAGTTTTCAACGGCGGCCACCCGCCGGCTGATCGCGCCGTGCGTCACGCCGGAGACGTCGGCGGCGGCCAGGAACGAACCCTCGCGCGCGACCGTGCACACCGTCTCCAGGCTCGCGAGCGGCGGCCGCGAAGCCGGCGCCGGCGCGGCGGCGGGCAACGCCGCGCCACGCTTCGCGCGGGCTGAAGCGCCGGCCGGCCGCCGGCTCGAGCTGTGAATCATCTTCATATCTGGATGCTGATCTGTGCGCTAGCTTAACATCTCGCGACGCCGCATCATCACCGCATGAACACACTCTCCACACCGTCGTCGCGCACTGCGCGGCAGCCGCTGGTCGCGGCCGGCGCGGTCGCCTTCACGATCGTTTCGTGGGCGTCCGCTTTCCCGTTCATCCGGATCGGCCTGCATGGCCTGACCCCGCTTCAGCTCGCGGCGGCGCGCTTCGCCACCGCGGCCGTGCTGATCGTCGCGTGGCTGGTGGCGCGGCGGCCGCGCGTGCCGACCCGGAGCGATGCGCTGCGCTTCCTGCTGTGCGGCTTTCTCGGCATCGCGCTGTACAACGCGCTGCTCAATACCGGCGAGCAGACCGTGTCGGCCGGCGCGGCGAGCTTCATCGTGAACACCCTGCCGATCTTCACGGCCCTGCTGGCCGCCGTGTTTCTCGGCGAGCGCTTCAATCGCTGGGGCTGGCTCGGCTCGCTCGTCAGCCTCGCCGGCATCGCGGTGATCGCGCGCGGGCAACCGGGCGGCCTCGTCCTCGGCGCGGGCAGCACGCTGATTCTCGGCGCGGCCCTGTGTTCGGCCAGCTATTTCGTGCTGCAGCGGCGGCTGATTCCGGTATACGGCGCGCTGGCCTGCACCGCTTACACGCTGCTGGCCGGCGCGCTGCTGCTCGCGCCATGGCTGCCCGGCGCGCTCGGGGCACTGGGCAGCGGGTCGCGCGACACGACGCTGGCCGTCCTGATGCTCGGCATCTTCCCGGCCGCGCTGGGCTACGCGACCTGGACCTTCGCACTCGGCTACTTCGGCGCGGCGCGCGCCGCCAACTTCCTCTATCTGACGCCGGCGGTCGCGACGGCCCTGTCGATGGTCCTGACGGGCGAGCGGCCCGGGATCGAGACGGTGTGCGGCGGCCTGCTGGCGATCGCCGGCGTGATCTTCGTGGCGTTGCGCGGACGCGCTTAGGCGCAACGCCGCATCGGGCCACAGTCAGCCCGACGCTCGTCAAACGCACCGGTCGGATGAACCCCGGCACCTGCTAAGCCGATCGGATGGCGCGGACTGTCGACTCGCGCCAGTTCGCCAGCGCCGCCCGGGCTTGACCGTTAGTTGCATCAATAGGGGCATCGATCCCGATGAAACCCGGCAGCTCAACCGGATGCGCGTTTACAACCGTCCAAACTGTGCAGACAAATCGACCGAACAGTTCCGGATTGACCGCGCATCAGTGTCCATGGCTTCGCCCCGGCCATCGGCCGAATAATGGATGCGGCCGTAAGGCCGTCGACAGCGAATCGCAATCCATCGCGTGCCGCGGCGCACGATTTCCGGCGTCCGGCGCCTCCGGATTTCGGGCGCAGGCCTTGCCGCGCCCGCCCCGTGGCGCGATTCGCTGCAGCGCGCAAAATCGGCTTCATATATATTCATACGAATTGCACGCCGTCAGGCCCCGGCCCGCTCATCCGGGCATCACGCCGACGGGCAGGACGCGATGCAAGTGAAGCCCATGATGGGTATGGAGACTCGTCCGATCGCCCCGGCCTCGCCGTCGGACGGTCGAGACGTCCAATAGAACGATCATTCAAATCGGAGATGGCAGATGGAACGAAGCACTGTCGGCATGCGCTGCAAACCCCTGGTCACCGTCGCACTGGCTGCCGCCGCATTCGCGGCCGCGTCGGGCGCGATGGCCGACCAGGTCGTCAAGATCGGCAGCGTCGAACCGACGACGGGCGGCATCTCGCACCTCGGCAAGGACAACGAGAACGGTGCGCGCCTCGCGGTCGAGGAAATCAACGCGAAGGGCCTGACGATCGGCGGCAAGAAGATCACGCTGCAGCTCGATGCGCAGGATGACGCGGCCGACCCGCGGCAGGCCACGCAGGTTGCGCAGAAGCTCGTCGACGACAAGGTCGTCGCCGTGATCGGCCACCTGAACTCGGGCACGTCGATCCCGGCGTCGAAGATCTACAGCGACGCGGGCATCGTGCAGATCTCGCCGTCGGCCACGAACCCGACCTACACGCAGCAAGGCTTCAAGACGACGTACCGCGTGGTCGCGACCGACGCGCAGCAAGGCCCGGCGCTCGCGAGCTACGCGCAGGCGAAGGGCGTGAAGAGCGTCGCGGTGATCGACGATTCGACCGCGTACGGCCAGGGCCTCGCGAACGAGTTCGAGAAGAAGGCGAAGGCGCTCGGCCTGAAGGTGCTGTCGCACGACGCGACCAACGACAAGGCCGTCGACTTCCGCGCGATCCTGACGAAGGTCAAGGGCGAGAACCCGGACGCGATCATGTACGGCGGCATGGACGCCACCGGCGGCCCGCTCGCGAAGCAGGCGAAGCAGCTCGGCCTGCGCGCGAAGATCCTGTCCGGCGACGGCGTGTGCACCGACTCGCTGGCCGAGCTGGCCGGCCCGGCGGCCGACAACGTGCTGTGCTCGCAGGCGGGCGCCGCGCTCGAGAAGATGCCGGGCGGCGCGGACTTCCTCGCGAAGTACCAGAAGCGCTTCAACCAGGGCATCAAGTTCGATGCGCCGTTCGCGTATGACGCGGTCTACATCGCTGTGGACGCGATGAAGCGCGCGAACTCGACCGATCCGGCGAAGATCCTCGCGGCGATGCCGGCGACGAAGTACGACGGCGTGATCGGCACGACGACCTTCGATGCGAAGGGCGACCTGACGCACGGGATCATCTCGATCTACGGCTACAAGAGCGGCAAGAAGACCTTCCTCGACCAGGTGAAGATGTAACCCGCCGCGGCGCCGGCACGACGGGAACGCCACTCGTCGGCACCGGCGCCGCGCGGGCCGATTTCTGATTCACGGAGACGAAGCATCATGTGCGCAATGGCGTATGCGGAATTCCAACAGGAGTTGAGGAAGGCACAGCTGACGGCGCGCGAGTTCGCCCACCTGATCCGGATGAACGAAAGTTCGATCACGAACTATTCGAGCAAGGGCACCGTCCCGTCCCACCTCGCGGTCATCGCGAAACTGATCGGCACGCTGGCCGCGCACGAGATCGATTTCCGGCGCGTGATCCGGCAGATGCGGATCGAACCGAAACGGCCGCGCGGCGGCGGCGTATTTCCTGCGGCGGACAAGCCGCGTTCCAGAAAAACGACGAAGACCGACGCCTGAGCGCGGGCATGCGTCGACAGCGGCTCAACGCTTGCCGCTTGCCGCTCGATGCCGGAACGGAAGTCGTCTCACGGGCACCGCGCCATGCGACGCCCGATCATCCTCCCGCCGCCCGCACGTGATCGAGCAGCGCCTGCAACGGATGGCGCACCTGCTTCGAAGACATCCGCTTCACCTGGCTGCGGCATGAATAGCCGGTCGCCAGCGCCTCGCCTTCCCCATCCGCTGCATCGACGTGCGCCGCCCACGACTGCGCATAGATCGTCTTCGACGTCTCGAGATTGCGCGCTTCGTGCCCGTAGGTGCCCGACATCCCGCAGCACCCGGTTGCCTGCACCTGCAAGCGCAACCCGCGTCGTGCGAACACCTGTGCCCATTGCTTGCCGCTGTCGGGCGCATTGGTCTTCTCGGTGCAGTGCGGCAGCAACCGGTACGAACCGGCGACGCGCGGCACGCCGCCCGCGTCCGCTTCCGGCAGCGCCTGCAGCAACCATTCCTGCGGCAGCGCCACCTTCGGCACATCGGCGAGCCCCGTCACCTTCAGGTATTCCTGCCGATACGTGAGCGTCATCGCCGGATCGAGGCCGACCAGCGCGACACCCGAGCGCGCCAGCGCCGCCAGCTGCCCGGCATTGCGGATCGCCGCCTTCTCGAACGCGCGCAAAAAACCTTGCACGTGCAGCGCCTTGCCGTTCGGCGCGAGCGGCGCGAGCCACACCTGAAAACCCGTGCGCGCCGCCAGCTCGATCAGCGTCGCCAGCTGCTCGGTATCGAAATAGCGCGTGAACGTGTCCTGCACGATGACGACGCTGCGTGCGCGCTGCGCGTCGCTCAGCGCGGCGAGCGCCCGCGGGTCGGCCGGCTCCACGCGCCATTCGCGGATCACGGCGGCGAGATCGAAGCGGCTCAGGAGCGGGCTGTCGACCATGCCGACGTGCCGCTCGAGCAGCGTGCGCACCCAGCCGGCGCGCATCAGCCCGTTGTACAGCGCGGGCACGCGCGCCATCCACGGCATCGTGAATTCGAGCGAGCCGATCAGGTAGTCGCGTAACGGCCGCAGGTAGCGCTGGTGATACAGCTCGAGAAACCGCGAGCGGAATTCGGGCACGTTGACCTTGACCGGGCACTGCCCGGCGCACGATTTGCACGCGAGGCAGCCGGCCATTGCGTCGTACACCTCGTGCGAGAAATCGGCCTCGCCGTTGCGCGCCGCGCGGCTGTTGCGCCAGCGCGCGGCCAGGCCGCGCAGGAACGGCTGCCGGACGCGCGCGGCCGCGACGACGTCGACGCCGGCCTGCCCTTGCAGGCGCAGCCATTCGCGCATCAGCGACGCACGCCCCTTCGGCGACTGCACGCGTTCGCGCGTCGCCTTCCACGACGGGCACATCGCGTCGTCCGGATCGAAGTTGTAGCACGCGCCGTTGCCGTTGCAGTGCATCGCCGTGCCGTAGCTCTGCCACACGCGCTCGTCGATCTGCCGGTCGTGGTCGCCGCGCGTCGGCACTTCGTCGATCTTCAGCAGCCGCATCGTGTGATCCGGCGGCGTCGCGATCTTGCCCGGATTGAACTGGTTGTGCGGATCGAACGCGGCCTTCAGCTGCTGCAGCGACGGATACAGCTCGCCGAAGAACGCCGGCGCATATTCGGAGCGCACGCCCTTGCCGTGCTCGCCCCACAGCAGGCCGCCGTGGCGCTGCGTGAGCTCGGCCACCGCATCCGACACGGGCCGCACCAGCGCCGCCTGCTTCGGGTCCTTCATGTCGAGCGCCGGGCGCACGTGCAGTACGCCCGCGTCGACGTGGCCGAACATCCCGTATTGCAGCCCGTGGCCGTCGAGCAGCGCGCGGAATTCGGCGATGTATGCGGCGAGGTTCTCGGGCGGCACCGCGGTGTCCTCGACGAACGGCTGCGGGCGGGCCTCGCCCTGCACGTTGCCGAGCAGGCCGACCGCGCGCTTGCGCATCGCATACACGCGCTTCACCGCGTCGTCGCCGGCCGCAAGCGTGTGGCCCAGGCGCTCCACGCTGGCATCGGTGCGCAGATGGTCGACGAATGCGCGCACGCGTGCGTCGACGTCGTCCGCGTCGTCGCCGCTGAATTCGATCAGGTTGATGCCGAGCGTCGGACGTGCGTCGTCCTGCGGGAAATACTCGGCCACACTGCTCCACACGAAGTCCTTCATCGCGAGCATCAGCACCTTCGAGTCGACCGTCTCGATCGACAGCGGCTCGTGCGCGAGCAGTGCGCGCGCGTCACGCAGCGCATCCATGAAACCCGCGTAGCGCACGTTGACCAGCACCGAATACTTCGGGATCGGCAGCACGTTGAGCTTCGCCTCGACGACGAAGCCGAGCGAACCTTCGGCGCCGCACAGCACGCTGTTCAGGTTGAAGCGGCCGTCGGGTTCGCGCAGGTGCGCGAGGTCGTAGCCGGTCAGGCAGCGGTTGAGCTTCGGAAACTTCGCTTCGATCAGCGCGGCCTTGTCGTCGCTGATGCGTCGCGCGGTGCGGTACACCTTGCCGATGCGGTCCTGTTGCGCGCAGCGGCGCTCCAGTTCTTCGTCATCGAGTGCGTCGCTGTGCAGCCGCTCGCCGCCCATCAGCACGAAATCCAGTTCGAGCACGTGATCGCGCGTCTTGCCGTACGTGCAGCTGCCCTGCCCGCTCGCGTCGGTGTTGATCATCCCGCCGACGGTCGCGCGGTTCGACGTCGACAGTTCCGGCGCGAAAAACAGCCCGTGCGGCTTCAGCGCCGCATTGAGCTGATCCTTGACGACGCCCGCCTGCACGCGCACCCAGCGGCGCTCGACGTCGATTTCGAGGATCCGGTTCATGTTCCGCGACAGGTCGACGACCACGCCGTCGGTCAACGACTGCCCGTTGGTGCCCGTGCCGCCGCCGCGCGCGGCCACCGCGACGTCGCGATGCGCGGGCTCGGCGAGCAGCCGTGCCAGCAGCTGGACGTCGTCGGCATGCGCGGGGCAGATCACCGCTTGCGGCAGGCGCTGGTAGATCGAGTTGTCGGTGGCCTGCACCGTCCGGTTCGCATGGTCCGCGCGGATCTCCCCGGCGAATCCGGCGGCCCGCAGCGCGGCGAGAAAGTCACGGTACGCATTCGCGGGCGGGCTGGCGGGACGGGGCAACGAGGCGATCGACATGGGGCAAAAGCGCAGTGTGGGTGGAGCCGGCCGGTTCGCGCGCTCCGAAACATGATTTTTTGGCAAGTTTCCGCGCGACCGGGAATTCCAGTATCTTTGGAATTTCCGCGAGAAACAAACGAATTCTCGCCCGGCAAATATTGCATAAAACTCATGAATTACCGTCGCCTCACCCCGTCCATGTCGCTGCTGCTCGTGTTCGAGGCCGCCGCGCGGCATGAAAGCTACACGCGCGCGGCCGAGGAGCTGTCGCTGAGCCAGAGCGCGATCAGCCGGCAAGTCCAGACGCTCGAGGATCAACTCGGCGTGCCGCTGTTCCGGCGCGAGGGCCGCTCCGTGAAGCTGACCGAGGTCGGGCGCCGCTACTTCGCCGAGCTGAGCGGCGCACTGGGGCGCATCCGCGGCGCGACGCTGCAGGCGATGTCCCACCAGGCGGGCGCCGGCACGCTGCGGCTCGCCACCTTGCCGACGTTCGGCTCGAAATGGCTGTTGCCGCACCTGCACGACTTCTACACCGCGCATCCGGGCGTGACCGTGCACCTCCATTCGCGGATCGGCACCATCGATTTCCTCAACGACGACCTCGATGCGGCCATCACCGTCGGCGCGGGCGACTGGCCGGGCCTGCACGCGCACCGGTTGTACAACGAGTTCCTGATCGCGATCGCGCCGCCGGACCCCGGCAGCCGCCGCAAGGCCGACGCGCGTTCGCCGGCGTGGGCCGCGAAACAGACGCTGCTCGGCGTGACGAGCAACCAGCAGGCGTGGGCCGAGTGGTTTTCGCACTATCGGCTCGACCATCGGCAGATGCGCATCGGCCCGAGCTTCGAGCTGACGTCGCACCTGATCCAGGCCGTGCGGGCCGGGATGGGGATCGGGCTGGTGCCGAAGGTGCTGGTGGAAGACGAGCTGGGCCGCAACGAACTCGTGTCGATCGGCGACGCGATCACCAGCCAGCGCAGCTACTACCTCGTCTATCCGCCGGGGAACGAGACGCTGCCGTCGCTCGTCGCGTTCCGCGAATGGCTGCTGAAGTCGTGCTGAAACACGGCCGCCGGCGGGCTGCCCGCGTTCAGGTACGCCATTCGCCGAGAATCTGCTCGGCCAGGTAGTCGCAGGGCGGGCGCGCGGACTGCGCGCTGCGCGCGAGCACGACCTCGAGTTCGCCCAGCGGCGGCAGCCCGTGGCTTTCCGACAGCTGCACGAGATGATCGGGAATGCAGCAGCGCGCCAGCGGCGCGACCGCGAGCCCGGCCTCCACCATGCTGAGGAGGCCGAGGTGGCTCGGGCTCTCGTACGACATCCGGTACGGGATCTTCCGCCGGTTCAGCGCCTTGACCGCGTGATCGCGCGCCATGCTGCCGCCGTGCGTGAAAAAGGCCACCGGCAGCGGCCGCTCCTCCCACACGTTGCGCTTCGGCGACCCGGCCCACACGAGCGGTTCGAGCCGGATCAGCTCGCCGGTCACGCCCTTGATCCGCGTGAGGCACGCGAGGTCGACCGTGTTGTCCTTCAGCATCGGCACGAGTGCGCTGCTCGGCTGGCCGATCACGCGCACTTCCACGCGCGGATGCATCGCGGCGAACTTGCCGAGCACCTGCGGCAGCAGCGACGAAATGTAGTCATCGGGCACGCCGATCGTCACGCGGCCGCGAATCTCCGGGCGCACGACCGACGCCCAGGCCTCGTCGCGCATCGCCAGCATCCGGCGGCCGTATTCGGCAAGCATCGTGCCTTCGCCGGTCGGCGTCACGTTGCGCGTGTCGCGGATGAAGAGCGGCTTGCCGAGCGCGTCTTCGAGCGCCTTGATCTGCATGCTCACCGCCGACGGCGACCGGTGCACGGCCTGCGCGCCCTGAGCGAACGATCCGGATTCGGCGACGGCCACCACCATCGCGAGCACATCGAGGTCGAGCTTTTTCATCATATTCAGAAAAACTGATCAATCGATTCAGTTTATCCCGTTTTACTGTTCGCCTCCACGATCGGACAATGATTCCCGTCAGCACTCACTCGTTGCAGGAATCGTCAGACATGCATACGTCCGGATCGCTCTACGGGTTTCTCGTCATCGGCGGCATGCTCGCGGTCACGCCCGGGCCGAACATGGTCTACGTGATGTCGCGCTCGATCGCGCAGGGCCGCACGGCGGGGCTCATTTCACTCGGTGGCGTGATGATCGGGTACCTGTTCTACATGTTCGGCGCGGCGTTCGGCATCACCACGCTGTTCATGAGCGTGCCCTATGCGGGCAGCGGGCTGGCCGTGATCGGTGCGGCGTACCTGTTGTATCTGGCATGGCAGGCCGTCAGGCCCGGCGGCCGCTCGCCGTTCGAGGTGCGGGCGTTGCCCAGCGAGCGGCCGCTGCGGCTGCTCGCGATGGGCGCGACGACCAGCGTGCTGAACCCGAAGCTCGCGATGCTGTTCATTTCGTTGCTGCCGCAGTTCATCGACTACCGGAACGGCAGCGTGCTCGGCCAGTCGCTGTTTCTCGGTTCGCTGCTGATCGCCGCATTCGCCTGCGCGAACGGGACGGTGGCGATCTGTTCCAGCAGCATCGCGAAGTTCCTGCACGGGCGCCCGACGCTGCTGCTCGCCCAGCGCTGGGCGATGGGGCTCATCCTCGGCGGGCTCGGCGTGCAGATGGTGGTCGATGCGTCGAGGATGGCGGGTGTGGCGTGATCCGCGAATCATACGGTCGGGCGAATGCGTTCAGCGCAGTGACCGGAAGCTCGCACGCAGTTCTTCCGACAGCGCATTCGGCTGCTCCCAGGCTGCGAAATGCCCGCCACTGGGCAACCGGTTGTAGTGAATCAGTTTCGGATATGCGGCCTGCGCCCAACGCTTCGGCGCGGCGTAAATTTCATCCGGAAACACGCTCACGGCCACCGGAATGGTCACATGCTTCGGCGCAAAGAATTCGAGCTTGCTCTCCCAGTACAGGCGCGCCGACGAGACGCCCGTGCGGGTCAGCCAGTAGAGCGTGACGTTGTCGAGCACGTCGTCGCGCGTCAGTCCCTCGGTATGGCCATCGAAAACGCGCGCGATGAGCGCGAGGCCGCTCGCGTCGTGGTCAAGCATCCATGCGGCGAGCCCGACCGGTGAATCCTCGATGCCGTACAGCGTCTGCGGGCGGTTCGCCATTTCCTGCGCATAACCGAGGCCGTGCCTGTAGAAACGATCGAGCTGCTCGTACGCGTGCCGTTCGTCCGGCGGCAAACCGGCGGGCGCGGGCTCACCGGACTTGAGTGCCTTCGCGATATCGTCCGGCACCGTGGCCGGCATGTTCGTGTGAATCGCGACGAGTTCCGGCGGCGCGATCAGCGCCATCTGCTCGGTCACGGCATTACCCCAGTCGCCACCCTGCGCCACGTAACGCCGGTATCCGAGGCGTTTCATCAGGACGATCCACGCGCGCGCAATGCGCACGGGGTCCCAGCCGGTCGCAGCGGGCTTGCCCGAGAACCCGTAGCCCGGCAACGATGGAATCACCACGTCGAACGCGTCCGATGCCGTGCCGCCAAAGGCCGTCGGATCGGTCAGCGGCCCGATGATCTTCAGTTGCTCGATGATCGAGCCGGGCCATCCGTGCGTGACGATGACGGGCAACGCATCCGGATGTTTCGAGCGAACGTGGATGAAATGAATGTCGAGCCCGTCGAGCCGGGTGACAAACTGCGGAAGTGCGTTCAGCGTCGCTTCGACCTTGCGCCAGTCGTAGTCGGTCGCCCAATAGCGCGCGAGTTTCTGCATCGTCGCGAGAGGCACGCCCTGTGATGCGTCGGCGACCGCTTCCCGTTCGGGCCAGCGCGTTGCGTTGATCCGCCGCCGCAGCTCGGCAAGTTGCACGTCCGGCGCATGCACCCGCAGCGGGCGCACGGCGGACGCGTCGCCGCCGGCCGGTCGGGCAACGCCCACGACGGCCCGGCTCGTTTCGGTTTCGGCAAACGTGAGGCGGCTCAATGAACCTGCCACCGCGGCGGTCGCGGCTACGCCCATGAAATGACGCCGCGACGGCGTCCGCAAAGAAGTATCAGTCGACATACACACTCCTGTTGGTCAGGTAAACTAAATCTGCACTACTGATTACCTGTCATTCGCAAGGACTTCGCACCGGCACCGGGAACGGGCGTCAGTGCGCCCGCTTCACGCGAGATAGCCGGAAACGCCGTCCCAGAAGAGTTTCAGCGCGGTCACCGCCAGCAATCCGTAGCAGATCCGATAGATCAGGCGCTGGTCCAGCCTGCCGTGCAGCCGCCAGCCCAATACCACGCCGGCCGGAACGGCGAGCAGGCAGACCGCCATCAATGCCCAGACGTTCATGGTCGGCCGCACGATCAGCATCCAGGGCACCGCCTTGAGCGCGTTGCCCACGGTAAAGAAAAGACTCGTCGTTCCCGCGTACATCTCCTTGCCGAGACCGAGCGGTAGCAGGTACATCGCGAGCGGCGGCCCGCCCGAATGCGCGACCATCGTCGTGACGCCCGACGCGAGACCGGCGGTCACGGCCTTCGGTCGCGAACGCGGACGGACCGTCAGCTGCGCGCCGCCGGCCACCCACAGGCCGACGAATATCAGCGTGACCGCCGCCATCAGGAGTTCGATGGCCCGATGGTCGAGAAACCGAAATGCCAGATAGCCGCATCCGATACCCATCACGAGCCCGGGCAGCAGCAGAACGAGATCCGGCTTCGACCATGTCGAAGGCTTCCAGTACCGCAGCGCGAACAGATCCATCGCGATGAACAGCGGAGCGAGCAGACCGCCGGCGGTCACCGGGTCCATCACGAGCGACAGCAGCGGTATGCCGATGATCGCGAATCCACCGCCGAACGCGCCGCGCATGAACGCGATCACGAACACGCCCGCGAACGCGATCAGGATAGTGGTCAGCGTCAGTTGCAGCCCCACCGCGACCGGTGCGGCCGTCATGGCCGACTCGCCGACACGGAACGCCACACGGCGGGCTGCCGCGAGCCGGCTCGAAGCTGCGCCGCCGCCATGCGAGCGATCAGGGTTGAACGTGTTCCATGCATACTGCCTCTCCAATGGGTATGCCGGGACGATGCAGTGCGCCGGTCAGGTGCACTGCCTGCCGCCCGAGTCGTACAAGCGTTGCAGCCCCGGTACAATCGACTCGACGAAATCAGAATGCACCACCGTATATCTCAGTGCAATAAGAATATTGACCTCGGTGCAATAATCATTGTTATCGGTGCAATCCATGTCCAAATCCGAGTATCTGCAACTGGCCGACGCGATTGCCGCGCAAATCGCCGACGGCACACTGGCGCCCGGCGATCGCCTGCCTCCCCAGCGTCTTTTCGCCGACCAGCATGCAATCGCCGCATCGACGGCGGGCCGGGTCTACACGGAGCTCTTGCGACGCGGGCTGGTGGTAGGTGAAGTCGGCCGCGGCACCTTCGTGTCGGGCGAGACGCGGCGTGGTGCGGCGGCGCCCGGGGAACCGCGTGGCGTACGGATCGATCTCGAGTTCAACTATCCGAGCGTCCCCGATCAAACGGCGTTGATTGCACGCAGCCTGAGCGGATTGCACCGACCGGCGGAACTCGATGCCGCGCTGCGCGAGGCCACCAGTATCGGCACCGCGGCCATCAGAAACGTAGCCGCCGCCTATCTGTCGCAACCGGCATGGTCGCCGTCGCCGGACCAGCTCGTGTTTACCGGCAACGGGCGGCAAAGCATTGCCGCAGCCGTGGCCGCGGTCGTTCCGACAGGCGGGCGCTGCGGCGTGGAAGCGCTGACCTACCCGTTCATCAAGGGCATCGCCGCCAAACTCGGCATCTCGCTGGTACCGCTGGCGATGGACGACGACGGCGTGCGTCCCGACGCAGTGCAAAAGGCGCACCGTGAAGCCAGGCTGTCGGCAATCTATATCCAGCCGGCCATCCAGAACCCGCTGGGCATGACGATGAGCACCGCGCGTCGCGCCGAACTGTTACGCGTGGTCGAAAAGCTCGACATTCCCGTCATCGAGGACAACGTGTACGGCTTCCTCGGCGACGAACCGCCACTGGCCGCGCTCGCTCCGGACGCCTGCATCGTGATTGACAGCCTGTCCAAGAAGGTCACGCCCGGCATGACCCTGGGATTCGTCGTGCCTCCGCCGCGGCTACGCGAAAGCGTCATGGCATCGGTACGCTCGGGCGGGTGGACCGCCTCGGGATTCGCATTCGCGGCCGCGCAGCGGTTGATGCGCGACGGCACCGTGGCCGAGCTCGCGCAACTCAAGCGCATCGATGCGAGCGAGCGCCAGGCGCTGGCAATCGATCGTCTCGCGGGTTTCGATATCCGGACCAACGGCAAGTGCTACCACCTGTGGCTGACCTTGCCGGCGCACTGGCGCTCACAGGCGTTGGTCGCGGCCGCGGCCCGGCGCGACATCGGGTTGACGCCGTCGACCACGTTTGCCGTCTCGTCCGGCCATGCACCGAACGCGGTAAGGCTCGCACTGGCCGCGCCGACCATGGACCAGCTCGATGCCGGGCTGCGGACACTGACCGCGATACTGAACGGCCGCGAGGAAGATTTCGACTTGACCGAATAAGCACCGTCCAGCCGACCGGCGCGTCGAAGTCCGACGGCGCGCCCCGTCACTTCGTCAGCAACTCGGCCTCCAGCTCGCGCAGCCTCTCCGGAAACCGGACGCGCAGCACCAGGAACCACCCGAGCCCGATCGCCAGCAGCGCGACGAACACATAAGGCAGCCACGCATACACGCCCTCCGGCACCGGATACACGCTGCCGGCCAGCGGAATCGCGAGCAGCACGACCGCAATGACGCTGATCGCCACATGCCGCGCGCGAAGCCGGCGCTGGCGGCGCAGATAGAGCGGCGCGCCGATCGCCACCAGCACGTATGCAAGCAGCCAGCCATACGTGGCAATCGAGCTGAGATAGCCATACGAGTCGAGTAGCGCGGTGCCGCGCGCGGTGAATACCAGCGCGGTGACCAGCGCCAGCACCGCGATCAGCGCCACCGCGACGTGCGGCGTCGCATTGCGCTCGTGTGCGTGACCCGTCGACGCATGCAGCACGCCCTGCCGCCCGAACGTATAGACGATCCGCGCCGCCGCATTGATCGACGAAAAGAACGCCGCGAAGAAGCTCAACGCCACGCCTGCGTCGATCAGCACGCCGACCCAGCCGGCGCCGAGCCGATGCGCGAGCACCGCGAGCGGGCCGTCGACCCGGTCGAGCGGCGGCGTCTGCCCATGAAACGCGCTCACCATCCCGTACGCGCCGATCACCAACAGGATCGCCGGCCCGACGACGCTGATCAGCACCGCGCGCGGAATCGCGCGGAACGGGTCGCGCGCTTCCGCGCCGAGCACGGTTGCACTCTCGAACCCCGTGAAGCTGAAGAACGCGAGCACCATCCCGAGCTGCAGCTGGGTCGGCTTCACGCCTTCGAGCGTCAGTTGCGCGCGATCGACCGGATGCCCGCCGAACGCGATCGTCCCGATCACGACGACGGCGATCAGCAACAGCGTCGCGAGTTCGACGAACAGCGTGAAACGCGTGGACAGCCGGATGTCGCGAAACGCGATGTACCACGCGGCGAACGCGGTGACGACCGTGAGCCCGAGCACGGCGCCGAGCGGCGTCGCGCCGCCGAGCAGCCCGGTCTCGCGGCCCAGCACGAGAAACGTGTTGATCGTCCCCTGCAGGATGCCCGCGGCGGCCACCGCATAGGCAATCAGCAGCGACCAGCCGCAGATCGCTCCCCAGACCGGCCCGATGCCGGCCGACACGTATGCATACAGCGCCCCCGGCGACGCCGAATCGCGCGCGAACACCGAGATGCTCCACGACGCAAACAGCAGCGCGACGATCGCGAACAGGTACGCGAGCCACGTACCGTTGCCGGCCGTCGCAAAGACGGCGGGGATCAGCACGCCGATCCCGCCGGACACGCCGACGAGGCCGATCGACTGCGCAATCAGTTCGGGCAGGCTCAGGTAGTTGCGCCGCAGGCCGCCCGCCGGCGGTACGGCATGCTGCGCGGGCAGTGCCTGCGCGGGGCTTGCTGGATGACTCATCGATTGACCTCGTCAGGAATGAAGCGGCGCCGCGTGCGTGCTGTCCGCGGCGGTAGTGGTGAGGGTGAGGGGGTGACGGCGGCCGGCGCGAGCCGGTCAGTTCCAGGAATGGCGCGCGGGCTTCACACCGTTGAGGTAGTAGTTGCCGATCGCGTGATACTTCCAGCGCACCGGGTCGTGCAGCGTATGCACGCGCGCGTTGCGCCAGTGGCGGTCGAAGTTGTATTTCGCCAGCGTCGACTTGCTGCCGCCGAGCTCGAACAGCTTGCTCGCGGCAAGCAGCGCCACCTCGGTCGTCGCGATCTTCGCCTCGCCCACCGCGATCGCGGCCTGCGCAACCGTTTCCTCGCCCGGCCCGCGCTTCGCCGCATCGACGAAGCGGCCCGAGCGCGCGAGCAGCGCTTCGGCCGCGTGCACGCGGTACGCGATGTCGCCGATCTGCGCGACCGTCAGCGGGTCCTCGCTCGCGCGCTCGACGCCGCTGTCGATCCACGGGCGCGCATGCTGCTGCACGAACGCGATCGTGTCCTGCAGCGCGGCGCGCGCGATCCCGAGGTCGATCGCGGCGGTCGTTATCTGCGCGAACGGGCCCGCGAAGGTCGGGCGATCGTACGAACGCTGCGTGTGGAAGATTTCGAACGGGCTCACGCGCACGTTCTCGACGATCACCGTGCCGCTCGCGGTCGTGCGCTGCCCGAAGCCGCTCCAGTCATCCACGACGGTCAGCCCCGGCGCACCCTGCCGCACGAAGGCGAGCACGGCCTGGTCCGACTCGTCGAGCGCGAGTACCGGAATCCAGTGCGCGAACAGCGTGCCGGTCGAATAGAACTTGCGGCCGTTCAGCACGAACGTGTCGCCGTCGCGATGCACGCGCGTCCGGATATCGAGCACGTTCTTGCCGCCGGCTTCGGAAAACGCGTTCCCGTAGCGCGTGCCCTTCAGGACGAGATCGAAGAAGAAGCGCTTCTGCGCATCGCTGCCCTCGAGGCGGATGTCCTCGATCAGGCAATAGTGGTTCTGCGGGATCTGGCCGAGCGACGGGTCCGCCTCTGAAACGATCGCGATCACTTCCGCGAGCGTCACGTTCGACACCTCCGCGCCGCCGTATTCGCGCGGCACGGTGATGCCCCACAGCCCGCTCGACGAGAACAGTTCGATCTCGTCGAACGGCAGCTTCCGCTCGCGGTCGCGCAACGCGGCATGCTCGGCCAGCCGTGCCGCGACCTGACGCGCGACGTCGAGCGCCTCGGCATCCGAGCCGATGACGGGAACGGGCGTGGCGCCCGCTTGCGGTTGCACGTTTTCTTCGATGATTTCCGTAGACATGTCGATTCCGGCAAAGCTCATGAACCGGCCGGCGGCGCCGGGAAGCATCCGCCGCCCCCCTGTTTCGATATCCGAAACGTCAAACCGGGTCGACCCGCGAGAACCGCCGGTGTCGCCCCTTCGATCGGCCGGCGCGCGGCACGCGTTCGTGCCCGCCGCGCACCGGCCCCCGCATCACGCGGCAACCGCCTGCCGTCGCGCCTCGAGTTCGCGCACGAGCGGCAGCACGCGCTGGCCGAAGTACTCGACCTCCTCGATGAAATGCAGGAACCCCGCGAGCACGAGATCGACGCCGATCGCCTTCAGCGCGACGATCCGTTCGGCGATCTGCTGCGGTGTACCGATCAGGTTCGTGCGGAAGCCGTCGTTGTACTGCACGAGATCCTCGAACGTCGATTTCGCCCAGTTGCCCTCCCCCTCCGGCGAGGCCTTGCCGGCCTGCTTCACCGCATCGCCGAACGCGTGCACAGCCTCGACGTGCGCGTGCCGGATGATGTCGTCGAGCACAGCCTGCGCCTCTTCCTCCGTATCGCGCGCGATCACGAACGCGTTGACGCCGATGCGCACGCGATGGTTGTTCGCCGCCGCCTTCGCGCGGATGTCGTCGATCTGCGCCTTCAGGTTCTCCGGCGTATTGCCGTTCGTGAAATACCAGTCCGACACGCTCGCCGCGTTGTCGCGCGCCGCGCGCGAGCTGCCGCCCTGGAAGATCTCCGGATGCGGCTTCTGCACCGGCTTCGGGCTCAGCGTGTAGTCGTTGAAGCGGTAGAAATCACCCTTGAACGTGAAGTTGTCCTGCGTCCAGATGCCTTTCAGCGCCTGGATGAATTCCTTCGAGCGCCGGTAGCGTTCGTCGTGCTCGAGCCACGGCTCGCCGATCGCGGTGAATTCGCCCTTGAACCAGCCGCTCACGACGTTGATCGCGATGCGTCCATTCGAGATGTGGTCGATCGTCGCGAGCTGCTTCGCGACCACGGCCGGGTGCCACGGCCCCGGCAGGATCGCGGCGAGTACCTTGAGCTTCGTCGTCGCATGCAGCAGCGCCTGGCTGAACGACACCGACTCGTGCTGGTATTCGGCGCCGTAGCCGGCCGTGAAGCGGATCTGGCTCAGCGCGTACTCGAAGCCGGCCGCCTCGGCCGTGCGTGCGAGCTGCTGGTTGTATTCGAGGCTCCAGTCGGTGCGTTGCTCGATCGTGCTGACGACGAGGCCGCCGCTGACGTTCGGTACCCAGTAGGCGAACTTGACGCCGTCGGCGGA
Organism: Burkholderia reimsis; assembly: GCF_003294055.1. NCBI lineage: Bacteria > Pseudomonadati > Pseudomonadota > Betaproteobacteria > Burkholderiales > Burkholderiaceae > Burkholderia > Burkholderia reimsis. Next base: position 26,186 of record NZ_QMFZ01000046.1, read on the forward strand.
AGGGTCGGTATGGCTCATGAGTGTGTCCTGGTCGGAAGGGAAAACGCAGGCGGCCTAAGCGGCCGCGACGGAAAGCGCATGCGGGCGCAGCTGCGGCACCGCGCGATCGACGGCGAGCGCGATGCGCGCACGCAGCGCCGGGCTCGCGATCTGGTACTGGTCGAAATCGCTTTCGGACGCATACACGCCGATCGGCAGCGTGCGTGCCTGGAAGAAGCTGAACAGCGGCCGGAGCTGATGGTCGATCACGAGCGCATGACGCTCGCTGCCGCCGGTGGCGGCGAGCAGCACGGGTACGTCGACCAGCGCCTCGTGATGCACAAGGTCGAACAGGTGCTTGAAGAGGCCCGTGTACGACGCGCGATACACGGGGCTCGCGACGACGAGTGCATCGGCCGTCTCGATCGCACGGATCTGCGCGTCGAGGTCGGCCGGCACCTGCGCGCGCGTCAGCGCGCCGGCCAGCCGGCTGCCGATCTCGCCGAGTTCGATCAGCCGCGTGTCGATCGGCAGCGCGGCGCCGAGTGCCGCGACGATCGCGTCGGTCAGCGCCAGCGTGCGCGACGGCCGCTGCAGGCCGCCCGATATCGCGACCACGTTGATTGCATTGCTCATCGGTTGCATTCCCATTGTCGAATCGGGTGCCGATGCACCCGCCACGTCATGGGTCAGCAAGGAGCGTGCCATTTCGACGAAGGCGATGAAAATCGATCATCTGCATGACGAAATGCATCGCGATCGACGGCCTGTCGTGGCACACCCGCCGATCGACACACGTTGATAAGCGTGCCAGCCACGGCATCACAACCATATTCCGCAGCACGATGAACTGGGGGAAACAGCGCTGCTGATGCACTGCTGCGTAATCAGCAGCGCGGTATGCGGCGGGCGCATTTTTCCGCTTCTGCACGGATTCCGGCAGGCGCGCGGCGTCCAGCGCAGCAATCCGGCATTGGTTATCAGAAATCGATGTTTCCCGCGTTGCGCAAAACGTTGAACACTCTGCTGATCACGCAGCACCCGGTCGGCAACGCCCGATGCAGCCCGGCCGTTTTCGTGCAGCGACCCGACGCATTCATCGCCATGACATCCATTTCCGTATCGCCCCGCGCGGAAAGCCTGCGCGTCGTCGCGCCGTCCCGCGACGAACCGGCCCCTCCCGACGCGCTGCAAACCGCCGGGCGCCTGGCGGCCGGCTTTGCACGAACTGCGGCCGAACGCGACCAGCAGGGCGGCACGCCGAAGGCCGAGCGCGACCAGTTGCGCGACAGCGGCCTCCTCGCGTTGAGCATCCCCACCGCCTACGGCGGCCTCGGCGCAAGCTGGCGCACGACGTTCGACGCGGTCCGCGTGCTCGCGGCCGCCGACAGTTCGCTCGCGCACGTGTTCGGCTTCCATCACCTGATGCTCGCGACCGTGCGGCTGTTCGGCACGCCCGCGCAGTGGGAGTCGTGGTTCGAGCGAACCGCGCGCCAGCAGTGGTTCTGGGGCAATGCGCTGAATCCGCTCGACGAACGCACGGTCAGCCGTTCGCGCGGCGCATGGCACGAGTTCAGCGGCCAGAAGAGTTTTTGTTCGGGGGCGCTCGATTCGCAGATGCTGATCGCGTCCGCGCACGACGCGCAGACGCGCGCGTTCCTGATCGCGGCCGTGCCGACGCAGCGCAGCGGCATCTCGATCGCCGACGACTGGAACAACATCGGCCAGCGGCAGACCGACAGCGGCACGGTCACGTTCGAGAAGGTGCGCGTCGAGGAACACGAACTGCTGACGGACCCGGGCCCGCTGTCGACGCCGTTCGCGTGCCTGCGCCCGCTCGTCGCGCAGCTCGTGCTGACGAACGTGTATCTCGGCATCGCCGAAGCCGCGTTCAGCGACGCGCGGCACTACACGCTGCACGAAGCGCGGCCGTGGCCCGGCGCGCAGGTCGCGAGCACCGGCGACGATCCGTACATCCTCGGCCAGTACGGCGAATTCTGGGTCGGGCTCGAAGCCGCGCGCGTGCTCGCCGACCGCGCGGCGGATCGCCTCGACGCCGCGTGGGCGCGCGACGCGGCGCTCACGCATGCGGAGCGCGGCGAGGTCGCGCTCGCCACGGCCGCTGCAAAGGTGTCGGCCACCCGCACCGGGCTCGATCTCTGCACGCGCATGTTCGACGTCGCCGGCGCACGCGCGACGCATGGCGCGCTGCGGCTCGACCGGCACTGGCGCAACCTGCGCACCCATACGCTCCACGATCCGCTCGCGTACAAGATTCGCGAGATCGGCGAATGGGCGCTCAAGCGAACCTGGCCGACGCCGGGCTTCTACTCGTGAACCGCTCCCCTTCCGATGCGTGGCCCGACGCCGCGCCCGTCCTCACGCTGCCCGACCGGCCCGCGCTGGCGACGTCCATTCGCGCCCGCGCGCAGGTGTTCGTCGATCCGCGCTCGGTCGCGCTCCTCGAACGGATTCGCCTGGTCGCGCCGAGCGACGCGAACGTGCTGATCGTCGGCGAGACCGGCACCGGCAAGGAACTGATCGCGCGGCACGTGCACGGCCTCAGTCGCCGCAGCAACGGGCCGTTCGTCGCGGTGAACTGCGGCGCCTTCTCCGAGACGCTCGTCGAGAGTGAACTGTTCGGCCACGAGAAAGGCGCGTTTACGGGCGCGTTCAGCGCGAAGCCCGGCTGGTTCGAAGCCGCGAACGGCGGCACGCTGTTTCTCGACGAGATCGGCGACCTGCCGCTGTCGATGCAGGTCAAGCTGCTGCGCGTGCTGCAGGAGCGCGAGGTCGTGCGGCTCGGCTCGCGCACGGGCGTGCCGATCGACGTGCGCGTGGTTGCCGCGACCAACGTCGATCTGCAGCAGGCCGTCGCGCACGGGCAGTTTCGCGGCGACCTGTTCTACCGGCTCAACGTCGTGCAGCTCGCGGTGCCGACGTTGCGCGAACGCCCCGGCGACATCCTGCCGCTCGCCCGCCACTTCTTCGACGACTACCGAAGCCGCCTCGGCTACGGGCCGCGCAGCATCGACCCGCGCGCCGAGCGCCGGCTCCAGGCATACGGCTGGCCCGGCAATATCCGCGAACTCGAGAACGTGATCCATCACGCGCTGCTCGTGAGCCGCCACGACGCACTGCAGGAGGCCGACCTGCATCTGGCGGCGCCCGACGTGACGGCCGCCGCCGAGCATGCACAGGCGCAGGAACCCGGCCCGGCAACCGGCGCGCAGGCTGCACTCGAACGCGCGCTGCGTGCGCTGTTCGACGAGGATCACGGCAACCTGTTCGAGCGCATCGAGGACACCGTGATGCGTGTCGCGTTCGATTTCAGCCACCGCAACCAGATCCAGGCCGCACGGCTGCTCGGCATCAGCCGCAACGTGCTGCGCGCCAGGCTGATTCGCGCGAAGGAGATCGCGGCAATGAAGTAGCCGCGCATGGGAGCACGCCGCCGCCCCGCTCCGGTGCGTTTCGCGCCGCGATCCGTGCGGCAAGGTTCGAACCTGATGTATCGTGGCGCGAGGCGCGCGCCTCGTTCCCCTCCCGCATCCGGTCGTCCGTTGCATGACCGCCCGGGCCCGGCGACAGGGCGCACGCACGATCCTCCGCAACACGAAAGGCCGTCCGGCGCCCGTGCGGGCCCGGCCGTGCCTCGTTCACCCGTCCGGAACCCGTCGCCATGAAAAAGCTTGTCAACCGCCCGTCCGATGTCGTCCGAGAAATGCTGGAAGGCATCGCGCGACAGTCGCCGCATGTCGCGATCCTCGGCGACGAGCACGTGCTCGTCCGCCAGCCGCTGCCCGAGCCGGCGCAGCGCCCCGTCGCCGTCCTCTCCGGCGGCGGCAGCGGCCACGAGCCCGCGCACGGCGGTTATGTCGGCGAAGGGATGCTGAGCGCGGCCGTCTGCGGCGAAGTGTTCACGTCGCCGTCCACCGACGCGGTGCTCGCCGCGATCCGCGCCAGCGCGGGCCCGAACGGCGCACTGCTGATCGTGAAGAACTACACGGGCGACCGGCTCAATTTCGGGCTCGCCGCCGAGCTCGCGCGCGCGGAAGGCATTCCGGTCGAAACGGTGATCGTCGCCGACGACGTCTCGCTGCGCGGCCGCGTCGAGCGCGGCCAGCGGCGCGGGATCGCCGGCACCGTGCTGATCCACAAGCTCGCCGGCGCGGCTGCCGCGCGCGGGCTGCCGCTCGCACGCGTCGCGGCCATCGCGCGCGACGCGGCGGCCGAGCTGGGCACGATGGGCGTCGCGCTCGACGGCTGCACGATCCCCGGCGCCGACAAGTCGGGCTTCAGCCTTGGCGATCACGAGATCGAACTCGGCCTCGGCATCCACGGCGAGAAAGGCGTCGAACGCCGCGCGCCGCTGCCGGCCGATGCGCTGGCCGACACGCTGCTGTCGAGCATCGTCGCCGATCTCGTGCTCGACCGCGGCGAACGCGTCGCGCTGTTCGTCAACGGCCTCGGTGCGACGCCGGACATGGAACTCGCCATCGTGCTGCGCGCCGCGCACGACAACCTGACGCGGCGCGGCATCGTCGTCTCACGCGCGTGGGCCGGCACGTTCCTGTCGGCATTGAACATGCCCGGCTGCTCGATTTCCGTGCTGCGGCTGAACGACGAACGCGCGGTGCTGCTCGACGCGCCGACGCAGGCGCGCGCATGGCCGGGCGGCGGCGCGGTGAATACGCAGATCCGCGTGGCCGCGGCCGCTGCGCAAGAAGCGCCGCTGCCGCCGCTCGATGCGACCGGCCGCGCGTGGGCCGCGCGCCTGCAACCGGCACTGCACGCGGTCGCGCAGACGCTGATCGATCATGAGCAGACGCTGACGGACCTCGATGCGGCCGCCGGCGACGGCGATCTCGGTGCGAGCATGCTGCGCGCCGCACAGGCGATCCTCGCGCTGCCGGAAACCGCATACGGCTCGCCGGCCGGCGTACTCGCGGCGCTCGGCGCCGCGTTGCGCCGCGCCATCGCCGGCAGTTCGGGGCCGTTCTATGCGACCGCGCTGCTGCGCGCATCCCGCCGGCTGGCCGATGTCGTCGAGCCGTCGGCGCGCGACTGGGCCGCGGCGTTCCACGGCGCGGTGGATTCGATCAGCGAACTGGGCGGCGCGCACGCCGGCGACCGGACGATGCTCGATGCGCTGGTGCCGGCCGTCGCGGCATTCGAACGGGCGCTCGACAACGATCGCGATCCCGCGGGCGCATGGGCGGCGGCGGTCGAAGCCGCCGAGCACGGTGCCCAGGAAACCACGCAAATGACGCCGCGCGCGGGGCGTGCAAGTTATCTCGGCGAGCGCGCGATCGGCACGCCGGATGGCGGTGCGGTGGCGGTGTCGTACTGGTTGCGCGCGTTGCAGCCGCACGTTCGATAAGCGGTGGCGGCAGGCTGGTGCGGGCCGCCCGCATCAACCTGCCGCGCGCGTCCCGGTTCGCCCCGGCAACAGCGCGGCGCCGATTGCGGCCGCGCCGAAACCCGCGAGCCAGCACCAGTAGCCGATTGCATCGAGATGAACCGGCTCGACCCCGCCGGCTTCATTGACGACGATCCGATGCTGCGTCAGGAAGCTCAACCCGAACAGCAGCGCGAGCCCGGCCAGCGCGACCGCCTGCGTGCGCCGGCGCTTCGCGATCAGCCACCAGGCCGCGAACACGAGCGGGTTCGCGAGCCACGCGAAGATGCCGAAGAAAAGGCCCATCCAGCCGGTCAGCAGCACCTGCCAGCCGTCGGCCCACGGATGCGGATCGGGTGCGCCCGTGCGGAACGGCGCGGTGAACATGGCGACCAGATAGAGCACGACGCTGATCGCGAGCAGCACGGTCGTGGCGCGGCCCATCGGCGGTCGGACGGTCGCAGTGGCGGGGTTCGATGTGTTCATGGGCGTGCCGGGCGCCCGGCGTCGCAGCGCGCCGCCGGAAGCGCCCGATGCGGGTCGTTCAGACGCCCTCGACCAGCACGGCGCGATAGCGCGCGCCCTTGAAACGATGCTGGACGACGTCCTGGTATTCGGGGCCGTGATACCACGCGTGCGCGGCTTCCTTCGACGGAAACTCGACGATCACGACACCTTCCGGGCCTTCGCCCTCCAGTGTTTCCTGCGGGCCGTAAGCGGCGAGCACCTTGACCGGATGCCCGGCGAGCGTCGCGCCGACCTTGCTCTGGTAGACGTCGAGTTCGTGCTGGTCCTGCGTGCTTTCACGTGTAAACACAATGTAGGTGGCCAAGATACGTGCTCCTGATGCGATGCGTGGAAGGTGGAAGGGCCGGCCGCGCGCCGCACCGTCCGGCACGACGGCATGCGGCCTGCTCGCAGCTTACAGCGGTTTCGCGACAAGCGCCGGGGCCCGCGCGCATGCCCGCCCGAGCAGCTGCGGCGGGCACCAGCGGTCGTCCGCGTACGGCTCCTGCCGCGTCGCGGACGAACCGAACGGTGCCCGTCACGCAACGGTCGCGGTGGCCTGCATCGTCAGCCAGCCGTCGCGATCCTTCGCCCACAGCTCGATCGTCTTGCCGTCGTCCGACGGCTTGCCGCACAGCGTGAACGGCTCCCCGTCGAACGTCGGGCGCACCGCGCGGAACGCAAAGCTCGCGAGCACGGCATCGGGCCGTTCGCGCCGCACGAGATCGACGAGCAGCGTCGCGATCAGCGGGCCGTGCACGACGAGCCCCGGATAACCCTCCTCCTGCGTCACGTAGCTGCGGTCGTAGTGGATGCGGTGGCCATTGAAGGTCAGCGCCGAATAGCGGAACAGCAGCACCGCGTCGGCCGTGACCGTGCGCGACCACGCCTCGCCTGCCGGCGCCGCGATCGGCTTCGGCGCGGGTGCGCCCGGCTGCGGCGCATCGCGATAGACGATGTCGTGCTCCTCCTCGACGCACAGCACGCCGTCGCACTCGATCCGGTGCTGCACCGTCACGAAGACGAGCCGGCCGCTGCGGCCCGTCTTGTCCTCGAGGTTCACGATCGTCGATTCGCGCATCGCGCGCCGTCCGGTGCGCAACGGCGCATGGAATGTCAGACGGCCGCCGGCCCACATGCGGCGCGGCAGCGGCACGGGCGGCAGGAAAGCGCCGCGCCTCGGGTGGCCGTCGGGGCCGACTTCGGCCAGCGGCGCGACAGGCAGGAAATAGAGCCAGTGCCACATCGGCGGCACGACGTCGCCGGGCGACGGGCGGTCGAGCGTGGCGGCCAGCGCGTTCAGCGGGAACGCGGTGATGTCGTCGCCGAGCGTTTCGGTCTTGCCGAGCCACGCGTCGAGCGACGCCGGGGCGGACGGCTGCGAGGATGGGGTGGACACGTGCGGAATCTCCGGGAGGCTTGCAACGGCTTCAATATGCACGCCGCGCACCGTTTCGCGAAGCCGGATTTCCCGAATCCCTTCCCGATTCCCTTCCCGATTCCCGGCTTCGAACCTGCCTCCCCCTCCCCGTGGCCGCGCCGGACGGATTTCGTCTGATCATTCGATCGCGGTCGCCGCGCGCGGGCCGGGCCGACATCCTTGCGGCTTGACCACCGCCGGCACGCCGCCTAAATTGCTTCAGACGGGCCGGCCACGACGTGTCATACGGGTGACAAAAACGATAGTTTGCTATCGAATTATTTTGCCCCTATCATCTCGCCCATGACCAATCTGCACGACCTCCGCCTCGCCGTCAGCAGCCTGCTCGTGCTGTCCGCGCGCAAGTGGCGCCGCACCAGCGACGGCGTACTGAACGCGTACAACGTGTCCGAGGCCTGCGCGACCCCGCTGCTGATCGCCGGGCGCCTCGGCGAAGGCGTGCGGCAAGGCACGCTCGCCGAACACGTCGGCATCGAAGGGCCGTCGCTCGTGCGCCTGCTCGACCAGCTGTGCGCGGCCGGCCTTGCGCGCCGCGACGAGGATCCGCACGATCGCCGCGCGAAGACGATCTCGCTGACGGCCGCCGGCCGCGCGGTCACCGCGAAGATGGAGGAAGACCTGCGCGTGCTGCGTGCGCAGGTGCTCAAGGAGGTCACGCGCGCCGATCTCGAAGCGACGCTGCGCGTGCTCGACGCATTCAATGCATCCGAATCGCCCACGCCCGCCGCGCGCGCATCCCGCACCGGCAACGCCACGTCATGACCTATCCGAGCCTTCGCGACTGGCTGTTCTCGGGCAAGACGTTCGCCGCGTCGATGCTGGCGCTGTACCTCGGCCTGTATTTCCAGTTGCCGCGCCCGTACTGGGCGATGGCGAGCGTCTACATCGTGTCGAACCCGTTCGTCGGCGCGACACGCTCGAAGGCGCTGTATCGCGCGCTCGGCACCGCGCTCGGCGCGGCGGCCGCGATCTTCTTCGTGCCGCCGTTCGTCGAGACGCCGCTGCTGTTCGCGATCATCGTCGCCACCTGGTGCGGCACGCTGCTCTACCTCGCGATCTCCGACCGCACCGCGCGCAGCTACGTGTTCATGCTCGCCGGCTATACGATGCCGCTGGTCGCGTTGCCGACCGTGACCGATCCGTCCACCGTGTTCGACGTCGCGATAGCGCGTACCGAGGAGATCGTGCTCGGCATCGTCTGCGCGAGCGTGGTCGGCAGCGCCATCTTCCCGAACCGGCTCGCGCCGACGCTGATCGAGCGTACCGACGCATGGTTCAAGGACGCCGCGTTCTACGGCCGCGAGACGCTGTCCGGGCACATTGCCGGCAAGGCGCTGTCCGCGTGCCGGCAACGACTCGCGGCAACCATCACGGGCCTCGAATTCCTGCTGAGCCAGCTGAGCTACGACCATGCGCATCCGCGCATCCTCGCGCGTGCGCAGGCGCTCGCGGGCCGGATGCAGCTGTTCCTGCCGCTGATGTCGTCGCTCGCCGATCCGTTGATTGCGCTGATGCGCGACCTGCATATCCGGCCGGCCGGGCTGGACGACCTGCTTGCCGATGCCGCGAAATGGTTCGACGCACCGTTGCCGGCCGTCAAGGCCGGCAACGACGGCGACATGACCGACGACCCGGTCGCGGAACGCCTGCGCGAACGCATTGCCGCGCTGCAGCCGGCCGACGACGCGCTCGCGAGCTGGGACGGCGCGCTGCTGTCGAACGCGCTGTGGCGGCTGCGCCAGGTCATCGACATCTGGCAGGACTGCCGCTCGCTGCGCGCGCTGATCGGCAACGAATCGGGCGTCTGGCAGCCGCGCTACCGGCACTGGCGGCTCGGCGGCACCGAGCGCTTCTTCGATCGCGGGATGATGCTGTTCTCGACGCTGACCGTCGCCGCCGCGATCGTGTTCGCGAGCTGGCTGTGGATCGCGTCCGGGTGGCACGACGGCGCCGCGGCCGTCACGCTCGTGGCCGTGTCGTGCAGCTTCTTCGCCGCGCTCGACGAGCCGGCGCCGCTGGTGTTCAAGTTCTTCCTCGCGACGACCGCGAGCGTCGTGTTCGCGGGCCTGTACCTGTTCGTCGTGCTGCCGCACGTGCACGATTTCGCGATGCTCGTCGTGATGTTCGCGGGGCCGTTCATCCTGATCGGCACGCTGCTGCCGCGCCCGCAGTTCAACATGGTGACCATGCTCGTCGCCGTGAACACGGCCACCTTCATCAGCATCCAGGGTGCGTACGACGCCGATTTCTTCGTGTTCCTGAACAGCAACCTCGCGGGCGTCGCCGGGCTACTGTTCGCGTATGTGTGGACGCGTGCGACGCGGCCGTTCGGCGCCGAGCTCGCGGTGCGGCGCCTGCTGCGCTCGGGCTGGGAAGACGTCGTGCGCTCCGCGTCGACGCAGCCGCTCGACGACCAGCGCAATCACGCGTCACGGATGCTCGACCGCGTCACGCAGTTGCTGCCGCGCCTCGGCGCGTCCGACGACCACCGTCATCCGTCGATCGAAAGCTTCCGCGACCTGCGCATCGCACTGAATGCGCTCGACCTGCGCCGCTCGCGCCGCCGGCTGTCAGGCGACGTGCCCGACGCGATCGACCGCGTGCTGGCCGGCGTCACCGACCACTACGCACGCTGCGCGGCCGCGAACGCCCGCCAGCCGGCACCGCCCGCGCTGCTCGCGACGATCGACGACGCGCTGCAGCGCGTCGCGGGCCGCAACCTGCCGGGCGCCACGCCGGCGGAACACGGCGCCGCGCCCGCCACGCATCGCCGGCTGCGCGACACGCTGCACGCGCTCGTCGGCCTGCGCCTGTCGCTGTATCCGGCCGCGGCGGGGCAGCCGCCGCAGGCACCCGACGGAGCACGCGCATGATCCCGCTTTCCCATCCGTCTTTCCGACCGCGACCATGATCGGCGAAATCGACATCTTCGGCGTATTCGTGCCGGCCCCGCTCGTGCTGATGCTGATCGCCTACCTGATCAACATCGTCGTGCGCGCCGTGCTCGAGCGCGTCGGCTTCTACCGCCTCGTCTGGCACCGTTCGATCTTCGACCTCGGCATCTACGTGTTCGTGTTTGCCGCCGTCGTGATCGTTTCCCACCATCTCGTGGCTAGCTAACCGTGAAAAAAACCTGGCTCTCGGCAGGGCAAATCCTGCTTACCCTGATCGTCGTCGTCGTGGCGGCCGTCGTGCTGTGGCGCATCGTCAACTACTACATGTTCTCGCCGTGGACCCGCGACGGTCACGTGCGCGCCGACGTGATCCAGGTCGCGCCGGACGTGGCGGGCCTCATCACGTCGGTGCAGGTCGCCGACAACCAGGAGGTCAAGCGCGGCCAGGTGCTGTTCGTGATCGACCAGGCCCGCTACACGCTCGCGGAGCGCCTCGCCGAAGCCACGCTCGCCCAGCGCCGCGCGACGCTCGCCCAGGCGAAGCGCGAATACGCGCGCAACCTGCAGCTCGGCAACCTGGTCGCGAGCGAACAGGTCGAGGAAAGCCGCACGCGCGTCGAACAGGGTGAAGCCGCCGTCGCCGATGCGCAGGTGTCGCTCGACACCGCGAAGCTGAACCTCCAGCGCACGACGATCGTCAGTCCCGTAGACGGCTACCTGAACGACCGCGCGCCGCGCATCGGCGAATACGTGCCGGCCGGCCGCGCGGTGCTGTCGGTCGTCGACCGCAATTCGTTCCGCGTCGACGGCTACTTCGAGGAAACCAAGCTGCGCGGCATCCACATCGGCCAGCCGGTCGACATCATCGTGATGGGCGAACCGCATACGCTGCGCGGCCACGTACAGAGCATCGTCGCCGCGATCGAGGATCGCGACCGCACGCAGGGTGCGAACCTGCTGCCGAACGTGAACCCGGCATTCAGCTGGGTGCGGCTCGCGCAACGCGTGCCGGTGCGCGTCGTGCTCGACGAAGTGCCCGACGATTTCCGCATGATCGCGGGCCGCACCGCGACCGTCTCGATGCGCGAAGCCGACACGCGCCGCAACGACAACGTGAAACCGGCAGGCGCCGGCACGGCGTCGGCCGTCGCGCCGGTATCGCAGGCTTCCGCCACGGCCGCTGGCGCAGCAGGAGCATCGCAATGAAGCGGCATGGTCTGCGCCTCGCCGCGACGCTCGCACCGCTTGCGCTGGCACTCGGCGCGTGCAAGTCCGTCGGCCCCGATTACACGCTGCCGCAGCAGGCGTACGTGAATGCGCCGCTCGCGAACCACGCGCTCGACGACGCGAACGGCACGCTCGTGTCGCGCGACGCCGTGCCCGGCAACTGGTGGCAGCTCTACGACGATCCCGTGCTCAACGCGCTCGTGCGCGATGCACTGAAGTCGAACACCGACCTGCGCGTCGCCGCGGCCAACCTCGCGCGCTCGCGCGCGGCGCTGGAAGTCGCGAGCCAGCAGGGCGGCTTCTCGGGTGGCGCGGAAGCCGCCGTGCAGCGCGCGCAGGAATCGGCCGAGCAATACCTGCTCGAGAACAAGCTGCCGGTCGTCAACGAAGGCGCGGTCGGCATCAATGTGTCGTACGAGATCGACCTCTTCGGCAAGCTGCGGCGCGGCGTCGAAGCCGCGCGCGCGGACAGCGAGGCCGTCAGGGCCGCCGGCGACCTGGCACGCATCACGGTCGTCGCCGACGTCGTGCGCGCGTACGTCGAATCGTGCTCGGCCGGCGACGAGCTGGCCGTCGCGAAGCAGTCGCTCGCGCTGCAGAAGCAGCGCGTCGCGCTGTCGCAGCGGCTGCGCGATGCCGGGCGCGGCAACCAGACCGACGTGACGCGCGGCGTGACGCAGGTGCGCACCCTCGCCGCCGACATCCCGCGCTTCGAAGGCCGCCGCAAGGTCGCGCAATACCAGCTCGCCGCGCTGCTCGCGCGCTCGCCGGCCGACCTGCCGAAGGCCGTCGCCGAATGCGAGCGCCTGCCGAAGCTGCGCCAGCCGATTCCGATCGGCGACGGTGCCGCGCTGCTGCGCCGCCGCCCGGACGTGCGCGAAGCCGAGCGGCAGCTCGCCGCCGCGACCGCGCGCATCGGGGTAGCGACCGCCGCGCTGTACCCGTCGATCAGCATCGGTGCGTCGGCCGGCTCGGTCGGTGTCGCTGCCGACCTGTTCTCGTCCAACACGAATCGCTGGTCGTTCGGCCCGCTGATCAGCTGGTCGTTCCCCGTCAACGGCCAGCGTGCGCGAGTGCGCGAAGCCGAAGCCGCGACGGGCGGCGCGCTCGCGCACTTCGACGGTGTCGTGCTGAACGCGCTGCGCGAGACGCAGTCGAGCCTCGCGACCTACGCGGCCGACGTGCAGCGCACGGAAGCACTGCGCACGGCTTATGAATCGGCACGCAGTTCCGCCGACGAAACGCATCGTCTCTATATGGCCGGCCGCGAGTCGTTCATCTCCGACCTCGACGCGACGCGCACGCTGACGAGCGTGCAGGCGCAGGTGGCGGCAGCCGAAGGCCAGGTCGCGGCCGACCAGGTGCGGCTCTTCCTCGCGCTCGGCGGCGGATGGGATGACGATGCGGCATCCGCATCCGACGCGTCGAAACAGATATCGAAACAGACGCCGAAGCCGGCACCCGCAAGCGGTGCATCGGCGGCCTCTGCCGCCGTGACCGCAGCCGAGTAACCTGCCGGTGAAGAACGGGAAGCGCGCTTGCCGCGATACGCGCGCCATCCGCTGATCGACTTGCCGGGTGACGCGCGCGCGGCCAGCCTGGGCTCGCCGGAAGCGTCCGACGAATGGCACCCCGGGCAGCCGCGCGACCGTGCGCAACCGGAATGCCGGGCATCGCAAACCCGAGCCGCATCGGGCCGGCATTGAAGGTAAACTCGTCCGCACTTTTCCCGTCTTTTACTCGCCGCCCGTCGGGCGGTTCATTTTCCGGAGATCCATCATGCGAACCAGCGCCCGCAACCATTTCGCCGGCCAGGTCAGCGCCGTGAAGGCCGGTGCCGTCAACGACGAAATCACGCTCCGGACGCAGGACGGCCTCGACATCGTCGCCGTGATCACCCACGGCAGCGCGGCTTCGCTGGGCCTCGCGGCCGGCTCGAAGGCGTTCGCACTCGTGAAGGCGTCTTCGGTCATCGTGATGGTCGACGTCGACGGCAGCAAGGTGTCGGCCCGCAACTGCGTCGCGGGCACCGTATCGTCGGTCACGAAAGGCGCGGTCAATTCGGAAGTCGTGGTCAAGGCCGCGGGCGGCGCCGAGATCGTCGCGATCGTCACCAACGACAGCGTCGATCGCCTCGGCCTCGCGAGCGGCACGGCTGCGGCCGCGATCTTCAAGGCATCGAGCGTGATCGTCGGCGTCGAGTGAACGCGTGACGATCGTGATGGCGATGGCGATCCGTTCGGCACCGCGCATTCGTGCGGATCACGCGGATCGCACCGCGCGGCTGTCGCGCCGATGCCTACGATGACCGCCGCGTTCGATGACGCTCGACAACGGGCGCTGCAGTCGCTGCTGTCCGCAGCCGCAAACGCCGACACGCCCGACGCGTGCCTGTTCGGCACGCTCGTTGCGGCACGTGCGCGCCGCGACGAACTCGGGCTGCTCGGCCTGTCTCATCCGCAACTGGCCGCCTTGCTGGCGCGGCAGTTTCCGCGCCTGCCTGCGGCCGACGCCGCGGCGCTCGTGCCGACGGCCGCGATAGCACTGCTGCCATCCCCCCACGCTGCGTTCGTCGTGACGCTGCACGCGCGGCTGATGGACGACGCGAATCCCGCCGTCGACCGCGACGACGCCGGCTGTCTCGCGTCGATCATCGCGCACGCCTGCCTGCGCCCCGATCATCTGTGGCGCGATCTCGGGCTCGACGGGCGCGACGCGGTATCCGCGATGCTCGATCGCTATTTCCCCGCGCTTGCCGCACGCAACGTCGCTCACCTGCGCTGGAAGAAATTTCTCGCGCAGGAAGTGGCCGCATCGCTCGATGTGCCGCCGGGCCCCGCGCCAGGGTGCCCGGGCTGCGAGGATTTCGGCTTCTGCTTTCCTCAAGCGCGATAGTCGCCACCGTAGCCCGTGCTGCCGATTCGATTCGTCGCATCGCCATCCGAAGAAGCCGCGTTGGCCGGCATTGCGGCCGCCCAGCCTGCCATCGTGCGGCTTCGAAGCCGCCTCTCGCTTCTACGCAAAACCGGGGTTCGCTGAAACCTGCCACGACCGCGGCTCGCGGCTGGATACACATCGAGCGCCGCGCCCCGTTGCCGGAATTCCATCCGTACCGCAAATCCAATGCGGCGACGAGTTGGTTCAGTCGCCGCTTCCGGCTCGCGAACTTCCGCACGCTTTTCGACGACGTGCTCGCAGCGGGCATTCCCGAACAAACGACCGGTTGACCGCGCGTGCACCGGCCCAAGCGCGAAGCCTGAGGCGGCAGGGTTGACGCACCGATCGATCCGGACAGATTGCCGCCCCGGTCGATCCAGAGCGAACGCCCGGCTCGCCCCCGTTGTTGCGACCGCGCCCCGGCGGCACTGTCAACGGATGCGAGCGCGATGCCGTGCACGCCCCATAAACGGTTACCTTACGCGCCGCGTCGTCCGCCGTTCGTGGCGCGGTCAATGCCGGTGCCGGTGATGAATGTCCGGAAAATGCGCATGGCTGTGCGTGATCGGCAGATGCACGTGCGGATGCGTGTGCGGTTCGTTGCCGTCATACGTAAAGTCGTGCGCATGCTGGTGATGTTCGTCGTGCCGATGGCGGTGCGTGTGCTCGAGCCGCTCGTGCGTATGCGTGTGTTCATGCCGCTCGCGAACGTGCAGCCAGATACCGAGCGCCATCAGCGCGGCAGCGATCCAGAACGTCGCGGGCGGCAGCGCGGGCCAGATCAGCAGCGACAGCACGACGCCGAACAACGGCGCGATCGAGAAATACGCGCCCGTGCGCGCGCTGCCGAGATGACGCAGCGCGACGACGAACAGCACGAGGCTGATTCCGTAGCCGCCGAGCCCCGTCAGCATCGCGGCGGCCGTGACCGGGAGAGCCGGCAGCGTCGCGCCGGTCGCCAGCGCGATGCCGATGTTCACGGGCCCTGCAATCAGCCCCTTCACGCACGCGATGACCATCGCATCGTTCGCGGCCACCTTGCGGGTCAGGTTGTTGTCGATCGCCCAGCACAGGCATGCGCCGACGATCAGCAACGCGCCGACCGGCACACCGGCCCGGCCTGGCGCCCACGACAGCAGCGTGCCGCCGGCGACGATCGCGACCATCCCGAGGAACACCTGCGTATCCACGTTCTCGCGGAACACCACCCATGCGATGACGGCCGTCAGCACGCCTTCAAGATTGAGCAGCAACGCGCTCGTCGCCGCCGGCGTGCTCGATAGCCCGAGCATCAGCAAGGCCGGGCCGGCCACCCCGCCCGCCGCGATCGCGCCGGCCAGCCACGGCAGGTCGGCGCGCTGCAGCGGTGCGGCGTCTGAGGCCGGTGCGTGACGGTTGTGCAGGCGGCGAAGCAGGATACCGATACCGAGCCCGACGCCGCTGCCGAGATAGAACAGGCCGGCGACCATGAACGGCGACATCGCGCCGATCAGCGCCTTGGCAAGCGGTGTCGCGGCGCCGAACAGCGCGGCAGCGGTGAGCGCGACGAGAATCGCGGAATGTCTCGAGTGCATGATCCGGACGGGATTGACGTTGAATGGCGCCGGTAGCGGCTTCGGGTTGTGTCGCAGTTGGCGTTCAGTACCTTTCTGAATGCAAGCTGCATCGTACCGGTCAACTTGCGCACGAACTGACGTGCCCCGGCGAGATTATCGCGCGTCAACGTGTCAGGACGAACGGGCGCGAACGCTCACATGCCGTGTCGATTCTTCCGGCATTGCGAAATTTCAGGAAACCGAATTAACTGAATGACGCGTCGTCGCGTTCAGGACATGCGTACCTTCCACGCGCAAACGACACGGTCGGGATATCGCGCATGCAGCACCGATTGACGAACTTTCTTCGTCCGGGTCGCAGGGTCTGTTCGAGGCGGGATAGATAAGGACCCGGCGCGTCAGGCGCCGGTGGGAGGAGTCCTGACCTGCCGCTGTCGAGGCAGGTCAGTCAGTCGTGTCGTTCGCCGCAGGCGATGTGCATGCGGGTCAGCGCCGCGCGGCATGCAGCCGCGCGCTGCCGGTTACTCGTTTCCAGCCGTTTGCTGCTCGACCTGCGGCACTGCGTCGGCTTGCGCTTCCACGTTCGCCGGTTGCGGCTCGGCGGCCGCCTCGGCCTGCTGCTCGGCCTTCGGCTGCTGCTGCGCACCCTTGGCCGATTGCGCCGCGCCCTTGCCGGGGCGGCGAGCCTTCAGCCGGCGCGCCCGCGCTGCGTCGTCATGCGTGACGCGCCCTGCTTCGTTGCCCTGCAGGTCGACCCGCACGGCATCTTCGACGAGGCACGACCAGTAGCGGTTGCCGCGGCACCACGTCGACATCGCTTCGCGCAGTTCGGCTTCGTTGAGCCCGACGGCCTGTGCTTCGCGCGCGAGGTCGTCCCAGATGCCGACCTTGAGCGGCACTTTGGGGGCCGGATTCTTCGGGAATGCACGCGGAAACTTACGCTGAAGTTTGCCGATCGCAACGATGACCGGATCGACCGGCGCCGACGGCTTCGCCGATGCAGGCTTCGCGCGATGCGGTGCTTTGCCGCCGGCCGCAGCCGGCTTGGCGCCACGCTGCGGCTGGTCGCCGGACTTCGGCTTCGCGCCGGTGTCCGCCGGCGCTGCCGGCCGCTTCGCGTTGCGCTCCTGCTTGGCCTTCGCTGCGAGCTGCGCCCGCAATTCGGCAAGTTGTTCAAAACCCATAAATTCAATCCACCAGGAATATAAGGTGTGGTTCGTGCGGTCACACCGCGCGGCGCACCAGCTTCGCCGCCATGCGTGCGACCCGTCTGCCGCCGAGGCGGAACACTACGGGGCCGCATCGCGCACGCCACTCTGTTTTCAGGCACCCGGCCACGATGCCGGACAAGGCAGGAGTGGAAGTATACCGGTACGCGCGACGGCCGGTTGACTCACCGGTCTGCATTGGCCCGATTCGGGGCACCGGAAATGCATCCGTACGGTCGTGTTGCGCATTATATGGATACGTCTCAGGAAGTCACGTCGTTCACCCTCGTCGCCGGAAATCGGGGCCATCTTGCGCGCCGCGATTGCCCCGGCGGCGGCACTGGCCGACGCCCCATGCGAGGTATGCCGCCTTCGGGCGCAGCCCCCGATCGTGCCGCATCGATGCGCCGCGAACCTCGGTCGCCATTCGCGATCCCGGGCGGCGCCGTCGGTTGCGTGTGAATCGACGATTGCGCCAATGTGAAGCGCCCGGCGACGGAGCGGCGCGTGTGTGGCGACATGCGAATGCCTCCGCCGATCGCATCGATACCCCTACTCGAATCGTTGCGTCCGCATCGATCCCGTCGCGTACGAAGATGCCGAAAAGTGCGTAGTATGGCCGGATCGATGTCGGCGGCGGTATCCCTCGGCCCCTTTCGCTGCGCACCGGGCCAGCCGTCGAGATATCGCTTGCCGGCGAAAAGAACCGGTTGCACGAAACGGAGCAGATACATGGTTCCCCCACACGACATCCCGCACGACGGCATCACGCGCGAGGAAATACACCACCGGCAGATCGACATGCGCGGCTATCGGCGCAGCGACGGCCAGTTCGAAGTAACAGCCTGCCTCGTGGATCGCAAGACTTTCGATTTCACCCCGCCGGGCGGCACCCGGACGGTCGCTGCGCTGTCGCCGATCCACGACCTCGGCGTGACACTGGTCTTCGACGCCGACATGATCGTCCGCGCCGTATCAACGTTCCTCCGGTCGCATCCGTATGCGCAGTGTCCGGGTGGCGGCGACTCGCTGCAGGCGCTCGTCGGACTGAGCATCGGCGCCGGCTGGAACAGCGAGGTTCGCAAGCGCCTGCCGTCCTGCGATACGTGCACGCACCTGAAGGAATTGCTCGGCCCGATCGCCACCACGGCCTATCAGACGATGGTCGGCATGCGGAAGTCATCGCTCGAGGAGCGCGACAGCGACGGAAAGCCGCTCAAGATCGACAGTTGCCATGCATATGGCGCATCGCGCGATCTGGTGAAACGTCTTTGGCCCGAATACCACCGGCCTTCGACGCCGGCAAAAGGCAGCTGAGCGCCAGGCAGTCGCGCCAGTCCGGTGCCCGCACCGCAGGATCGGTACCGCACCGGTGTGCACGCGTCATGTGCACGAACATACTTCGGTCCGGCCTCACGCTGACCGGCCGGCGCTGTCGGCGGCCTGCGTGATCAGAAAACGCCCAGTGCAAGTCCCGCTGCAAGACCGGCGCCCAATTCGGCGCAGCGCGCGAGATCGTCGCCGTCGATCGTCTTGGCCGCGAGGATGCGTTCCGGCGTCTGCGCGTGCGTACAGACGATCAGGCCCGGCGCCACGTTCTTCAGCCGCCAGCCTGTCGCGATCCGGTCGATCTGGCGCAAGGCGTTCTGTCCATCGCTTCCCGCGCAGATCATCACCGCATACGGGCGGCCGTTCACGCGATCGAGCGCCGCGTAGTAGCAGCGGTCGAAGAAATCCTTCATCAGCCCGGACATCGCTGCGAGATTCTCAGGTGTCGCAAACAGATAGGCATCGGCGTCCAGCACATCGTCTGCGCTCGTCGCGTCCGCGCGCTGCAGCCTGACGTCGACGCCGGATTGCTCGCGCGCCGCGCCGGCAGCCGCTTCGGCCATCTGTTGCGTGCCTCCGGTCATCGTGTGATAGACGATCAACAGTGTCTTCATGCGTCGTCACTCGCGTTCGGCTTCAGGTAAGCCGGCGGCATCGCCGGGTTCTGCTGGATGGCCAGCGATCATATGAGGCGGTTCCGCATCCGTGGATCTGCCGGTTTACCGACGCGTCGGGCCAGGGCGCGCGTCGAACATGCGCATTGTGCCGGCCTCGCTTCGCGCATGATCGACCGGATGCACGATCAGTCCGCTGCGGCGCGTGATGCGTCGGGGTCTTCCGGTCGCGCGTAGTACGCGAGAAACATGTCTGCGGCGGATTCCGCGACTTTTTGTTGCTCCGGCGCCGCGAGTGGCGGCTGGCCCATCGTGATCTGCGGCCAGAACGCGAATGCCTTCACGACACCGTGCAGCTGATGCGCGGCAAACACCGGATCGGTGACCGACAGGCGTCCGGCCGCTGCGGCCGTTCGCACCCAGACCGTCATGTCTTCCTCGCGCTCGCCGAGACGCTCGACCATGTCGCGCGCGCGTTCCGGCGAATGGATGGCCGCACCGATCGCGACACGTGCGAGCGCGAGAAATGCCTCGTCGCCGAGCAGGCGCATTTTGCGCTCCAGCAACGCGAGCAATTGTTCACGCAGCGGCACGTCAGAACGATAGGTTGGCGAACTGCCGGTTCGGGTCGCATCCCACAATTTTTGCAGGATCGCGGCGAACAGCGTTTCCTTGCCCGGAAAGTGGTTGTAGACCGTGCGTTTCGACACGTCCGCGCGCGCGGCGATTCGGTCCATGCTGGTCGCGTCGTAACCCGACGCGAGAAATTCCTCGATGGCCGCGTCGACGATGGCCGCGCGCTTTCGATCGGTCAGGCGCTGAGGGGGAGTGCTGGTATCCATTCGGAAATTTTACACCGCGTAGTTTACTTATCCCAAAAATAAACTACACTGTTTAGTGTACTTTATTCTCCGGACG
The DNA here is from genome assembly GCF_003294055.1 of Burkholderia reimsis. Classification (NCBI taxonomy): domain Bacteria; kingdom Pseudomonadati; phylum Pseudomonadota; class Betaproteobacteria; order Burkholderiales; family Burkholderiaceae; genus Burkholderia; species Burkholderia reimsis. The sequence goes on from NZ_QMFZ01000046.1 coordinate 46,197, forward strand.
AACCCACATGGCATCGCCTCTCGTTTTGATTCATCGCATTCTGGGTCTTGCGGCCGCCCGACGCGGCCGCGTGCTGTCTGGCGGCTCGCCGCAGCACAATGGCGAGCGCTTCAGCAATGTCGCGCCCCGGCCGGTCGAGGGGTTGGGCAAGACACTCGGCATCGCGTGGAACATGCTGTTCAACAAGCCGCGCCATACCGTGCCCGCAGGGGTGCTGCCCGTCGATTCGCTGACTCGCGCGGAACTCGACGCGGCCCCCGATCGCAGCCTGTACCGGCTCGGCCATTCAACGCTGCTGCTCAAGCTGCGCGGCGAATTCTGGCTGACCGATCCCGTCTTTGCCGAGCGCGCGTCGCCGTTTCGTCGCGTCGGCCCGAAGCGTTTTCATGCGCCTCCGATCGCACTCGAAGATCTTCCGCCGCTGCGCGGCGTGATCCTGTCGCACGATCACTACGATCACCTCGACCGCGACACGGTGCTCGCGCTCGCAGCCACCACGGGTGTGTTCGTGACAACGCTGGGTGTCGGCGACCGCCTGATCGAGTGGGGAATCGACGCGAAGAAAATCCGTCAGCTCGACTGGTGGCAGAGTGTCGACGAGGCCGGCTTGACGCTGACCGCCACGCCTGCCCAGCATTTTTCCGGGCGCAGCCTGTTCGATGGCAACAGCACGCTGTGGGCATCCTGGGTCATCGTCGACGACGACTTGCGCGTGTTCTTCAGCGGCGACACGGGCTACTTCGATGGTTTCCGTACGATCGGCGAGCGCCTCGGGCCGTTCGACGTCACGCTGATCGAAACAGGCGCATACGATGCGCAATGGCCGTACGTCCACATGCAGCCGGAAGAAACCGTGCAGGCGCACATCGATTTGCGCGGTCGCTGGCTGGTCCCGATCCACAACGGCACGTTCGATCTCGCGATGCACCGCTGGCAGGAACCGTTCGAGCGCGTCACGGCGCTGGCGATCGTGCGTGGCGTCGAATTGTCGACGCCCAGGATGGGCGAGCGCCTCGCTCTGGCCGAGCCGCATCGCGGCGAGCGGTGGTGGCGCACGGTGGACGAGCGCGTGCCATCCGTTGCCACGAAATCGCGCCGCTGGTCGCTTTGCGCGTCGCAAGCGACGAAGTAGGCCCACCGGACGTTGCGCATTTTCCCGGGAGCGCGGCAATGCCGCGCCTCCGGGAAGTTCGTTTCCGGCGTACCTGCATGTCGATGGGCCCGCCTGTAGACCCGATTACCCGAGTAGAGAAGTCATGCATCCGGCACCTGCCCAATACTCCCCCTGCCAACAGGTCGACACCGCCCCCCTCGCTGCATTCAACCGCGTCTCTCCCCGATCGACCCGCCAGAGCCGGGAGAGCGACCTGCGGCCGACACTCGCAGAGCGCGTCGCGAGGTGGACGGACGGAGTCGACCACCTCACCACGGCCATTCCGAACCTGAGCCTCCATCGAAGGGAAACACCGACGCAGCCGATGGACTGTATGGTCGAGCCAAGATTCGGGCTCGTCGTCCAAGGCACGAAGCGGATCATTCAGAGCGGCGATGTGTATCTATGCGATGCCAACCGTTTTCTGATCACGTCGCTCGACTTGCCCGGTTCAACGCAGGTCATCGAGGCCAGCCGAGAAACGCCGTTTCTCGGGATCGGGCTCAAGCTTGATTTTCGCGTCATGGCCGAACTGATGGCGCAGGTCGCACCGGATCACGAGGATGCCCCCGCAGGTCGGGGCCTCGTCGTCGGCGACATGACCGAACCGCTCTACGACGCAGTCAACCGGTTGCTGGCGTTGCTCGATGATCCCAACGCCATTGCAGTTCTCGCTCCGTACGTCGAGCGGGAAATCTACTACCGGCTGCTGGCGAGCGACCAGGGCAGCCGCCTGCGTCAGATTGCGTCCGCCGGCAGTCAGGGCAACCGCGTGTCGCGGGCGATCCAGTGGTTGCGAACCCATTACGACGAGTCGCTGCGAGTCGACGATCTGGCGACGCAGGTTCAGATGAGCAGTTCGACTTTCCATCACCACTTCCGCCAGCTCACTGGCATGAGTCCGCTGCAGTATCAGAAATGGATACGACTCAACGAAGCACGTCGGCTGATGCTGTCCGAGCGACTCGACGCCACGTCGGCATCGTTCCGGGTTGGATATGCGAGCCCGACCCAGTTCAACCGCGAATACAGTCGGTTGTTCGGTAATTCGCCGAGAAGAGATATCGATAACCTGCGCAGCGGAACGGACGTCGTTCCGTCGGTGGCGGCAACTTACTGATCGCCGGAGTTGTACCGAAGATGCAGGATGCCGATTTTGGCGGTATCCGCGGAATGGTTGGATCGGTTTCACGCCTGATCCGGGCGAGTCACACGCTTGCAGCGGGACGCGCGCCTCTCGATTTCTTGCCGACTCAGGACTGATGGCTTGATGGCCGCCTGAGGACTTGCAATTTAGTATCGAGCGATGCGTGAGCTCCCCTCGGAGTTGGACGTTTCGCCAACTTGCGATCAAAGCGCAGATACAAGCAGGTCGTCCCATACCGTTCTCATGAGCCGGTGATGACTTCGTCCCCTCTTCAACGACCAGGTCCCTTGACGGTCTCCCCGGCGCTCTGCCACAAACTCTTTGGTGCCGGGATTCTCGCGTCACTCTGTCATCCAACGAGTTGAGCAACCAATGCGCGTTGTCACGTGACAACTCGCGCCGACTATTGGCGCGGACATCCGATCAGAGACTCGACAGCGTACCGTGGTGTATGCGATCCGCGAGAGTTCGATTTGTTTCAGATACCTGGTGGGACCACGGAAGTTTCAAACACTACATAATACGTGTTGATAATTACATATCGACGCGTCTTTATACGAGCTGCCGGATGCAGGGCACGAATTGACCATGCGCCCCCATTTAAACGCGCAATCTTGTCGATATTGCGTGAAACAACATGAAGAATATTGCGCAACCTCTTGCTGGATAAGGATTTCCACGAGCATCGAATTTCTTGAAATTGTTTCACGATCTGGCCCGTTTGAGCTATCGCGCGACCTTCAATCGCGGAGTTTGCCGCAAATCGATGCCTCGCACGCACGGCCATCGCGTGAAGGCTGAGACTGCGCTGGCGGGAACGGGGTAGGCACGACAGAGCCTCGCCCTACCCTGCTGGCTAACGTTCGATGAAGATGCAACTGAGCGGCCCAGTTAAATGGGGTCACATCATAGACGCTTATGATGTGCACACGGGTTGCTGTCCCAGTGAGGAACTCTATCGTTTTGCAGGGGGTATGAATGCAGATTGCCCGCCACGATGGGGGCGGAATCTGCGATCAATCGATGCATCAAACTCTCCGATACAGTGTGTGCCACCCGACGCGCAGGCCAGCGTGCCACTCAACGCGCACGCGCCTCAAACAACACTCCAGTTGTCACGTGACAACTCAGCAAACAACCGCCCGGAAAATCTCTTCGCGACGAGCCAACAGCGACAAACTTCTCCTTTACCGATCTATCTGTTCATTCTCAACGGAGTTCGGTCGCAACGGGGCTGAAAATCGACCCAGAGCGGTCGTCACCGTCCGCTCTTGAGTCGATTGTCACGTGACAACTCACCTCGGCTGCGAGGTAGTCGCGCGAAACCAACGATCGAACATTGAAATGACCTCGCCGAGGTCGTAACCGCGATCTGGCCAAAGATTCTTCGGTGTCGGAGTGCACCGGAAAGCACCAAATCTCTACGTCTTGTCACGTGACAACTGAGCTTCCCGACGACATTCTCCAAGCCGACCTACTGGAGTCACTGAGAGTTTTTCCGGAAACTTCTCAAGATTAATCGGCCAGCCTCCAGGCGTTAATCCGTCATCACTGTTAAAGCTCGTCGAACTTTCTATCGATCTTTGTACGTGATTTTCGAGCGAGATCGTCAATTTTATTTTTACTCGATCACCGCCCATCGCTGACTCGTTAGCCATTCGGCTACTTGTCACGTGACAACCATATCGATCATCAAGTCATACATCCCGTCGAAGGCTTTTTCTGGACATTTCGCTAATAACTGCATATATTACGCAAAACTCCGTGGAGAAATTTAATGGCTTTCAAGATCGCCGTCAGTAATCAAAAAGGTGGGACTGGGAAGACAACCATCTCCGTCAATATCGCGGCTGCGTTCGAAGCAGGCGGCAACAAGGTCGCCCTGATCGATGCCGACCCTCAAGGCACGTCCGTCCGGTGGGTAACAAGCGGCGAGAACACGCTGCCGATGACGGTACTCTCGCTGGCCCCTGCCGGCCGAGGCATTGGCGGCGAAATCAAAAAGCAAGACGCGAACTTCGATGTGATCGTCGTCGACTGTCCCGGCAACCTCGAAGATCCGCGAATCGCATCGGTACTCGAAGTTGCCGATTTCTGCCTTGTGCCGCTGTCGCCGTCGCCGGCCGATCTCTACAGCACCGTCGCGATGATCCGCATGATCGAATCGATGCGATCCGTCCGCAACCCAAATCTGTCTTCCGCATTAATGCTGAATAGCGTTAATGGAAAAACTAAAATGCGTGAAGAAATTTTAAAAATTCTAAGAGCAGAAGAAATAGGGGAGCATCTGCTCGACAGCCAGATCGCGCAACGCGAGGTCTACCGTCAGACGTTTGCGCTCGGCACCACGATCCATCATCACAATCGGTACCTGAAGGGCCTGAAAGAAGCCCGAGCGGAAATCGAAAAGCTGGTCACGGAAATGGCCCAATACATCGCGTCGACGCGCGCTACCGGAGCCGCCCATGGCTAAGGACACCTCGAAAGACAAGAAGCCGACCGGCAACCTGCATCTCGCAGCCGGCCTGCTGCGCGGGCTCGCGCAGGAAAATGCGGCACTCGAAACGCGGCTGCCCGAACCGGCGGCCGCACCGATCGCCATCGCCGAATCGGCGCCCGCCAGCGCCCCGGCCGCGGCCGCACCCGCCGTCACGGCCGATCTTGGCGCGCCACAGAAGGTGCTGGTCAAGGATTGCATTCCGAACCCGTTCAACCCGCGCGTGTTCTACTCGGAGTCGAGCCTGCACGAGCTCGCCCTGACGCTGAAACGGGAAGGGCAGATCGAGCCGATCAAGGTGACGCGGCTGCCGGAGTTTCCCGGCAAGCTCGTCGTGATCGACGGGCAACGCCGGCTTCGCGCGACGAGCATCAACGGCGACGAAACCATCAACGCCACGTTCCGCACGGATCACACGCCCGAGCAGCTCTACACGATCGCGTATCGCGCGAACCACGACCACGAACGCCAGACGATCTTCGACGATGCGGTCGCGTGGAAGCGTCTCCTCGACGAGAAGGTCTTTTCCGACCAGAACACGCTGGCGGAAAAAATCGGCAAGGACAAGGCATCGATCAGCAAGACGCTGTCGCTCAACGCACTCCCGAACACACTCCTTGAACGGATGGCGGGCGCGAACGACGTGGTCGGCCTGCAGGCGGCGTATTTCCTGAAGCTGATCTTCGAACGCCTGGGCGAGCCGACGGCCGACCGGCTGCTGACGGCCGTGATCGACCGGAAAAAATCGGTTCGTGATCTCGAGAATTTCCTGCGTGCGCAGAGCGACGGCAGCAAGAAGGCAGGACGCACCCGTTACAGCGTCCGGCATGACTTCGCGCTCGAATCGCAAGCGATCGGTCAGTTGAAGACCTATCCGGACGGCCGCCTGGATCTGCAGCTCAAGGGCGTCGACGCATCGCACCAGGAGGCGCTCGCCGACAAGCTGAAGACCGTCATCGACGCGTACGTTGCCGAGCTGGCAACGGCTACGCAAAAGTAACGCGCGAAAAGCAGAAGGCCTCGCATCCGCGTTGCATCGCGAAGCCGGACGACGACGTCCGGCACGCAACGCACACCCGGCTGCGAGGCCTCGTTCAGTTGCCTGCGAGACTGCTTTTCAGCAAGAATTCCAGCAAGTCGTCCGAGGTCGGTTCGCCCCACGTATCCAGCGCGAGCCATCGGAAGAAACTGGTCTGCGCAAGTTTGCTCGCCTTCTTCTTCGGCGACAGCGTCAGATCCTTCGAGCCTGCCACCGTCTCGTTGTAACGCTCGATCAGCTTGGTCTGGTCGTCGATCTCCAGTTCGCGGAAATACGCGCCGGCTTCCTCGACCTTCGCCGCCAGATATTTGTCGCGAATCTGTTCCTGCTTGCTCTGCGCGGATTCCTTCGCCGGTGCGGCCGCCTCCGTTCCCTGCCCGTCGGCCAGCGTATAGCCGTGCGTCAGCGCCTTGCGGAAGTACGCGGCCACGTTGTCGACCGGCGCCGCATTCTTCTTCGTAGTCCGATTGAGCGTGTAGGCAATCGCGGCCTTGATGCGCTGCACGCCGTATTGCGTGATCAGCCGGCGCGCTTCCGAACGTGGAATGCCGAACTTGGCGACCTCCTCGACCAGCGCTTCGTTCTTGACGTCGCCGTCCTCCACCGTATCGGCGCTCTGCTTGCGCGTCACCTTGAACTGGACGGCTTCCACGCTCCGGCCGGACTTGTGTTCGATCAGCTCGAGCGTGTGATCCGAAACTTCGTTCACCTCCTGAATGCACGGCACCAGGACCTTGCTCTTGAACAGCTTGTATTCCTTGTACGACTGCGACGCCTTGTCCTGGCCGAGAATGAGGTCACGAAATTTCGGCAGCGGGATCTTCGCGGTGATGCCGATTCCTTCGTAGCGCACCGTGTTTTCCCACAACGCAAGCGAGTGCGACCGCCGGAACTCGCGGGCGATCCGCATATCGATCAATGCGTAGATCTCGGGGTTGAGCAATTCGCTGCGAATCTGGTCGGAGAAGCTGTACTTCAGCACCGATTGCTCGAGCTCCGCGCCGGCGAGGAGGCCTGACGCTTTCCAGACGGTCGATCGGTCCGCGGCCAGGTAGTCCCAGTTGACGACGGTACTGATCAGCGAGTTGACCGTGTCCTTCACGTATTTCGTGTTGTTGCTGTTCAACCCGCTCTCGTGCGAGAGAGACGCGATCGAGATCGAAAAGCTCGTCCGGCCCGGCTCGAAAGCCTCCTGCCGAAGCGCGTTCTTGATCAGCGAGCTGAACATCTTGCGCTGCTGCAGCCCGATCTTCCCGGACTTGGGCGCGATATGAATCGCCTGGACCGCCTTGCGCAGCAAGTCGGGAGGCTCGGGTGTCTGAAACAGCGAAACCTGTTTGTCTGAGCCTTTGCTTGCGGGCTTGCGCGGCATCGTAATGTCCGGATAAGGTCACCTTGTTGAGAGCGGACTTTATACCTTTTCGCGGCGACGGGCAACGCCCTTGTTCCTGCTTTACTTGCACTATCTCGGCTAACCTTCAGATACAAAAGGAAAATCTTCGATCAGACGATCTTTTCGGGGCCCCATATCCATCTACCTTTCGATCAAAATGCTTCCCACAAGCTGCTACCTTTCATGCCCGGTCACGGAAACCCGGCACGGGATTTGCCCTCGCCAAGGTAACCATCCATGGGAAACAGATGTGCGGAATCGAGATCGTTGGGCACATTCATGGTGCCGTGCAGCACAGTCTCGTTTTCCTCCCATAACTTGCTACCTTCATCGATTCCCACAGGAGGGTACCTTTCAACCGGCCTTGATGGCATGGATGCCGCAGACAGCTCCCATAAACGGCAACCCTCCGGTTTCCCCATAAAAGGTTACCTGTCCGTGCCGTCGATCCTGTCCATGGGAACCAATCACTGGAAAATTTGGAAAAAGGCAGTCAGGCGGCCCCGGATGCTACCCATAACCGGGTACCTTTGAAGCGCCCCATAACCGGCTACCCAAGAAAAATCACTGTGCATTCAGGCATCTACGGATCAAAAAAATGCCCCATAAAAGGCTACCTACATACGTTCCCATAGACGACTACCCAACGTGTTCTGTGGCCGATTTCCCATAACCGGGTACGCTTGCCCCATATCCACAACCCTGACTCCCCACAACCCGGTACCCCAAACCCCAAATCCACAGACCTGAAACCCCAGACCCTTACACCTGTGCTCCCATAAATGGGTACCGAACACCTGTCAAACCCTTGTGGGATAAGGCTGTGAGCCGTCTAAAAGTAGTTAAAGAAGTAAACGTCGTTAACAAAAGATGTAAACACACGTGCGCGTCCACAGAAAGACAAACCCCATAAACCGCTACCATTGAGTAGCCGTCTATGGTGTTGCAGGCACCTCAAGGCTTCAATTCAGGCTTGGGAAACAGTGGCCGGGCTCCTCATTTCGCACAGGTTCCAGGCCCAACAAGGCTTCCAGTAGAGGTGAGTACATACTCACATCGACTGAAACGTAGAAACTTATGGGAGAAAAACGGGAGGAAACTGCCCGTTTCCAGGTATAGGTTCCCGTTTATGGGATCGAAAAACCGTCCCCGTAGCCTCGCGAATGCACGTTATCGACCAGCGAAGTCGATCGGCGGCCGGAAACATAGATCTCTTCGGTTTCGTTCACAGCAGTTTGAAATCATCCGCTACGGCTGGCGAAGGAATTTTTACACTCAGGCCTCCTCGTCTACGAAGAAAGTTCTCCGATCGTCGGCTCGCGTCTCCGGTCAAACCCAGCCTGTCGGCTGTGCACAGAGGAAATCGCCGCAACTCGCTTCGCCGCGCCCGGGGCGTCCAACTTTCTACCTTTGGCTCCATCAACCGAAAATCAATGCTGTGCCTCCCATCCACAACGAGAGGCCCTGGAACGGCTTTCCCGAGATCAAGTAGGGGGGCGGCATCATTTGCACGCGTTGCCGGGTCCTGGGTCGATCCAGCATGCGTCGTGGGCCAACGTGAAGATGGAGGGATCACGAAGCTCACCGCAGTCGAATTCGAGCGATGATCCCGAACATTCTCACCTTCCGACACTTTCGAATCTCGTAAAAGCTCGCCGACCTGACGAGGCAGCAGGTATCTGCACGCTGTGCGGGCGGCAATGCTCGCCACGATGCATTGAGGCCAAGGTCGCGGAATGAAAATCCTGTGTTTCGGGCATGCGGTCCGATGCGTTCCTGCGCTGAATCGGCCGGATCTCACCTGGTCGCGACATCATTTCTGCGGATCACGTTCGCCCGACGACCGTGGTGACATCCGCGCGATGCCGTCAGCGCAATCGTGAAGCGGTCCGGGCCGATGTCTTCACCGTAGGCAATGTCGACGCCTTTCGTCATACGGACCACATGGCGACCATATTTGCCGACTAAGGCAGCCCTTGGGGTCACAGTTCAGCGATTGGTTGCTGTATCGAACTGCAAACGCTGTGTGCGATGCAATCGTGCTTGCCTTGATCTCCGTAACACCGAATCGTGGTCGTTTATGGGAGGAACTGTCGCTTGAACCACGTCGACCGGCAACGTGACACACAGTTCGACTGCTGTGACTGCGATTATCTTGATTGGCCGAATGACGATCACGTCCAGGGTGAGCGCGCCGGCATCCCCACCTATGAAACAGTCATGGGTATTTCGCATCGCACCTCCATACATCAATCGTCCGCGTCTTCAGTGCGCAGGTACGTCGCCGGTTTCCGGTTCCCCAATGGCGCGATCCACAATTCCTGTCCTGTCAGTGACCATCCCGGTCGAGTGCCGTCCTCGTTTTCTCCCATACGTGTATCCCCGAACCCCGTTGCACGTTGACGCCATATTTTTCACGACGCGGTTATGATGCACAGGTCCCGGATGCGGCATGACAACCGACCGGGGCAGGGGCGGTATCTCGATGGTCTTCCAATCCGTGATAAACCAGAAAAGAGAGTTCAGCGATGCGAATCCAGATCAGAAAACTCACGTTGGCTGCTACCGCAGCCGCGTTCCTGTTCGGCTCGGCAGTTCCCGCGTTTGCGCAGACCGACGCCAGCGCGTCCGCTGCACAGGACGCCAAGGCAGCGAAGAGCCAGGCACGCAAGGCGGCCAGGGCCCAGCGCAAGGCAGAGCACAAGGCCGCGCGTGCGAAGAACAACGCCGAGCTGAAGAAACTCGAAGATGCCGGTTACAAGCCGGCGGCCAATGATCCGAACTATCCGCAGAACCTGCAGAACGCGGAGAAAAAAGCCGGCGTCGGCGCAAGCCAGTAAGCGTCTTCCGGCGGCAAGCCACGGATCGATCCGCGGCTTGCCGCATGCGGCGCCGTTCCATGGCGCACATCAAACGCAGCAATCCCGGTATCGACGAAGGCAATATCGCAATCCAGTCGCTTGCGTTATTTGATTCGCATTCCTGTATTTTGTGGCGCGTGCCACCCGCACACCGACACGGTCAGCTCCGCCCGCCCGGCGCAGCCGCATTTCCGGTCACCCTCAGCCAGTCCTTGAACGCCCGGACGGCGTCGTCGTTCGCGCGTGCGGAGGCGACGTACGTGAAGTAACGCCACGGCGGCAGCGCCGGTTCGCGGAACGGCTGCACGAGCCGACCTTCGGCGATGTCGTCCGCGACGAGCGCGATCGGCCCCATCGCGACGCCGAGCCCGTCGAGCGCACCCTGGAGCGTCAGGTAGAAATGCTCGAGCGTGAGCGAGTGGCGCGGCACGAGATTCGGATGTCCGGCTGCCGCGAGCCATTCAGGCCACATGCCGGGATAAGTGGCCGCGTGCAGCAGCGTGAAGCCGGCGAGATCGGCGGCCGTATGCAATGGTCGCCCTTCCAGCAGCTTCGGTGCACATACGGGCAGCCGGACTTCCGACAGGAATTCCTCGGCAACGTAGCCGTCGATGGCCTGCGGGCCGCCGCGCACAATCAGGTCGACCTTGTCGCGCAGCTTGTCGATCGGCTCGTTCGACGTCGACAGCCGTACCTCGATGGCTGGATGGGCGACCTGAAACGACGACAGCTTCGGCACCAGCCAGCGCAAAGAAAACGTCGCGGGTGCACTGACGCGCAGCACGCGCTGCTGCGCGTGGCCGAAATGCTGCGCGGTGGCGAGTGCGATCCGGTCGAACGACGCACCGACCTCGGCGAGATACGCACGGCCCGCGTCGGTCAGCTCGACCCGCCGGTTATGGCGTTCGAACAGCGGCCGTCCGAGCCACGCCTCCAGCTGCTGAACGTGCCGGCTGATCGCGCCGTGGGTCACGCACAGTTCGTCGGCGGCCAGCGTGAAGCTGCCGTGGCGCGCGGCAGCTTCGAACGCGCGCAGCGAATTCAACGGAGGGAGGCGTCGGGCCATTGCGTCATTTCACGTGATATTTACTCACGCGATGGTTCAGGTTTAATCGTTTGATCGGGTGCTCAAGCTCCGCCAATATGGCACACAAACGGCCGGCTCGGCCGAACGATTGTCTGAATTTCTCACATGGAGTGCGGAGCATGCCGAACGTGGTGGTCGTGGGGGCCCAATGGGGCGACGAAGGTAAGGGACGCGTCGTGGACTGGCTGGCGGCACAGGCCGATCTCGTCGCGCGCTACAACGGCGGCCACAACGCAGGTCATACGCTGGTCGTCGGCGGCAAGACATACAAGCTCGCGCTCCTGCCGAGCGGCATCGTGCGCGGCAAGCGCGGCGTGATCGGCAACGGCGTGGCGCTCGATCCGGAAGCCTTGCTCGCGGAAATCGCGCGGATGGCCGAACTCGGGCTGTCGGTGACGCCGGACAACCTGTCGATCGCCGAGAACGCGACGCTGGTGCTGCCGATCCACCGTGCGATCGACCAGGCTCAGGAGCGTCTGCGCCGCGAGCCCATCGGCACCACGCTGCGCGGGATCGGGCCGGCCTACGAGGACAAGGTCGGGCGTCGCGGGTTGCGCGTCGGCGATCTCGCGGAACCGGGCGGGCTTGCCGCCAAACTGGATGTGCTCGTCGACCATCACAACGCGTGGTTCCGCGGCCTCGGGCTCGACGAGCATTCGCGCGATGCGATGCTGGCGACGCTCGCCGACCTCGCGCCGCGAATCCTGCCGTTCGTCCGCCCCGTCTGGGCCGATCTCAACGACGCGACCGACCGTGGCGAGCGCATCCTGTTCGAGGGGTCTCAAGCCGTGATGCTGGACATCGACTGGGGCACGTATCCGTTCGTGACGTCGTCCGGCACCGTTGCATCGGCGGCGGCGGCCGGCACGGGGCTCGGCGCGTCGAAGCTCGGCCACGTGCTGGGCGTCACCAAGGCGTATGCGACACGGGTCGGCGGCGGCCCGTTCCTCACCGAGCTGTCCGACGCGACCGGCGAAACGCTGCGCGCGCGCGGGCAGGAGTTCGGCGTGAATACCGGCCGGCCGCGCCGCTGCGGATGGCTCGATGCCGCGCAGTTGCGTCAGGCGGTCAGGATTTCGGGCATCGATTCGCTGGCGCTCACCAAGCTCGACGTGCTCGACGGTTTCGAGTCGATCGAGCTGTGCGTCGGCTACGAACTCGATGGCGTGCGGGTCGATCATCTGCCGGGAAGCCTCGATGCGCAGTCGCGCGCGAAACCCGTGTACGAGCGGTTCGACGGCTGGCGCGGCACTGTGAAAGGGGTACGCGAACGCGCGGCGCTGCCGCGCGCCGCGCAGGATTTCATCGCGCGCGTCGAAGCGGTCGCGGGCGCACCGGTATCGATGATCACGACCGGCGCGGAGCGCGACGACACGATCGTGTTGCGCAATCCGTTCGATGCGGCCGCCACGGCCTGATCCGTCATACATGACGTGAATCGTGCGGCCACACCATGGTCGCCGGGTAGTTTTTGCCGATTCGCTGCGGTTAGCTTGCCGGCGCGTCCGGACGTCATGCGCACGAACCGGACGACGCGTGCAGGGCGGCCCGGCGACACGATTCGGCATCCGGATCATGCCGCGTACGGCGAACTGGACACGTCTGCACTGCTGCTGTACTGTTCCGCACAATTCGCGCCAGACCGGCCCGCGCCGGAACCGCCGGCACCATGGCCGCACGGTGGCGCGACGTGATCTCAATCCCGGGGACAGGTCGATGGACACGTTACAGATGATGCGCATTTTCGTCCGGGTTGCGGAGGAGGGCAGCTTCACGAGCGCGGCCCAGCGCCTGGACATCACGACGGCCTATGCATCGCGGTCGGTCGCGCAGCTCGAGACGCATCTGCGCACGCGCCTGCTCAACCGCAGCACGCGCCGCATCGCGCTGACCGATGCCGGGCAGCGTTATCTCGACCGCTGCCAGCGCATCCTCGGCTATATCGAAGAAGCGGAAGCCGAGGCGGCCGATGCACAGGCGAAGCCGTCCGGACGGCTGCACGTTCATGCGACGACGAGCTTCGGCCAGGCCTACGTGGTGCCCGCGGTCGTGCGTTACCGGCAGCGTTATCCGTCGGTCGCGGTCGAGCTCACGCTGTCGCAGCACGTGCCCGACATCATCGACGAAGGCTACGACGTGTCGCTGCAGTTGAGCGCGACGGAGCTTCCCGATTCGGGGCTCGTGTCGCAGCGGCTCGGCGAGGTGCACAGCGTGCTGTGCGCGTCGCCCGCATACCTGAAGGAGCGCGGTACGCCGCGTACGGTGCGCGAGCTCGACGGCCACGCGTGCCTGCAGATCGTCACGCCCGTATTTCCGCGCGATCGCTGGCATCTCGACGGCCCCGACGGCCCCGAGACGTTCGACCTGCCGTTGCCGGATTTCCAGGTGAACATCGCCGATGCGCTCGGCGCCGCATTGCGCGCCGGCCTCGGCATCGGTTCGCTGCCGATGTCGTCGGCGCTGCCTGCGCTGGCGAGCGGCGCGCTGGTGCGCGTGCTGCCCGACTACCGTTTGCAGAAGCTGACCGTCTACACGCTGTACGCATCGCGCCAGTATCTCGATGCGAAAATCCGCACGTTCGTCGATTTTCTGCGTGAATGCGTACCCGAAATGCTGTCCACCGACGAGGCCGCGCTGAACGCTTCCTGCACGTCCTGAAGTCGCATCGTCGGCGTGTGAGGATGACGTTGCAGGTCAATCGAAAAGATAATATGCAGTCCTGTATTTGAACCGGATATCGAATTCATCTGTGCGACCGGTTCGACCAAGGATACGCGGGCAACTGGCGCGCCTTTATGAAAGTGCTTGCTTTCGATAGCGAACATCGTTGGTTCGATGCATGGGTGCCACGCACGTCACGTGCGTGGCCTACGGCGCGACGCGGGATAGCGGCACCGCCTGGTCGCGCAGCTTCACGACATCGCGGCCCGGCGCATCGCCGAAGAGGCGTGCGTATTCGCGGCTGAACTGCGACGCGCTCACATAACCGACACTGCGGCACGCCTGCTGCGCATCCATTGCCGACACGCACATCAGGCGGCGTGCCTCCTGCAGCCGCAGCATCTTCTGGCATTGCAACGGGCTCATCGACGTGACCGCGCGGAAGTGGTGATGGAACGTCGACGGGCTCATGTCTACCTGTCGCGCGAGCGATTCGACCGTCATCGGATCGAGGTAGTGGTCGCGGATCCAGGCGACTGCACGCGAGATGCGCTGCGTCGTCGAGTCGTCCTGGCCGACCTGCGCGACGCGCGCACCCGACGGGCCGCGCAGCAGCCGGATGAGGATTTCGTCGACGATCAGCGGCGCGAGCAGGTCGATGTCGTCGGGGTGTGCGATCAGTTGCATCAGCCGCACGACGGCGTCGACGATTTCGGGCGGCGCATCGTGCGTGTCGAGTGCGCCGCCGTCGACGGCCTTCGGCAGCCCGCGCGGAAACACGCGTGGTGTGAGCACCGCGATGCGGGCCGGGTCGAGTTCGAGTTGTGCGCAAAGGAACGGCTCGGCCGGGCTCGCGCGCGTCACGCGGCCGGTGACGGGCAGGTCGGCAGTCGTAACCAGCATCCGCGATTCGTCGATCGCGTAGACGGCGTCGCCGACCCGTGTCGATTTCGCGCCTTGTCCGACGATGCTCAGGCACGCGCGGTGCACGCCATGGTTCCAGTGTGGCGGCGACGCGGACACGCGTGCGATGCGCAAGCCACGCACCGGGAGTTCGAACGTGCCGTCGTGCGGTGCATAGGCGGCGATCAGCGCAGCGAGCCGGGCCGTTAGTGACCGAGGGGCGTGATCGGGTGCGGTGCGCTGTAGCGGCGTCGTTCGGGCGTCGATTTCCATATTGCGTGAGCGGATGACCGAGGGGGGCGGTGCAAGGTGCGCGACTGCGATTCCCTGTCGGTGTCCCGGCAGGTGGATGGCGCGGCGGTCACATCGTACGGCGAGTCGCGCGCACGTGATTGCCTAAATCTGTCGGAAACCAGCCCAATCATCCGGATCTGCACGGCCGGCGGCCGCATGGCCCGTCGTTGCGCAGTGTGCGGCGCACAAATTCGGAAATTAAGGCAAAACAATCGCAGGATCAGGCAAGCCAATTTCCGGCGGTTTTCATACCATTGCACCTGCTTAAAGAAACGTATTCCAGTGCGCTCGGGCGACGCAGGTATGAGCGTCGCCAGGCCGGCGGATGCCGCCGGCGTTGCCGCTGGGAATCGCTGCAAGAGACTCAGGACTGCTATTCGAATATTCGTGCATCGGGCCAGCCGAGGCCGGCTTGCGTCCGTTGCATGCCGGTGCGCGTCCGGCGCGAGCGCGCCGACCGATCCGGCGTGGCCGGCGTCGGTGCCATCGCATTGGCCGGGCCGTCACATGTCGGTCGGGACGCGGCAGCGGGTGTGCGCGTCCAGGCGGCCGACCGCGCAAGGGAATCCGGACAAATGGACCAACTTCAATCGATTCGGGCATTCGTGACGGTGGCAAGGGAAGGCGGTTTTCGCCGGGCGGCGACGCGGCTGCGCGTGTCGACGGCGATGGCGAGCCGGCTGGTCGATGCGCTCGAGACGCGCCTTGGTGCACGCCTGCTTCAACGCAGCACTTGCCACCAGTCGCTGACGGAAATCGGCGAGTTGTATCTCACGCGCGTCGAACGGATTCTCGGGGCGATCGACGAGATCGACGGTCGTTTCGTCGCGATGGGCAGCAAGCCGGAAGGCGCGCTGCGCATTGCTGCGCCGGTCGCGTTCGGGCTCAGCCAGTTGAGCGCGTTGCTCGATCGTTTCGTGAGCCGGTTCCCGGACGTGCGGCCGACCGTGACGCTGACCGACGCCCATGTCGATCTGACATCCGAAGACATCGATGTCGCGTTCCTGACCGACGGCATGCCGGTGACAGGTGCGCACGCGTTGCACACGCTGGCCTCTTACGAATCCGTGCGCGTCGCGGCACCGGGTTATGTCGCCGCACACGGCGGCGCGGCTGCGTCGGGCGACTGGCCGGATCTTGCGGCCGTGCGGCTCGATCTGCCGGCCGCCGGCGGCGACGATGCGGCTGCGTTCCGGCCCGACGCGACGCCCGGCGGCAGTCAGGGCGTCGGCCATCTCGAGATGGCACGGCGGCTGGCCGTGGCCGGCATGGGCGCCGCGGTGCTGCCCGCGTATCTCGTCGACGCCGATCTGGCGGACGGCGCGCTGGTGCGCGTTGCACCGGTTCACTCGCTCGCGCCCGTCACGCTGAAGCTCGCGCATGCGCGTACCGCGCGTCTGCCGGCCGCTGCACGGGCATTCATCGAATTTGCCGGCACCGCGTTCCGGCCCGCGAGCTAGCGGCCCGGTTGGTCGCCGCGGCAACGCCCGCTCGCCAGTGACGCGGGCTCATGACGCTTTTTCCACGGAAGCAGTTCGACGAACGAACGCTCCGCAGGGCGCAACGAACGCCCGACATACGCAACCGCATCCGCGGCAAACAGGAAGCGACAGCATTCCGGCCGCGCGTGCAGGTTACGAGGAGATCTGGTGATTCCAATTGAAGGTCGTCTATTTGCGAGAGGTCGCTCCATGCGCGTCGAACGGGTTCCATACCGCTTAATCACTGCTGCAACGGCTGCCGTTTTCCTGGCCGCGTGCGGGAAAAAAGAATCGGCACCGCCGCCGCAAACGCCGGAAGTCGGCGTCGTCACCGTCCAGCCGCAAGCCGTACCGGTCTTCACCGACCTGCCGGGCCGCACCAGCG
>NZ_QMFZ01000047.1:0-62481 GCF_003294055.1 Burkholderia reimsis
GCTGAGCGGCTGAGCGGCTGAGCGGCGGTTCGGCGGTTCGGCGGTTCGGCGGTTCGGCGGTTCGGCGGTTCGGCGGTTCGGCGGTTCGGCGGTTCGGCGGTTCGGCGGTTCGGCGGTTCGGCGGTTCGGCGGTTCGGCGGTTCGGCAGTCGATACCCCGACTTGTCACCGACTGCGCGACCGATCGGCACCGGACCAAGCTCCAGGATCCGATGTCGCCGACGCTTCGCCAAATCCCCCGGCCCTGACGGCACCACACCGCCCGTTCCTGCCGCGCACCGCGCAATACCCGCGCCTACGCGGCCTCGGCCTCTTCCCCGCCCGCCGCCGCGCGCTGCTGCTGCAGCGCCCACATCTGCGCATACAACCCGTCGGCGCGCACGAGTTCGTCGTGCGTGCCGCGCTCGACGATCCGCCCGTGATCCATCACGAGGATCTGCTGCGCGTGCACGACCGTCGACAGCCGGTGCGCGATCACGAGCGTCGTGCGATGCCGCGCGATCTGGTCGAGCTCGTGCTGGATCGCCCGCTCCGAGCGCGAATCGAGCGCCGAAGTCGCCTCGTCGAACAGCAGCACCGGCGGATCCTTCAACAGCGTGCGCGCGATCGCGACGCGCTGCTTCTCGCCGCCCGACAACTTCAGCCCGCGCTCGCCGACCGGCGTGTCATAACCCTTCGGCAAGCTTTCGATGAAATCGTGGATGTGCGCGGCGCGCGCGGCCGCGATCACCTCGTCGCGGGTCGCGCTCGGCCGGCCGTACGCGATGTTGTAGTAGATCGAGTCGTTGAACAGCACGGTGTCCTGCGGCACGATCCCGATCGACGCACGCAGCGAATCCTGCGTGACGTCGCGGATGTCCTGGCCGTCGATCAAGATCGCGCCGCCCGCCTGCCGGTCGAGATCGTAGAAACGGAACAGCAGCCGCGACAGCGTCGACTTCCCGGAGCCGCTGTGGCCGACCACCGCGGTCGTCGTGCCCGCATCGATCGTGAAGGAGACGTCGTGCAGGATCGGCCGCGCCGGCTCGTACGCGAAATTCACGTGCTCGAAGCGCACCTGCGCGCCGGCGACCGCGAGCGGCCGCGCATCGGGCAGGTCGGCCACTTCCTTCGCGGCCGACAGCAACCCGAACATCCGGTCCATGTCGGTGAGGCTCTGCTTCAGCTCGCGATAGACGACGCCGAGAAAGTTCAGCGGAATGTACAGCTGCAGCATGAACGTGTTGATCAGCACGAGATCGCCGAGCGTCAGCTTGCCCGCGAGCACGCCCTGCGTCGCACGCCACAGGATGAACACGAGCCCCGTGCCGATGATCGCCTGCTGGCCGAAGTTCAGCACCGACAACGAATTCTGCGAACGGATCGCAGCCTTCCGGTAGCGCTTCAGGTTCTCGTCGTAGCGCTGCGCTTCCCACTCCTCGTTGCCGAAGTACTTCACCGTCTCGTAGTTGATCAGCGAATCGATCGCCCGTGAGTTCGCGCGCGAATCGAGTTCGTTCATCGTGCGGCGGAAATGCGTGCGCCAGTTGGTGACCTTCACCGTGAACACGATGTACGTGACCAGCGCCGCAAACGTCACGTACGCGTAATAGGCCTCGTACTTGACCACGAAGAAGCCGAGCACGAGCCCGACCTCGACGAGCGTCGGCAGGATGCTGTACAGCGAATACGAGATCAGCTGCTGGATGCCACGCGTTCCGCGCTCGATGTCGCGCGACATGCCGCCCGTCTGGCGTTCGAGATGGAACCGCAGCGACAGCCCGTGCAGGTGCCGGAACACCTGCAGCGCGAGCTGGCGCACCGCGCTCTCGGTGACCTTCGAGAACAGGATCTCGCGCAGCTCGGTGAACAGCGACGTCGACAGCCGCACGAGCGCATACGCGACGACCAGCAACCCGACGCCGCCCGCGAGCACGATGCCGGCCGACTGTTCGGCGCGGCCGAGCGCGGTGATCTGCTGCACGTAGGACAGGTGGTCGACGATGCGCTTCATCACGACCGGCACGCCGAGGTTCGCGACCTTCGCGCCGATCAGGCAGGCGAGCGCGAGCGCGACGCGCCATTTGTAGGTGGTCAGGTACGGCAGCAGCGACCGGATGGTCTGCCAGTCGTTGCGGGGCCCGGTCGAAGCCGGCGCGGGCTCGCCGGAAGCGGGAAATCGGCGCATGGGGGAAGTCTCTGTGGCGGTGCACGACGCGTGTATCGGCGGCCGGCTTGCGCACTTTCTCGTACAATTTGCGAACGTTGTATTGTCGCAGAAGCCGCTTCGCGCCGCTGCCGGCGCCCTCGCCGGCCGGCCTGCGCACGGCGGCATGTTTCTTACAGGATGAAAGCACCCGCCATGACCGATTCGACCCTCGAACTCCCGCAAAAGCAGCCCGCGCTGCGCGTCGTCCCGCAACCGCACGACGCGAACGTCCACGGCGACGTGTTCGGCGGCTGGATCATGTCGCAGGTCGACATCGCCGGCTCGATCCCCGCGAGCCAGCGCGCGAACGGTCGCGTCGCGACGGTCGCGGTCAACTCGTTCGTGTTCAAGCAGCCGGTGTTCGTCGGCGACCTGCTGAGCTTCTACGCGACCATCATGCGCACCGGCAACACGTCGATCACGGTCGACGTCGAGGTGTACGCGCAGCGCATGCGCCTGATGGGCGAAATCGTGAAGGTCACCGAAGCGACGCTCACCTATGTCGCAACCGGCCCCGACCGCAAGCCGCGGCAACTGCCGCCGCTCTGACCGGCGAGCGCCGCGACCGTGCGGCGCACGGCCACCTCAGTGCGTGGCCGTCAGCCCGAACTCCCGCATCGCGGGCAGGAAATCGTGGTTCAGCTTCGGCTTGCGCGACAGCTTCACCAGCACGTAGCGCTGGAACGGCGCAAGCTGCTGCCACTGCGCGAGCCCGGGCGCCGTCAGCCCGGCCAGCGCGCTCTGCTGCACGAGCGACTCCGGCACGATGTCGGTGGCACGCCAGGCCGGCTGCTGGTCCGGCTGGAACCACGAGGGTTCCAGATCCGCGTGCGTGCGCAGCATTTCGAACAGCGCGTGATCGAAGTTGGGCTCGATCGCGGTGTCATCGTCGGCCGGAAAGCGTGCGAGCAGCTTGCGGTCCTCGAGCGGCAGCAGTTGCCACTGCTCCAGCGAAATCCGCAGACCGAAACGGTCGAGATTGAAACGCACGATCATCGGGATGTACGTGAAGTTTTCCGACGATTCGTGTTCGAAGGCGAATAACAGTGGAGCGTCGCTGAGTCCCATGGTCGTTACCTGATGTGGCGGATGCCGGCGCGGCCGGCTTGCCTGGGGTATTTTAGAACCTCTGCGCGCGGGCGGCGGATACGAATGCCGCCGCCCGCGCGCCGAATCAACGGGAGTGCTCGTGAATCCGACCGAATCCGGTGAAATGCGCGACGAACCGCGCGGCGCGATCGAACTGTCCGTGCGCCGCACGCGCGGGGGCGCCGTCGAAACCGCGCACGACTACGTGGGCCAGGAATGGCCCGTCGCACTCGTCTTCAACGGCATCTCGCACGCGGTGATGATGTGTACGCCGTGCGACCTCGAAGCGTTCGCGGTCGGTTTCGCGATCTCGGAAGGGATCGTCGCGCGCGGCAGCGACATCAAGGACATCGAGGTGATCCTGCACGCCGACGCCCCGCTGCCGCATGCGGAGGTCCACCTGGAGGTCGTCCAGCAGGCGTTCGCCGCGCTGAAGGACCGGCGCCGCGCGCTCGCGGGGCGCACCGGCTGCGGCGTATGCGGGATCGAAAGCATCGACCTGCTCGACCTCGCGCCCGAGCGCGTGCCCGATACCGGCTTTCTCGCGCGCCTCGCCCCCGACGCGCTGACGCGCGCGGCGCAGGCGCTGCCGACGCATCAGGCGCTCACGCGGCTCACGGGCGGCCTGCACGCGGCCGCGTGGTGCGACGCAACAGGCGCGATCCGGAAGGCGTTCGAGGACGTCGGCCGCCACAACGCGCTCGACAAGCTGATCGGCTCGCTCGTGCTGTCGCGCGCCGACCCGACCGATGGCTTCGTGTTCCTGTCGAGCCGCGCGAGCTACGAGCTCGTGCGCAAGGCCGCCCGCGTCGGCATTCCGATGGTCGCAACGATCTCCGCGCCGTCGTCGCTCGCGATCGAAATCGCGAAAGCGGCCGGCTTGCGGCTCGTCAGCTTCTGCCGCGAAACCGGCCACGTCGACTACGGCACGGCCTGATCGCGTTCGCGGCGGCGCGCCGGCGAGCCATCGCCGGCGCGGCCTGCTCCGTCAGTCGAACTGACGGAAATCCGGCTTGCGCTTCTCGAAGAACGCCGTCATCGCCTCGCGCGCTTCGGGCGCGCGCAGCATCGCGGCGAAGTGGCCCGCCTCCTCGGCCATCCGCGCGGACGTCGCCACACCGCCCGTATCCTTCAGCAGCGCCTTCGTCACGCGCAGCGATGCCGCCGGCAGCGCCGCGAGCTTCGCCGCCTGCTTCGCCGCGAACGCGTCGAGCTCGGCCGCCGGCAGCACGCGGTTGACGATGCCGATCCGGTGCGCTTCCAGCGCATCGAACGCCTCGCCGAGCAGCAGCTTCTCGGCGGCGACCTGATGGCCGGCCAGGCGCGGCAGCAGCACGCTCGACGCGGCTTCCGGGCACAGGCCGAGCTGCGCGAACGGCAGCGAGAACGTCGCGGTGTCGGCTGCGTACACCAGATCGCAGTGCAGCAGCATCGTCACGCCGACGCCGATCGCCAGGCCCGGCACGGCGGCCACGATCGGCTTGCTCGCGGTGCTGATCCGTGCAAGGAACTGGAACACCGGGGCGGTGTCGTCCTTCGGCGGCGCCTTCAGGAAATCCTCGAGATCGTTCCCCGCGGTGAAATTGCCGTCGCTGCCGCGCAGCAGGATCACGCGGATCGCCTTGTCTTCCTGCGCGTCGGCGAGTGCATCGGCCATCGTCTGGTACATCGCCGCCGTCAGCGCATTCTTCTTCGCCGGGCGTGCGATCGTGATCGTCATCACGCCTTCGGCGCGTTCCACTTGAATTTCGGCCACAACCGTCTCCTTGACTTTCCTCTATCGGAATGAAAAAACGGTGCGCGAGCTTGTGGCCCGCGCACCGTCGTCGCTTTGCGTCGCGTCCTGCTTACAGGCGTTCGATGATGCCCGCGGCACCCATGCCGGTGCCGACGCACATCGTGACCATCCCGTACTTAAGGTTACGGCGGCGCAGGCCGTGCACGACGGTCGCCGCGCGGATCGCGCCGGTCGCGCCGAGCGGGTGGCCGAGTGCGATCGCGCCGCCCATCGGGTTGACCTTCGACGGGTCGAGGCCGAGGTCGCGCATCACCGCCAGCGATTGCGCGGCGAACGCTTCGTTCAGCTCGATCCAGTCGAGATCGTCCTGCTTCAGGCCAGCGGCCTTCAGCGCGGCCGGAATCGCTTCCTTCGGGCCGATGCCCATGATTTCCGGCGGCACGCCGCGCACCGCGAAGCTCACGAAGCGCGCGAGCGGCGTCAGGTTGAATTCCTTCAGCACCTTCTCCGACACGACGAGCAGCGCGCCCGCGCCGTCCGACGTCTGCGAGCTGTTGCCGGCCGTGACCGAGCCCTTGTTGGCGAACACCGTGCGCAGCTTCGCGAGGCCTTCGATCGACGTATCCGCGCGCGGACCTTCGTCGAGCTTGATCTCGCGCGTCTTCACGTCGACTTCGCCGGTCGCGAGGTTCGGGAAACGCTCGGTGATCGTGTAAGCGGCGATCTCGTCGTTGAACTCGCCGGCCTGCTGTGCGGCAAGCGCCTTGCGGTGCGACTCGACCGAGAACGCGTCCTGGTCGTCGCGGCTCACCTTCCACTGCTCGGCGACGCGCTCGGCCGTCAGGCCCATCCCGTACGCGATGCCGAAGTCTTCATTGCGATCGAAGATGTGCGGCGACATCGACGGCTTGTTGCCCATCATCGGCACCATGCTCATCGATTCGCAGCCGCCCGCGAAGATCGCGTCCGATTCGCCGACGCGGATGCGGTCGGCCGCCATCGCGAGCGCCGTGATGCCCGACGCGCAGAAGCGGTTGACCGTCACGCCGCCGACCGTCTGCGGCAGGCCCGCGAGCAGCGCGCCCATCCGCGCGACGTTCAGGCCCTGTTCGGCTTCCGGAATCGCGCAGCCGATGATCGCGTCCTCGATCAGCTTCGTGTCGAAGCCCGGCACCTGCGCAACCGCCGACTTGATCGCGTGGACCAGCAGCTCGTCCGGGCGCGTGTTCTTGAAGACACCGCGCGGGGCCTTGCCGATCGGCGTGCGGCTGGCGGCGACGATGTATGCGTCTTGCAATTGTTTGCTCATTTGAGACTCCTTGCCTTATCGCTCGCTCAGTTACGCACCGGCTTGCCGGTCTGCAACATACCCATGATCCGTTCCTGCGTCTTCTGCGTGCCGAGCAGCTCGACGAACGCACGGCGCTCGAGCGCGAGCAGCCACTGCTCGTCGACGAGGCTGCCGGCTTCGACGTCGCCGCCGCACACGGCTTCGGCGATGCGGCTCGCGATCAGGTAGTCGTGGTCGCTGATGAAGCGTCCGTCACGCATGTTGACGAGCGATGCCTTGATCGTCGCGATCGCCGAGCGGCCCGCGACCGGCACGTCCTTCGCACGCAGCGGTGCGCGGTAACCGGTGGCGGCCAGCGCACGCGCTTCCTTCTTCGCGGCGTCGAGCAGTTCGAACACGTTGAAGACGATCGTGTCGGACGGCTTCACGTAGCCCATCGCACGTGCATCGTGCGCGGACGCCGAGACCTTCGCCATCGCCGCGTTCTCGAACGACTTCGTGACGAACTTCAGGATGTCGGTGGTCGCGTTCGCGGCCGTCGCGGCGTCCGCCGCGCGCAGCGCCGCTTCCTTCAGGCCGCCGCCCGCCGGCACGAGGCCGACACCCACTTCGACGAGGCCGATGTAGCTCTCGACGTGCACGACGCGCTTCGCGCTGTGCAGCATCAGCTCGCACCCGCCGCCGAGCGCGATGCCCGACACGGCCGCGACGACCGGCACGTTCGCGTACTTCACGCGCAGCATGCCTTCCTGGAACTTCTTCACGAACGGCTCGATACCCTTCGCGCCGCCCATCATGAACGCGGGCATCGCCTCTTCGAGGTTCGCGCCGGCCGAGAACGGGCCGCCCGGCGTGCCGAGCTTCAGCGACGTCGGCTGCCAGATCACCACGCCCTTGTAGTCCTTCTCCGCGAGTTCGATCGCCTGCACGAGGCCGTCGATCACGCTCGGTCCGATCGTGTTCATCTTCGACTTGAACGACACGATCACGACGTCGTCTTCACCCGCACGATCGTCGACCCATGCGCGCACCGCGTCGGTTTCGAACAGTGTCTTGCCGTACGTCTTCGGATCGGCGCCCGCTTCGCCGAGCAGCGGCGCGCGGAATACCTGCTTGTCGTAGACCGCGAGGTCCGAACGCGGCACGAAGCGCTTCGCAGCCGGTGCCCACGAGCCTTCGGCCGTGTGCACGCCGCCCTTCTCGGCAACCGCGCCTTCGAGCACCCACGACGGCAGCGGCACGTTCGCGAGCGCCTTGCCGGCCGCGATGTCTTCCTGCACCCACTCGGCGACCTGCTTCCAGCCGGCGGCCTGCCAGCCTTCGAACGGGCCTTCGTTCCAGCCGAAGCCCCAGCGGATCGCGAGGTCGACGTCGCGCGCGTTGTCGGCGATCGACTCGAGATGCACGCCGATGTAGTGGAACACGTCGCGGAAGATCGACCACAGGAACTGCGCGTGCGGATGGTCCGTCTCGCGCAGCAGCTTCAGGCGTTCCGCCGGCGGGCGCTTCAGGATGCGGCCGACCGTTTCGTCAGCCTTCGCGCCCGAGTCGACATAGGTGCCCGTCTTCGCGTCGAGCACCTTGATCGCCTTGCCTTCCTTCTTGTAGAAACCGCCGCCCGTCTTCTGGCCGAGCGCGCCCTGCTTCACCAGTTCGGCGAGCACGGCGGGCGTCTGGTAGACCGGGAAGAACGGATCGTCGGCGAGGTTGTCCTGCATCGTCTTGATCACGTGCGCCATCGTGTCGAGGCCGACCACGTCCGCGGTGCGGAACGTCGCCGACTTCGCGCGGCCGAGGCGGCTGCCCGTCAGGTCGTCGACTTCGTCGAAGCGCAGGCCGAACTTCGCGGCCTCGGTGATCACCGCGAGGATCGAGAAGATGCCGACGCGGTTCGCGATGAAGTTCGGCGTGTCCTTCGCGCGCACGACGCCCTTGCCGACGATGCTCGTCAGGAAGGTTTCGAGCTGGTCGAGGATCTCCGGGCGCGTATGCGCGGTCGGGATCAGCTCGACGAGGTGCATGTAGCGCGGCGGGTTGAAGAAATGCACGCCGCAGAAGCGCGACTTCAGCTCGTCCGAGAAACCTTCGGACAGCTTCGTGATCGACAGGCCCGACGTGTTGGTCGCGAAGATCGCGTTCGGCGCGATGTGCGGCGCGACCTTCTTGTACAGGTCGTGCTTCCAGTCCATCCGCTCGGCGATCGCTTCGATCACGACGTCGCACTCGGCGAGCTTCGCGATGTCGTCTTCGTAGTTCGCGGCCTCGAGGTATTTCGCGTCGTCCTTCACGCCGAACGGCGCGGGCGACAGCTTCTTCAGGTTCTCGATCGCCTTCAGCGCGATCGCGTTTTTCGGGCCTTCCTTGGCCGGCAGGTCGAACAGCAGCACCGGCACGCGCGCGTTGATGAGGTGCGCGGCGATCTGCGCGCCCATCACGCCGGCGCCCAGCACGGCGACCTTGCGAATCAGGAAATTGCTCACGGGATGTCTCCGGATAGTGTCGTGCAGCGCGGAGGTTGGGGCTGCACGGAGAAGTGAGTACCAGGAACCGATGCATCCGGGCGGCGCGCCTCGCGCCCCGCCCGGACTCGCGTCAGAACAGCGATTCGTCGACTTCCATCATCGTCTTCGAACCGGCGCGCGCGGCGCGGATCGTCGACGCCGTCTCGGGCAGCAGGCGCGCGAAGTAGAAGCGTGCCGTCGCGAGCTTCGACTTGTAGAACGGATCGCCCGACGCTTCGTTGTCGAGGGCGAGGCGTGCCATGCGCGCCCAGAAGTACGAGAACACCAGGTGGCCGACGGTGCGCAGGTACGGCACGGCGGCGGCACCGACTTCGTCGGGGTTCTGCATCGCCTTCATGCCGATTTCCATCGTCAGCTTCTGCACCTTGTCGCCGATGTCGGCGAGCGGGTTGATGAACTCGGCCATTTCCGGCTTCACGCCTTCGGCTTCCGCGAATTCCGTCACGAGCTTGCCGAACTTCTTCAGCTTCGCGCCCATGTCGCCGAGCACCTTGCGGCCCAGCAGGTCGAGCGACTGGATCGAGTTCGTGCCTTCATAGATCATGTTGATCCGCGCGTCGCGCACGTACTGCTCCATGCCCCACTCGGAGATGAAGCCGTGGCCGCCGTAGATCTGCATCGCGTGGTTGGTCGACTCGAACGCGTTGTCGGTCAGGAACGCCTTGATGATCGGCGTGAGCAGCGCGACGAGATCGGCCGCTTCCTTGCGCACCGCTTCGTCGGCGTGCGACAGCTCCTTGTCGATCTGCAGCGCGGACCAGTACGTGAACGGGCGCGCGCCTTCGGCATAGGCCTTCTGCGTGAGCAGCATGCGACGCACGTCCGGGTGCACGATGATCGGGTCGGCCGGCTTGTCCGGTGCCTTCGGGCCCGTCAGCGAACGCATCTGCAGGCGTTCCTTCGCGTACGTGAGCGAGTTCTGGTACGCGACTTCCGTGAGGCCGAGGCCCTGCATGCCGACGCCGAGACGCGCGGCATTCATCATCACGAACATCGCGTTCAAGCCCTTGTTCGGCTCGCCGACCATCCAGCCCTTCGCGCCGTCGAGGTTCATCACGCACGTCGAGTTGCCGTGGATGCCCATCTTGTGCTCGATCGAGCCGCACTTGATGCCGTTGCGCTCGCCCGGCTCGCCCGACGCGTCCGGAATGAACTTCGGCACGATGAACAGCGAGATCCCCTTCGTGCCCTGCGGCGCGTCCGGCAGGCGCGCGAGCACGAGGTGGATGATGTTCTTCGACATGTCGTGCTCGCCGCTCGAGATGAAGATCTTCGTGCCGCTGATCGAGTACGAGCCGTCGCCGTTCGGTTCGGCCTTGGTGCGCAGGATGCCGAGGTCGGTGCCGCAGTGCGGCTCGGTCAGGCACATCGTGCCCGTCCATTCGCCCGACACGAGCTTCGGCAGGTATTGCTTCTGGAGTTCCGGCGCGCCGTGCGCGTGCAGGCATTCGTACGCGCCGTGCGACAGGCCCGGATACATCGTCCATGCCTGGTTCGCCGAGTTCAGCATTTCGTAGAGCGCGTTGTTCACGAACGCGGGCAGGCCCTGGCCGCCGTAGTCCGGATCGCAGCCGAGCGCCGGCCAGCCGGCCTCGACGTATTGCTGGTAGGCCTCCTTGAAGCCGGTCGGGGTCTTCACGACGCCGTCGCCTTCATACGTGCAGCCTTCGCGGTCGCCAACCTGGTTCAGCGGGAACAGTACCTCGGAGCAGAACTTGCCCGCTTCCTCGAGGACCTGGTTGATCGTGTCGGCGTCGAGGTCCGCATGCTTGGGCATTTGCTTGACTTCGGCTTCGACGTTCAGAAGCTCGTGCAACACGAATTGCATGTCGCGCAGCGGCGCGGCGTACTGTCCCATGACTCTCTCCAAAGGTGGGCAAAACGGCTCGAGCTCCTGGCGGGCGGATCACGCGCCGCTAACGGCTCTCGCTCTGATACGAAACAATCGTCTTTTCCAGCGCGGCCCACGTGAGGCGCACCGCATCCGGCGAATGCAGGAAACGTGCGTCGTGATGCAGGCCGAGCGTGAAGCTGTACAACTCGAAGAGCATGAGGTCCGGATCGGTATCCGCACGCAGATGGCCTTCTTCCTTCGCCTGCGAAATGGCACGCAGCATCGCGGCACGCCAGGCCGTCACGCTCGCGATCAACTGCTCGCGCACGGGGCTGTCAGGCCGGTCGTCGTACTCGACGGCCCCGCTGATGTAGATGCATCCGGTCGTCACCTCCTGGATGCGCTTCTCCGTCCAGCGGGCCAGCATCGCCCGAAGGCGCGGCAAGCCTCGCGGCTCGCGCAGGCTCGGAAAGAACACCTCGTTTTCGAAACGATGGTGATACTCGCGGACGACCTCGACCTGCAGGTCCTCGCGCGATCCGAAGTGCGCGAACACGCCGCTCTTGCTCATCTGCATGCGCTCGGCCAGCAGGCCGATCGTCAGCCCCTCCAGCCCGTCACGGCTGGCGAGGTCCAAAGCAGCTTCAAGTATCGCGGCACGCGTCTGTTCGCCTTTTCGCATAGCTATTTCTGTAACCGTTCGGGGGTTCGAATAAAATCGAACGGCCGTACTATTATTGAGTGCGGCCGCTCGCGAAACAAGGAAATTATTAGAAACCGGTGTCTAACCGAGCCGCTATTTTGCGCGATTCCGGCGGGACCGGAGCGGCTTTTCCGCACGAACGTGCGGACAGATTTTTGAAGCGAACGCTTAGTCTGCGTCAGTCGTAACCGCCGACCGTCAGCGCCTTCATCACGACGCGATACGCCGTATAGGCGAGCCAGTTCAGCATGCGCTCGATGCGCGGGCGCGCGGCGAATCGGGCGGGGTCGATTTCGCGGCCGTCGGCGAACGCGGCCGCGATCGCGTCGCGCAGTTCGTTCGTGACAGCATCGTAGCGCACCAGCACGACATTCGCCTCATTGTTCAACATCAGGCTCAGCGCGTCCAGATTCGACGAACCGACCGTCGCCCAGTTGTCATCGATCACGGCCACCTTGCCGTGCAGCATCGTCCTGTCGTACTCGGCCACGCGCACGCCCGCGCGCAGCAGCGCGTGATACAGGAACGGCACGGCCGTATCGAGTGCCGCGAATTCCTTGCGGCCGATCAGGATCCGCACGTCGACGCCACGCCGCGCGGCGCCCGTCAGCGCTCGGCGCAGCTTGCGCCCCGGCATGAAGTACGGATTGGCCAGCAGGATCCGCTGGCGCGCCTGGCCGATCGCCGCGAGATACGCCTTCTCGATCGCGCGACGGTTCACGACGTTGTCGCGCGCGACGAACGCGACGCTCGGCTCCGTCACGACCCGCAGCGCGCCGGCCTTGATCCAGCGATGGCTGCGCATCCAGCGCCGGAACATGTCGGGGAACGCTTCCCCGCCATGCAGCCCAGCCGCGTATTGCGCATAGGGCTTGTGGCCGAACATGATCCGGTGCCACTGCAATTCGAACGCGGCGCGCACGTCCGACACCGCGGGGCCCGCCATCTCGACCGCGAAATCCCAGCGCGGAAACGGCAGCGTCGTGCCGCCCTGCGCGTAGTCGTCGACGATATTGATGCCGCCGCAGAATGCAACCGCGTGATCGATCACCGCGAGCTTGCGATGCGTGCGCGAGAAACCGAAGCGGCCGAACAGGAAACGGTTGTAGATGCAGTGCTCGACGCCGGCCGCCACCCACGTGTCGAACAGCGGCAGGCGCGCGGTGCCGATGCCGTCGGTGATCACGCGCACGCGCACGCCGCGCTGCGCCGCGCGGATCAGCGCGTCCGACACCGGCCGGCCGGCCGCGTCGTCGCAGAAGATGTAGGTTTCGAGCATCACCTGCTCGCGGGCGGCATCGATCCGCTCGATCAGTGCCCGAAAGAATGCGCCGCCGCCCTCGCACAGCCGCACGGTGTTGCCCGACGTAAAGGCGAGCCGCGACGCGGAACCGCGTTCCTGCAGGAACATCTGCCGCAATTGCGCGAAGCGCTTGCGGGCCTCCGCCGTCATGCGGACGAGCCGTGCGGCGCGCGCGACAGTGCCACGCGCGCGGGCAATTGCAGGATCGCCTCGGCATTCGACGGCGAGAAGCAGCGCGCGGCCGCCTCGCGGAACGGCAGCCACGCATGGTCGACGTGCTCGCGCGGCGACAGCGTCACGTCGACGCGATGCGGCACGCACAGGCCGAACCAGTGCTCGGTGTTGCGCGTGACGCCCGGTGCATAGCGGTGCAGGTATTGCGGATAGATCGTGTACTCGATCCGGTGGCGCCAGTCGACGAGCGCGCTGGCCGGCACATCCGCGGTGCCGATCGCGATGCCGGTTTCCTCGGCCACTTCGCGCGCGGCGGTGACCGCGAGCGGCTCGTCGAGCGCGTCCTTCGAGCCGGTCACCGATTGCCAGAAATCGGGCTGGTCGGCACGCTTGATCACGAGCACATCGAGGTCGGGCGTGTAGATCACGACAAGAACGGATTCGGGGATTTTCGGCGGCTTCGTCATCTTTGTTTCATGCAGCACAGGGCCGCGCGACGGGCACAGGCTCCGAACGGACGGCAAGTGCTGCGACTGTACCGCAAAAAACGAAAAAGGCGCATCGCTGCGCCTTTTTCATGAGCGTCGTGTGCGCGCGAACGCACACACGACCGGATGCGAAGCGCGTTACGCCTTCGGTTGTTCCGGCTGACGCAGGCGGATGTGCAGTTCGCGCAGCTGACGCTCGTCGACCGGGCTCGGTGCCTGCGTGAGCAGATCCTGCGCACGCTGCGTCTTCGGGAACGCGATCACGTCGCGGATCGAATCGGCGCCGGCCATCATCGTGACGATGCGGTCGAGACCGAACGCGATACCGCCGTGCGGCGGCGCGCCGTACTGCAGTGCATCCAGCAGGAAGCCGAACTTGAGCTGAGCCTCTTCCGCGCCGATCTTCAGCGCACGGAACACCTTGCTCTGCACTTCCTCCTGATAGATACGCACCGAGCCGCCGCCGATTTCCCACCCGTTCAGCACCATGTCGTAGGCCTTCGCGAGGCAGCGGCCCGGGTCGGTCTCGAGGTACTCGAGGTGCTCGTCCTTCGGGCTCGTGAACGGGTGGTGCGCAGCGACGTAGCGCGCATCTTCGTCGTCGTATTCGAACATCGGGAAGTCGACGACCCACAGCGGCTTCCAGCCGGCCTGGACCAGACCGTTCGCCTTGCCGAATTCCGAATGGCCGATCTTCAGGCGCAGCGCGCCGAGGCTGTCGTTGACGACCTTCGCGCGGTCGGCCGCGAAGAAGATGATGTCGCCGTCTTCGGCGCCGGTGCGCTCGAGGATCGCCGCGATCGACGCGTCGTGCAGGTTCTTGACGATCGGGCTCTGCAGGCCGTCGCGGCCCTTCGCCTTCTCGTTGACCTTGATCCATGCGAGGCCCTTCGCGCCGTAGATGCGCACGAATTCGGTGTAGCCGTCGATGTCGCCGCGCGACAGCTCGCCGCCCTTCGGCACGCGCAGCGCCGCGACACGGCCGTCCTTCGCGTTGGCCGGCGTGCTGAACACCTTGAAGTCGACGTCCTTCATCGCGTCGGTCAGCTCGGTGAATTCGAGCTGCACGCGCAGGTCCGGCTTGTCCGAACCGAAACGCGCCATCGCTTCCGAGTACGGCATCACCGGGAATTTCGCGTCAAGCTCGACATCGATCGTCGTCTTGAAGATGTGACGGATCATGTCTTCGAACAGGTCACGGATTTCCTGCTCGCCGAGGAACGACGTTTCGCAGTCGATCTGCGTGAATTCCGGCTGACGGTCGGCACGGAGGTCTTCGTCGCGGAAGCACTTGGTGATCTGGTAGTAACGGTCGAAGTTCGCGACCATCAGCAGCTGCTTGAACAGCTGCGGCGACTGCGGCAGCGCAAAGAACTGGCCCGCGTTCACGCGCGACGGCACGAGGTAGTCGCGCGCGCCTTCCGGCGTGCTCTTCGTCAGCATCGGCGTTTCGATGTCGATGAAGCCCTGCTCGTCGAGGTACTTGCGCGCTTCGATCGCGACGCGGTAGCGCAGGCGCAGGTTGTGCTGCATCTGCGGGCGGCGCAGGTCGAGCACGCGGTGCGTGAGGCGCGTCGTTTCCGACAGGTTGTCGTCGTCGAGCTGGAACGGCGGCGTGACCGACGCGTTCAGCACGTTCAGTTCGTGACAGAGCACTTCGATCTTGCCGCTCTTCAGGCCGGCGTTGACCGTGCCGTCCGGACGGTTGCGCACGAGGCCCTTGATCTGCACGCAGAACTCGTTGCGCACGCCTTCGGCGGTCGCGAACATTTCCGCGCGATCCGGGTCGCACACCACCTGCACGAGGCCTTCACGATCGCGCAGGTCGATGAAGATCACACCGCCGTGATCGCGGCGGCGCTGCACCCAGCCGCACAGCGACACGGTTTGGCCCAGCAGGTGTTCGGTCACGAGACCGCAGTATTCAGTACGCATCGACATGATGTTTGCTTTCGTTCGGTTTGATCAACGGGCGCCGCAACGCGCGGCCCGGGCGATGATTCTTTACTTACAGCGGCGGCTCGACGGGGCGGCGCGCAGGCGCCGGAACCGGCGCCGGGGGCGCCACCACGCCCATCGAGACGATGTACTTGAGCGCGGCATCGACCGACATGTCGAGTTCGATGACTTCGCTCTTCGGCAGCATCAGGAAGAAGCCCGACGTCGGGTTCGGCGTCGTCGGAATATAGACGCTCACGTATTCTTCCGTCAGATGATTGAGCACGTCGCCGCCCGGCGTGCCGGTCAGAAACGCGATCGTATACGAGCCGCGACGCGGGTATTCGATCAGCAGCGCCTTGCGGAACGCATTGCCGCTGCTCGACAGCAGCGTGTCCGACACCTGCTTGACGCTCGTGTAGATCGGCCCGACGACCGGGATGTGACGCACCACGGCGTTCCACCACGTGACGAGCTTCTGGCCGATGAAGTTCCGCGTGGCCAGCCCGACGACGAAGATGAACGCGAGCGTCAGCACCGCGCCGATCCCCGGCAAGTGGAAGCCGAGCATCCGCTCGGGCTGCCACGATTCGGGCAGCAGCAGCAGTGTCTGGTCCATCGTGCCGATGATGAGACCGAGCACCCACAGCGTGATCGCGAGCGGGACGAGAACCAGCAGGCCGGTCAGAAACACCGATTTCAGGGTCGTCTTTTTCATCATCTGCCGTCAATGAACCGCGCCGGCGGCGCGGGTTGGTCGCAGCCCGGCCGGGCCGCGACGGTCAACTGCTGGCGGCGGGCGTGGCTGCCGGGGCAGGCGCAGCGCTCGTCGTCGTGCTTTCGGAACTGCTCGATGCAGCCGGCGCGGCCGCGGCGGGCGCGGCTTCCGCCGGTGCGGCCGGCGCTGCGTCGCCCGACGCCGTCGCCGGCGCGCTGGTGCCGCCCGAACCGCCGCGGAAATCGGTGACATACCAACCCGAACCCTTCAGCTGGAAGCCCGCCGCGGTGACCTGCTTGCGAAATGCATCCTTCCCGCATTCCGGGCACTGTGACAGCGGCGCATCGCTCATCTTCTGGAGCACGTCCTTCGCGAAACCACACGCTTCGCATCGATAGGCGTAGATCGGCATGATATTTTTCCCGCGGAAACTGGAAACGGCTTGCAAAACCTTGAATTATAGCCGAAACCCTGCTGCGCTCCGGCAATGTCCGCGACACCCGCGCATCAGCGGCGGCGCCACGTGAGCCAGCGCTCGTGACCTTCGAACACGGGCAGCGAATCGGTTACCGGCAAATCCTCGATCAGTTCGAAGTGCGGCGTGAGCAGCGCATCGAGTTCGGCACGCTCGATTCCGAACGGCGGCCCCTTCGGTTTCGCCATCAGGAAAAAATAGCCGGCCAGCAATCCGTCCACGGGCAGCAGCTCGGCCATGCGCGCCGCGTAGCCGGCGCGCATGGCCGGCGGCAGCGCGCACAGGAACGCACGCTCGTACACCCACTGCACGTCGAACGGCGGCCGGTACGAAAAGAAATCGGCCTGCTCGACGACTTCCGCGTGCACGCCGAGCTGCGCTTTCGCAACTGCCACTGCCTGCGCGGAGAAATCGATCGCACGCACGGGCCAGCCGGCCTGCGCGAGCCACCCGGCCTCCTGCGCACTGCCACAGCCGGGAATCAGCACCGCGCACGGCTCGAGCCGGTGCGCGAACACGCGAAACCCGTCGGGCACGCCACCGAATTCCCACGGCGTCACGCCACGCGCGAAACGTTCGTCCCAGAACGATGCGTTACCGGGATCGCGCGTCGCGAAATCGGCGGCTGCCGGTGTGGACGGTTGCTTCGGATCGGACATCGCCCTGCTCCTTTCGGTCATGTGCCGTACGCGAGCGCGAGCAGCACGCGCGCAACGAGCGCCCCGACGCCGACGGCGAGACCGAAGATCAGCAGCGCCTGCAGCAGCCGGTTCGTCCGCTTCTGCTCGACGAGAATCTGGCGCATCAGGTCCTCGCTCGCCGCGCGCGGCGCGTCGTGGCGCGCCGCCATCGCATGATGGATCAGGCGCGGCAGTTGCGGCAGCGTCTTGCTCCACTGCGGCGCTTCGACCTTGAAGCGCTCGTACCAGCCGCGCAGGCCGATCTGCTCGGTCATCCAGCGCTCGAGGTACGGCTTCGCGGTCTTCCACAGGTCGAGCTCGGGGTCGAGCGAGCGGCCGAGCCCCTCGACGTTCAGCATCGTCTTCTGCAGCAGCACGAGCTGCGGCTGGATCTCGACGTTGAAGCGGCGCGACGTCGAGAACAGGCGCATCAGCACCTGGCCGAGCGAGATGTCCTTCAGCGCACGATCGAAATACGGCTCGCACACCGCTCGAATCGCGCTTTCGAGCTCCTCGACGCGCGTCTCGGGCGGCACCCAGCCCGATTCGAGGTGGAGCGTCGCGACGCGGTGGTAGTCGCGCTTGAAGAACGCCAGGAAGTTCTGCGCGAGGTAGTTCTTGTCGAAATCGGACAGCGCGCCGACGATCCCGAAATCGAGCGCGACGTAGCGGCCGAAGGTGTTCGGATCGAGGCTCACCTGGATGTTGCCCGGGTGC
Organism: Burkholderia reimsis; assembly: GCF_003294055.1. Lineage (NCBI taxonomy): Bacteria > Pseudomonadati > Pseudomonadota > Betaproteobacteria > Burkholderiales > Burkholderiaceae > Burkholderia > Burkholderia reimsis. Next base: position 17,858 of record NZ_QMFZ01000047.1, read on the forward strand.
ATGTCCGCATGGAAGAAGCCGTCGCGGAACACCTGCGTGAAGAAGATCTCGACGCCTTCGCGCGCGAGCTTCTTGATGTCGACACCGGCCGAACGCAGCGTCTCGACCTGGCTGATCGGCACGCCGGTCATGCGCTCCATCACGAGCACCTGCGACGTCGAGAAATCCCAGAACATCTCGGGCACGAGCAGCAGGTCGAGGCCCGCGAAGTTGCGGCGCAGCTGGCTGCCGTTGGCGGCCTCGCGCATCAGGTCGAGCTCGTCGTGCAGGTACTTGTCGAACTCGGCGACGACTTCGCGCGGCTTCAGGCGCCGGCCGTCGGCCCACATGCGCTCGGTCCAGATCGCGATGTCGCGCATCAGCGCGAGGTCGGAATCGATCACGGACAGCATGTTCGGGCGCAGCACCTTGACGGCGACGGCCTTGCCCGCGTGCTGGCCCTGTTTGAGCTTCGCGAAATGCACCTGCGCGATCGACGCGCTCGCGACCGGCTCGCGCTCGAATTCGTCGAACAGCTCGTCGACCGGCGCACCGAGCGACTTCTCGATGATCCCGATCGCGACCGCCGAATCGAACGGCGGCACCTGGTCCTGCAGCTTCGCGAGTTCGTTCGCGAAATCGACCGACAGCAGGTCGCGGCGCGTCGACAGCACCTGGCCGAACTTGACGAAGATCGGGCCGAGGCTTTCGAGCGCGTGGCGCAGCCGCACCGCAGGCGGATCGGAATAACGGCGGCCGATCGTCGTGATCCGCAGCAGCAGCTTCACGCGCCGGTCGTCGATCCGGGACAGCATCACTTCGTCGAGACCAAAGCGGATGACGGTGTAGACAATCTTGATGAAACGGAAAATGCGCATGCCCTGCGGCCCTCAGTGCGCGCCGCGCGGGCCGGAACCCGTGCGCGCGCCGATTTTTTGTTCGAGTCGCTCGACCCGCTTTTCGACCCGCGCGAGCGCATCGCGTGCGCGCGCCAGTTCGGCGTCGAAGCCGCCGAGCGACGCGCGCCGGACGACTTGCGGGTTCTCGTCGAGCCAGTATTCGGCAACGGAATCGAGCACGTTGCGGCCGGTACGTCGCGCGCGCGCACCGGCGTCGCGCACGACCGTCGCGATCCGGTATGCCGCCGCGTCGCCGACCAGCTTCGCGAGATCTTCTTCAGGTTCCCAGCGCAGGTGCTCGGCCAGCTTCGCGATCTGCGTCGCGAACTCCGCATCGCCCTCGATCTTCACGTGCTTCATCACGGCCGCCTGGCCGCCCTGCAGGAACGCGGCGACCGTGTCGCCCGCGAGCGCGATCGACACGTCGACCTGTTGCGCATCGTGCGCGTCGACGGCCGACAGATAGCCGTCGGGCTGCACCAGCAGCGTGAGCGTAACGGGAGGCACGTCGATCCGGGCAGTCTTGCCCGCATACGGAATCAGGCGGTCGCGCGCCCACGATTCGCGGGCGAGCAGGTGATTGACGGCAGCAGCAAAAGGCTTGGCGGCAAAGGTCATCGGGCTGGGAAAGAAAAAACCCGCGCAGGCCGGGCGCCCACGCGGGTTTCTATTGTAACGTCGGATCGTCGGCAGGCCGTACCTGACCGCACACCCGGGTGGCAAGCGGTCGCACTGCGACGGCCGTTGCCCGGATGTCCGGCGGTGTGGCCGCCGGACACGCTCAGTGCGTGTTGATCTGCTGGATGCCCGCGAGCAGCCAGCCCTGACTGCCCGACTTCGACAGGTTCCACACCTCGTCGAACGGCGCGGCCGACGCATTCGCCGATTCGCGGATCAGGCCGTGGAAACGCACGCTCGCCGACTGCTCGATGCCGCGATCCTCGATCGCGACCAGTTCCGCGTCGAGCTGCACGACGTCGGTCTGGTTCGACTCGTTGCCGCGCGAATCGAGGTCGATCTTGATCTCGGCGAACATTTCGGGCGTCGTGAACTCGCGGATGTCGGCCAGGTTGCCCTGGTCCCACGCGGCCTGCAGGCGCACGAAATAAACCTTCGAGCTGCGCAGGAACGCTTCGGTGTCGAAGCCGGCCGGCACCTGGAGCGGTGCTGCCGCCGCCGCTGCCGCGCCTGCGCCCACGGCACCGCCGCCGAACACGCCTTGTGCTTCGTTCGCGTAGCTGCTGCCGCTACCCGCATAGTTGCTGCCGGTGCCGCCCTGCTGGAACGACGGGCTCTGCGAGTAGCCGCCCGACGACGACGCCGAGCCGCCGACCGAGTATGCCGGCTCCTGCGGACGACGGCGGTTCATGAACTTGCGGATCAGCCAGATGCCGACCATCGCGAGCAGCGCGATCACGATGACGTTCGCCATCATGCTCGCGAATGCGCCGCCCAGGCCGAAGTGCGACAGCAGCGCCGCGATGCCGAGGCCGGCCGCGAGGCCGGCGATCGGCCCGAGCCAGCGCGAGCGGTTGGGCTGCGCGGCCGGCGCGGGCGCGGCCGGGTTCGCACGCTGCGCCTGCGACGGCGCGGCCTGCTGCATCGGCTGCTGCGCAGGCGGCGTGGCCTGGCGCTGCGTGACGGTGGAATTCTGGCGGCCGATGCTGCGCCCGCCGCCCATGCGCTTGGCTTCAGCGTCGAGCGATGCGAACGTGCCGGCCGTGAGCAGGCCGACCATCAGCAGTGTGCCGACTCGTCGAGCCCACGGCTTCGACGGCTTGCTACGGTTGAACAACGAACGCGTTTCGGACATCAGCTTCTCCAGATGTAAGACAAATGTATGGAAAGAGCCCCTTAGTACTTGGCTCCCATGTGTAAAGCTACCACGCCACCTGACAAATTGTAATATTTGACGGCATCGAGGCCCGCTTGTTCCATCATCGTCTTCAGCGTGTCCTGATCGGGGTGCATCCGGATAGATTCAGCAAGATACCGGTAACTTTCAGCATCTTTCGCGAACTTGTCGCCAAGCCACGGTAATACTTTGAAAGAATACAGATCGTACGCCTTTTTCAGCGGATCCCAGACTTTCGAGAATTCCAGCACCATCACGCGGCCGCCGGGCTTCGTCACGCGGCGCATCTCCGCCAGCGCGGCATCCTTGTGCGTCATGTTGCGCAGCCCGAACGCGACCGTGACCAGATCGAAGTAGTTGTCCGGGAAGGGAATTTTCTCCGCGTCGCACAGCAGCGACGGCGTCACGATGCCCTTGTCGAGCAGCCGGTCGCGACCGACGCGCAGCATCGATTCGTTGATGTCCGTGTGCCAGACCTCGCCCGTCGGCCCGGCTGCCTTCGCGAACGCCTTGGTCAGGTCGCCGGTGCCGGCCGCGATGTCGAGCACCTTGAAGCCGGGACGTACGTTCGCCTGCGCGATCGTGAACGCCTTCCACGCGCGGTGCATGCCCGCCGACATCAGGTCGTTCATCAGATCGTAGTTGCTCGCGACCGAATGGAACACACCCGCCACTTTCTTCGCTTTTTCGTTTTCCTCGACGCTTTCGAAGCCGAAGTGGGTTTTGCTCATCGCGTTGATCCTCAGTAAATGGCAAGACGGCGCCGAGCGGGCGCCGTCGAATTTCAGTGGCAGTGGCCGTGCGACGCGGAGGCCGCCTGCATCGGGGCGTCGCGCTCGACGCCTGCCGCCTTCAGTTTGTCGAAATAGTCGCGCCACAGCGCGTCCTGCTGCGTGGCCAGCTCGTACAGCAGGTCCCACGAGTAGATGCCGGTCGAATGGCCGTCGGAAAACGTCGGCTGCAGCGCATAGTTGCCGACGCCCTCGAGCGCGGTGATCGTCACCTCGCGCTTGCCGGTCTGCAGCGTCTCCTGGCCGGGCCCGTGGCCGCGCACCTCGGCCGACGGCGAATACACGCGCATCAGCTCGTACGGAATCCGGTAGCTTTCACCGTTCGGGTACTGCAATTCGAGCACGCGCGATACCGCGTGCACGACGACGCCGGACGGAATCGGCGTCGTGGAAGTCAAACCGCTCATGGCTGCCTCGAATCGGTCATGCGTTGAATTTCCTCGCGCACCGCATTGTGCAGCAGCGAGGCCTGCGCCGCGCGCGTGCGCAGCAGCGCCTCGGACACGCTGCGCTGGCGCGGCGCCCAGACGGGCTGCGGGAAGTGGGCATCGTTGGAAAAGCGCGGGATCACGTGCCAGTGCACGTGCGGCACCATGTTGCCGAGGCTCGCGAGATTCACCTTGTTCGGCTGCATCACGCGGCGCACGGCCCGCTCGACCGCGTAGACCACGCGCATCAGGTGGGCCCGCTCGGGCTCGCCGAGATCGGAGAATTCCGCTACGTGCGTGCCCCAGATCACCCGGCAGAAGCCCGGATACTCGTGCTCGCCCGTCGCGAGGACGACGCGCAGCGCATCGTCCTGCCAGAGCACCTCGCCGCCGTCTTCACGGCAAAACACGCATTCCATCGTCGCTCCCATGTGGACGGGCGCCGGCATTGCCGCGCCGGCGCCCGCTCATCCCCAGCCCGGTCGGGCGGTCGTCATGCCCGCATTAGACCAGCACGCGCTCGATCCCGCCATTGTTCGCGCGTGCGACATAATCGGCCATCCAGTTCTCGCCGAGCACCTGGCGCGCGATTTCGACCACGATGTAGTCGGCTTCGAGGTTCGCATCCTCGCTGTAGCGCGACAGGCCCTGCAGGCACGACGGGCAGCTCGTCAGGATCTTCACGTCCGGGCCGTTCGCGGCCGCGGCGGCCGGCGCCGGCGCGTTGCCGGCCACGACCGGGATGCTGCGCAGCTTCGCGGCGCCCTTGCGGATCTCCTCTTCCTTGCGGAAGCGGACCTGCGTGGACACGTCCGGGCGCGTGACCGCGAGCGTGCCCGATTCGCCGCAGCAACGATCGTTCTTCTCGATCTTGTAGCCGTCCTTCTCCGCGCCCATCAGCTCGTTCACGAGCTTCACCGGGTCCATCGTCTTGATCGGCGTATGGCACGGGTCGTGATACATGTAGCGCGTACCCGTCACGCCGTCGAGCTTCATCCCCTTCTCGAGCAGGAACTCGTGGATGTCGATGATCCGGCAGCCCGGGAAGATCTTGTCGAATTCGTAACCGGCGAGCTGGTCGTAGCAGGTGCCGCACGACACGACCACCGTCTTGATATCGAGGTAGTTCAGCGTGTTAGCGACGCGGTGGAACAGCACGCGGTTGTCGGTGACGATCTTCTCGGCCTTGTCGTACTGGCCCGAGCCGCGCTGCGGATAGCCGCAGCACAGGTAGCCCGGCGGCAGCACGGTCTGCACGCCCGCCTCCCACAGCATCGCCTGCGTCGCGAGGCCGACCTGCGAGAACAAACGCTCGGAGCCGCAGCCCGGGAAGTAGAACACCGCTTCCGAATCGACGGTCGTCGACTTCGGGTTGCGGATGATCGGCACGATCTTGTTGTCCTCGATGTCGAGCAGCGCGCGTGCCGTCTTCTTCGGCAGGTTGCCCGGCATCTTCTTGTTGACGAAGTGGATCACCTGCTCGACGACGGGCGGCTTGCCCACCGTCGCCGGCGGGTGCTGCGTCTGCTTCTTCACGACGTTCTTCAGCATGTCGTTCGCGAAGCGCTGCACCTTGTAGCCGACGCCCATCATCACGCTGCGCGCGGCGTTGATAGTCTGCGGGTTGGTCGCGTTCAGGAAGAACATGCCCGCCGCATTGCCGGCGTTGAATTTCTTCTTGCCCATCTTGCGCAACAAGTTGCGCATGTTCATCGTGACGTCGCCGAAATCGATCTTCACCGGGCACGGGGTCGCGCACTTGTGGCACACCGTGCAGTGGTCGGCCACGTCGTTGAACTCGTCCCAGTGCTTGATCGACACGCCGCGGCGCGTCTGTTCCTCATACAGGAACGCCTCGACCAGCAACGACGTCGCGAGGATCTTGTTGCGCGGGCTGTACAGCAGGTTCGCGCGCGGCACGTGCGTCGCGCACACCGGCTTGCACTTGCCGCAGCGCAGGCAGTCCTTCACCGAATCGGCGATCGCGCCGATGTCGGACTGCTTCATGATCAGCGACTCGTATCCCATCAGCCCGAAGCTCGGCGTATAGGCGTTGCGCAGATCGGCGCCTTCGAGCAGCTTGCCCTTGTTGAAGCGGCCGTTCGGGTCGACACGCTGCTTGTACGCGCGGAATTCGGCGATCTCGTCGTCGGTCAGGAACTCGAGCTTCGTGATGCCGATGCCGTGCTCGCCGGAAATCACGCCGTCGAGCGAACGCGCGAGCGTCATGATGCGCGCGACCGCCGCGTGGGCGTCCTGCAGCATCTCGTAGTTGTCGGAGTTGACCGGCAGGTTGGTGTGGACGTTGCCGTCGCCCGCGTGCATGTGCAGCGCGACGAACACGCGGCCGCGCAGCACCTGCTTGTGGATCGCCTGCGCTTCGTCGAGGATCTGCTTGAACGCGCCGCCGTTGAAGATCGCGCGCAGCTCCGCGCGGATCTCCTGCTTCCACGAGATGCGCACCGTGCGGTCCTGCGTGACGTGGAACACGGTCGCGCCCGGCTGCTCGTCCGCGCGATCGGCGAACTTCTCGGCGAGCGCCTCGTAACCGAGCTGCACGAGGTAGTGCTGCGCCTCGCGCAGCGGCTGGTCGAGCCGGTCGCGCACGAATTCCCAGCGTGCGCGCACGCGCTTGAGCAGCTCCAGTGCCTGCTGGACGCGATCCTCGAGCAGTTCGGCGCTCGGGATCTCGTTCGCGTCGTCGGTCTTGCCGAGCGGCAGGTTGCCGGCACGGAAGAACGCTTCCAGCGCGTCGACCAGCTGCAGCTTGTTCTTCAGCGACAGCTCGATGTTGATCCGCTCGATGCCGTCGGTGTACTCGCCCATCCGGTTCAGCGGGATCACGACGTCTTCGTTGATCTTGAACGCGTTCGTGTGCTTCGCGATCGCGGCCGTGCGGCTGCGGTCGAGCCAGAAGCGCTTGCGCGCCTCCGCGCTGATCGCGACGAAACCTTCGCCGCTCTTGCCGTTCGCCATCCGGATCACTTCGGACGTCGCGTGCGCGACCGCGTCGGCGTCATCGCCGACGATGTCGCCGATCAGGACCATCTTGGGGAATGCGTTGCGCTTGCTCTTGGTCGCGTAGCCGACCGCGCGCAGGTAGCGCTCGTCGAGGTGCTCGAGGCCCGCGAGGATCGCGCCGCCCTGCTTCGACGTCTCAAACAGGTAATCCTTGATCTCGACGATGCTCGGGATCGCCTCGCGCGCCTGGCCGAAGAATTCCAGGCAGACGGTGCGCGTGTGCGCGGGCATCTTGTGCAGCACCCAGCGCGCGGACGTGATGAGCCCGTCGCAACCTTCCTTCTGCACGCCCGGCAGGCCGGCGAGGAACTTGTCGGTCACGTCCTTGCCGAGACCTTCCTTGCGGAACCGGCGGCCCTCGATCTCGAGCATCTCGCTCTTCAGCAGCTTCTCGCCCGGCGCATATGCGCCGTCGAACCACTTCAGCTCGAAACGCGCGACCGCGATGTCGTGGATCTTGCCCTGGTTGTGCTCGTGGCGCGTGACTTCGAGCCAGTTGCCGTCCGGGTCGACCATCCGCCACCAGGCCAGGTTGTCGAGCGCGGTGCCCCACAGCACGGCCTTCTTGCCGCCCGCGTTCATCGCGACGTTGCCGCCGATGCACGATGCGTCGAGCGAGGTCGGATCGACCGCGAACACGTAGCCGGCCGCTTCCGCGGCTTCCGTCACGCGACGCGTGACGACGCCCGCGCCGGAGAAGATCGTCGGCACCTTGTGCGCGACGCCCGGCAGCTCGGTCAGCTCGACCGCGCCGAGCTGTTCGAGCTTCTCGGTGTTGATCACCGCGGAGAACGGCGTGAGCGGCACCGCGCCGCCCGTGTAGCCGGTGCCGCCGCCGCGCGGGATCACGGTCAGGCCGAGTTCGAAGCAGGCCTTGATGAGGCCGGCGATCTCGGCTTCGGTATCGGGGGTGAGCACGACGAATGGGTATTCGACCCGCCAGTCGGTCGCGTCGGTCACGTGCGACACGCGCGACAGCCCGTCGAAACGGATGTTGTCCTTCTGCGTGCAGCGGCCGAGCGCCTTGGTCGCGCGGCGGCGCAGGTCGGCCATCTTCTCGAATTCGTCGGCGAACTCGTCGACCGCGCGCTGCGCGGCGGTTTCGAGCATCTCGACGCGCGATGCGCGTTCGCGGCCCGCGTCGTCGCGGTGCTCGGTGAGATCCGCGCTGCGGCGCTTGCCGATTTCGGTCAGCCGGTGGTTCAGCGCCTCGATCAGCAGCGCGCGGCGCTTCGGGTTGTCGAGCAGGTCGTCCTGCAGGTACGGGTTGCGGCGCACGACCCAGATGTCGCCGAGCACCTCATACAGCATCCGTGCCGAGCGGCCCGTACGGCGCTCGGCACGCAGCTCGTCGAGCACCGACCACGCCTCTTCGCCGAGCAGGCGGATCACGATCTCGCGATCCGAGAAGGACGTGTAGTTGTAGGGAATCTCGCGCAAACGGGGCGCGGGGTCGGCGGCGACGGCGGCGGCCGCGCCATGCGGATCGAAAACTTGTGGTGCGTTCATGTTCGGACGACTCGGAGGGCCGATACACCGTGCACGGGCGTCGGCAAGCGCGTGGGCGCAATCTTGGGGAAATCTGTTCTGTTACCAGGCGCGCAGCTGTCCTTCATGGGGCCGGAGCGGGCGGCGATTCGCTCCTCCTGGCCGGCGACAGGGCCTGGCGGCACTCGATCATCGGCACGATCGCGCGCGGCGCGCATGCCGTTCCGCCGCGGGGCTGGCTGCGCGCGGCGTCGGCTTCAACGGTGCGATCCGAGGGTGCCTCTGCATCTTCCGAATCCTTGATTCAAAACGGAATTCTAACCCATGATCGGGCCACGCGTGACACGTCGGACAGGTCGTGGGGCTATCGCCGCGAGCCGCGCCAGGCCTGGCTCGGCGCGATTTCACGCGGCCATTCGCCGTCCGTCCGGTCGGTAACCACGCGGTTAAGCCGGCAAAAGAGGCCGCGCAACGTCGCCGATGCACCGCCTGCACGGCCCCGCGAGCGTACACCCGGCATGCCGCTTGCATACGGGCGGACCCTTGGCGCTATCATTGACCTTTTACCGTCTGCTACCGCACTGCACGCGAGCGCCCATGGCATCCCACGATTACCTGAAGAAAATCCTCACCGCGCGCGTCTACGACGTCGCGATCGAGACGGAACTCGAATCCGCCCGCAACCTGTCCGCCCGGCTGCGCAACGCCGTCTACCTCAAGCGCGAGGACAACCAGCCGGTGTTCTCGTTCAAGCTGCGCGGCGCGTACAACAAGATGGCGCACATTCCGGCGGACGCGCTCGCGCGCGGCGTGATTACGGCATCGGCCGGCAACCACGCACAGGGTGTCGCGTTCTCGGCGGCCCGGATGGGCGTCAAGGCGGTGATCGTCGTGCCCGTCACGACGCCGCAGGTGAAGGTCGATGCGGTGCGCGCGCACGGCGGCCCGAGCGTCGAGGTGATCCAGGCCGGGGAGTCGTACAGCGACGCGTATGCACACGCGGTCAAGGTGCAGGAGGAGCGCGGCCTCACGTTCGTCCATCCGTTCGACGATCCGTACGTGATCGCCGGCCAGGGCACGATCGCGATGGAGATCCTGCGCCAGCACCAGGGCCCGATCCACGCGATCTTCGTGCCGATCGGCGGCGGCGGGCTCGCGTCCGGCGTCGCGGCCTACGTGAAGGCGGTGCGACCGGAGATCAAGGTGATCGGCGTGCAGGCCGAGGATTCGTGCGCGATGGCGCAGTCGCTCGACGCGGGCAAGCGCGTCGAGCTGAGCGAGGTCGGCCTGTTCGCGGACGGTACCGCCGTGAAGCTGGTCGGCGAGGAAACCTTCCGGCTCTGCAGCGAATACCTCGACGGCGTCCTGACGGTGAACACCGACGCGCTGTGCGCGGCGATCAAGGACGTCTTCCAGGACACGCGCAGCGTGCTCGAGCCGTCCGGCGCGCTCGCGGTCGCGGGCGCGAAGCTCTACGCGGAACGCGAAGGCATCGAGAACCAGACGCTCGTCGCGGTCACGTCCGGCGCGAACATGAACTTCGACCGGATGCGCTTCGTCGCCGAGCGCGCGGAAGTGGGTGAAGCGCGCGAAGCCGTGTTCGCGGTCACGATCCCCGAGGAACGCGGCAGCTTCAAGCGGTTCTGCTCGCTCGTCGGCGACCGCAACGTCACCGAGTTCAACTACCGGATCGCCGATGCGCAGGCCGCGCACATCTTCGTCGGCGTGCAGATCAAGCGCCGCGGCGAATCGGCCGAGATCGCCGCGAACTTCGAATCGCACGGCTTCAAGTCCGTCGACCTGACGCACGACGAGCTGTCGAAGGAACACATCCGCTACATGGTGGGCGGCCGTTCGCCGCTCGCGCTCGACGAGCGCCTGTTCCGCTTCGAATTCCCGGAACGGCCGGGCGCGCTGATGAAGTTCCTGTCGTCGATGGCGCCGGACTGGAACATCAGCCTGTTCCATTACCGTAACCAGGGCGCGGACTACAGCTCGATCCTCGTCGGGCTGCAGGTGCCGCAGGCCGATCGCGCCGAATTCGAACGCTTCCTCGCGGCACTCGGCTACCCGTATGTCGAGGAGAGCGCCAACCCGGCTTACCGCCTCTTCCTGTCGTAAAGGCGTCACGCATGAATCCCGAACATTCCCCGCTCGGCAAGGCCACCGTCTACGCGGCCCAGTACGACGCGTCGCTGCTGTTCCCGATCCCGCGCGCCGGCGCGCGCGAGCAGCTCGGCATCGCGTCGGCGCTGCCGTTCTTCGGCACCGACATCTGGAACGCCTACGAGCTGTCCTGGCTCAACGCGCGCGGCAAGCCGCAGATCGCGGTTGCGACCTTCTACGTGCCGGCCGAATCGCCGAACATCGTCGAATCGAAGTCGTTCAAGCTGTATCTCGGCTCGTTCGCGCAGACGAAATTCGACTCGATCGACGCGGTGCGCGACACGCTGAAGCGCGACGTGTCGGCCGCGTGCGGTGCGAGCGTCGCCGTGCAGCTCGTGTCGCCGCACGATTTCGGCAAGCTCGAAATGGACGAACTCGACGGGCTGTCGCTCGACCGGCTCGACCTCGACACCGACGTGTACGAACCCGATCCGTCGCTGCTGTCGGCGGCCGTCGATGAAGCGCCGGTCGAGGAGACGCTCGTGTCCGACCTGCTGCGCTCGAACTGCCCGGTCACCGGCCAGCCCGACTGGGGCAGCGTGCAGATTCACTACGTCGGGCCGCAGATCGACCACGCGGGCCTGCTGCGCTACATCATCTCGTTCCGCAACCACACGGGCTTTCACGAGCAGTGCGTCGAGCGGATCTTCCTCGACATCCTGCACGCATGCAAACCGGTGAAGCTCGCGGTGTATGCACGCTATACGCGCCGCGGCGGGCTCGACATCAACCCGTTCCGCACGAACTACAACCAGCCGATGCCGGACAACGCGCGCAACGCGCGGCAGTGACGGCGGCGGGTGGCCGCCGCGGTTTTTCGTTTGCCGTCTGCCTTTTGCCTTTTGCTTTTTGCCGCCGGCGACGCGCGGCCGCCTCCCCAAATACAACAGCCCGACCGGAATCAACCGGCCGGGCTGTTTTTTATTGAACGAGAAACACGTGAATGCGCCGGGCCCGTTCTGGAGCGGCTCGCCGTTGCGGCGTTACTTCGCCGGTGCCCTGTACGCGATGCAGTCGATGACCATGCTCGACTGCACGCACGCGCGTGCCGGCGGATGCTCGCCGAAGTACGACACGAACACCTTGTTGAACGACGCGAAATCGCGTGCGTCGTCGAGCCACACGCCGCAGCGCACGACGTGCTAGAGACGGCGGCCGGCTTCCCTCAGAAAATGACGGGTACCGGCGGGTGTTTTGGGTCCACCATCGATCCCGATCCCGTTCATTGAATTCGGATCGACCCGCGTGGAAAACCGGCCTTTCACGGCAGTGCGGTCAATCGAGCGGCGTCCCATGCTCTGTCGCTGGCCGCACGATGCAGCATCGCGAGCGTAATCGGTTCCCGCTTGAAGTCGTGCGGCTTTCGAAGTACCCATCGCCGAAATAGCGAGTAAAGCAGCCCCTCGCCTTCCATCAGAAAATATCGGTGGAAATCGAAATCGCCCGTATCGACGGCGAAGCGTTCAAAAAAATGGCCCATGAAATCGTTGGCTTCGTCTCCGGTTTGGCCCAGATCTTCCCAGAGCCGCGTGCTGGCAAAGAGCGGCTTCGATTGGCCGAGCCCCACCTCCGACCTGACAAAAGCTTCGATCTCGTCCCAACTCACGTTTTCCATTAGAACACCTTATCCTCCGGTTTAACGCAGTTGTTGTATCTGGTGACGGTGCCGCTTACGATCCGGAACACGTCGCGCGCAAGCAGCGCCCACCCCAAGCCTGGAACCGCACGCCCGACGAATACGCTCAGCTTCCCGGTCAAAATGATCCGGAACGACTTGATGCTTTGAAGCGTCACGGTTGGCAATATCCTCCTGTTGAGCTGGTAGCGAAAGATCGAACGGGCCATCACGGATGCAATAGACGTCCCTTTCGTCGCCCCGCCAAATTTTTGTCGGGTCGGCAAAATGGGCCATCCGGTCAAAATCAGGATCACGGCTTCGACATCGTCAATCCCGACCTGCGCGCACGTCTCCTCAACTGCGATAAAGAAGAAAAGCTCGGCGGGCGTGAGATCCGCGTGAACGCCATAGCGGTATGTATTGGTCGCCATGAATCGACTTCATGAATTCGTTGATCGGAATGGTGACCATACCGAGCAATTCACTTCATTGGCCCTATCGAGATTCATCGACGCCACGTGCATATTGCACGCCCATCACCGCCGCCGCCCGCCAGACGCGGCATATCGTGCCGCCCTGCCATCGAAAGAGTTTCATTCAAAGTGTCAAGGTTCGATACCGCCCGCATCCACCGCGGCCGGACTCCCACTCGAATGATCTCGACTCCCCCAAGACGGGCACGCATGCTGCCAGCCGCCGGAGACTCATTGACTCCGCATAACGCAAGAAGGCCGGCGCATGCTACCGCGCCGGCCTTCTTACACAAGACTTGTCGCCGCCGTGTTACTTCGCCGGTGCCTTGTACGCGATGCAGTCGACCTCGACCTTGCAGTCGATGACCATGCTCGACTGCACGCACGCGCGTGCCGGCGGATGCTCGCCGAAGTACGACACGAACACCTTGTTGAACGACGCGAAATCGCGTGCGTCGTCGAGCCACACGCCGCAGCGCACGACGTGCTCGAGGCCGTAGCCGGCTTCCTTCAGGATCGCGATCACGTTCTCGATCGTCTGCTTCGACTGCGTGACGATCCCGCCTTCGACGACCTCGCCGTTCACCATCGGCGTCTGGCCCGACACGTACAGCCAGCCGTCGGCCTCGACCGCGCGTGCGAACGGCATCACCTGGCCGCCCGTCCCCTTCGCTTCGCCTACGCCATATCGCTTCATCGTTTCACTCCTTGTTTGTCGACCGCCTCGACGCTTCAGCGCCGGCGCCGGTCCCATGCAACGCACGGTTGCGGATGCGCGCGCCGACGATGGCGCGCGCGGCAGATCGGAACAACAACCGCGTTCAGAACGCGGCGTCGGCACTCGCCGGCACGCGCTCGCCGCGTGCGACGAAGCCGCCGGCGCGCTCGCCGGTCGGCTGGCCGTTTTCGTAGGTCAGCACGCCGTTCACCCACACGGCGTCGATTCCGTGCGCGGGCTGCTGCGGCTTCTCGAACGTCGCGGCGTCGATCACGCGCGCCGGGTCGAACAGCACGAGGTCGGCGTGGTAGCCCACATGCACCTCGCCGCGCCGCGCGATGCCGTAGCGGCGCGCAGACAGCGACGTCATCTTGCGGATCGCCTCCTCGAGCGGCAGCAGGTTCGTGTCGCGCACGTAATGGCCGAGCACGCGCGGGAACGCGCCCCACAGCCGCGGGTGCGGCAGCGGATCGTTCGGCAGGCCGTCGGAGCCCACCATCGTCGCCGGGTGCGACAGGATCCGGCGCACGTCCTCCTCGGACATGTTGTGGTACACGGCGCCCGCCGGGCGGATGCGCTGCGCGGCTTCCTGCTCGGTCACGCCCCAGTCGGCCGCGATCGCCTTCAGCAGCTTGCCCGCCACTTCCGGGTGCGGCTCCGACCAGGTGATCGTGATGTCGATGTCGCCCGTCACCTGCTTCAGGTCGAGCGTCGACGAGCTGCGGCTGTACGGATAGCAGTCGCAGCCGACCGGCTGGTAGCGGCGCGCGCCTTCGAGCGACGCGAGCACTTCGGTGCTGCGCCCCCAGTTCGACGGGCCCGCGCACTTCAGGTGCGAGATCACGACCGGCACGCGCGCATGACGGCCCACCTGGTACGCCTCTTCCATCGCATCGAGGATCGCGTCGAATTCGGTGCGCATGTGCGTCGTGTACAACGCGCCGGCGTTCGCAAGCGGCTCGGCGAGCGCCATCACCTCTTCGGTCGGCGCCGCGAACGCGGAGCCGTACGCGAGGCCCGACGACAGGCCGAGCGCGCCGTTCGCGAGCGCCTCCTCGAGCTGCGCGCGCATCCCGGCGATCTCGCCGTCGGTCGCCGCGCGGTCGAGGCGGTCCATCTGGTTGTTGCGCAGCGCCGTGTGACCGACGAGCGCCGCGACGTTCACGGCCGGACGCGCGTCGTTGACGGCCGCGACGTAGTCGGCGAAGGTCGGGTACTGGAACGCGCCGCGCTCGCCGAGCAGGTTCATCGGATCGGGCGGATCGCCCGCGAGCGTCACCGGCGACGCGCTGATCCCGCAGTTGCCGACGATCACGGTCGTCACGCCCTGCGAGATCTTCGGCACCATCTGCGGCGCGCGGATCACGTGCGTGTCGTCGTGCGTGTGCACGTCGACGAAGCCCGGCGCGAGCGCGCGGCCGTTCGCATCGACGACGGTTTCGGCGAGCCAGTTCGACAGGTTGCCGATCGCCGCGATCACGCCGTTGCGGATCGCGACGTCGCGCGTGACGGGCGGCGCGCCGGTACCGTCGTAAAGCTGCGCGCCGACGATCAGCGTATCGGCGGCTTCGGGATGCGAATGCATGGTCAGTCTCCTACCGGTTGACGGTCTCCGCCGCCGCGGTGCGCATCGAGCGCGTGCTTGATGCGACGCAGCGATTCCCGGCCCGCATCGCCGAGCCGCAACGCGACTCCGGTGACGAGCACGTCGATCGCCATCATCATCGCGTAGCGCGATGTCGACGGCTTGTAAATGAAATCGGTTTCGAAGGCGACGACCGGGATCAGGTGGTCGGCCAGCTTCGCGAGCGGCGAGGCCGGCGCGGTGATCGCGATCAGCTTCGCGCCGTAGCGCTTCGCGAGCCGGCAGCTCTCGAGCAGCTCGGGCACGCGCCCGCTCACCGACAGCGCGACGACGACGGTGTCGCGCGACAACGTCGCGGCCACCATCCGCTGCAGCAGGCTGTCCTGGTAGCTCGCGACCGGCCGGCCGAAGCGCACGAGCCGGAAACGCAGCTCGTCGGCGAGCGCGGTCGAGCCGCCGCCCTGCCCGTACACATAGGTCATCTTCGCGCCGGCGAGCAGGTCGGCGGCTTCCTCGAACGACGTATTGCGCAGCAACTGGTGGTTGTGCGCGAGCGCCACGCGGATCTCGTCGTAGACCATCGACGCGGGGCTCGTATCGTCGGCCGGCGCGTCGTCGGACGGCACGAGAAAGCGCTGGCCGACCGCCGCCGCCTGCGCGACCAGCACCTTCAGTTCGCGCACGTCGCGGCAGCCGACGGCCTTCGCGAAACGCGTGACCGTCGCGACACTGACCTCCGCATCGCGCGCGAGCGCGCCGATGCTCGCATGTGCGGCGCGCGCGAGATCGGCGAGGATGAACGCGGCGACCTTGCGCTCGGCTTCGCGCAGCTCGGGCGCGCATTCGGCGATCCGCGCGACGATGTCGAGGACCGGCGGGGCGGCCGGTGCCGGATAGGGTTCGGCCACTTGCGGAGCGGACGGGTTGGCGGGCGTATTCATCTGCGGAAAAGGGTGCGAAGCTCGATGTTACTAAATAACATCACCGCGCAGATGCTACTTTCTGTACCATCTGCGTGTCAACTTCAGTGCAATGCATAGTGATGATGGAGCGGGATGACATGAAAGTTACAAACTATCAGGAAGCGACGATTGATCCGTTCGGCAAGGGCCTCGGCAATCTGCCGAGCGCGAGCGTGCCGCTCGGCGACGCGGGCCGCCTCGAGTGGAACCTGCTCGCGGAAGACGTCAGCCTGCCGGCCGCCGTGCTTTACGAGGATCGCATCGAACACAACCTGAACTGGATGCAGGCATTCGTCCAGAAGTACGGCGTCAAGTTTGCGCCGCACGGCAAGACGACGATGGCGCCGCAACTGTTCCGCCGCCAGCTCGACGCCGGCGCGTGGGGCATCACGCTCGCGACCGCGCACCAGACGCAAGCCGCGTATCACGGCGGCGTGCGGCGCGTGCTGCTCGCGAACCAGCTGGTCGGCCGCCAGAACATGACGATCATCGCGGGCCTGCTGTCCGATCCCGACTTCGAATTCTTCTGCCTCGTCGATTCCGCGGAGAGCGTCGACCAGCTCGGCCGCTTCTTCGGCGCACTGAAGAAGCCGCTGAACGTGCTGCTCGAGCTCGGCGTGCCGGGCGGCCGCGCGGGTGTGCGCGATGCCGCGCAGCGCGAGGCCGTGCTCGCCGCAATCGCGCGCTATCCGGACACGCTGAAGCTGGCCGGCATCGAACTCTACGAAGGCGTGCTGAAGGAGGAAGGCGAGATCCGCACGTTCCTGCAGGAAGCGGTCGCGCTCACGCGCGAACTGGCCGAGGCAGGCCGCTTCGCGCGTACGCCGGCGATCCTGTCCGGCGCCGGTTCGGCGTGGTACGACGTGGTCGCGGAAGAATTCGCGAAGGCGTCCGACGCGGGCTTCGCGGAAGTCGTGCTGCGTCCGGGCTGCTACCTGACGCACGATGTCGGCATCTACAAGAAGGCGCAGACCGACGTGTTCGCGCGCAACCCGATCGCACGCACGATGGGCGAAGGGCTGCTGCCCGCGCTGCAGTTGTGGGCCTACGTGCAGTCGGTGCCCGAGGCCGACCGTGCGATCGTCGCGCTCGGCAAGCGCGACGCGGCGTTCGACGCTGGGCTGCCGGAGCCGGCGCGCCACTTCCGCCCGGGCCGCGACACCGCCCCGCGCGACGTCGCCGCCGCCGAAGGCTGGGCCGTCACCGGGATGATGGACCAGCACGCGTACCTGCAGATCCCGCCGGGCGCGGACGTGAAGGTCGGCGACATGGTCGCGTTCGACATCTCGCACCCGTGCCTGACGTTCGACAAGTGGCGCCAGGTGCTCGTGCTCGATCCGCAGTTCCGCGTGACGGAAGTCGTCGAAACCTTCTTCTGACGCACGTCGCGCGCACCGCCCCGCCGCGCGCGCGGGGCGGCCGTCACGCGCGCTTCAAGCGGCCGGAGTACACTGCGCTTTCGTCCTCGGGGCCCCGGGCGGGCATAACAATCGTCTGCCGCGGCGGGCCCTCAACGCAGCTCCACTGGAGAAAGCCATGGCCGCGAAGAAGATCCTGTTCCTGACCGGCGATTTCGCCGAAGACTACGAAACGATGGTGCCGTTCCAGGCGCTGCAGGCGGTCGGCCACCACGTCGATGCAGTCTGCCCGGGCAAACGCGCGGGCGACAAGATCAAGACCGCGATCCACGATTTCGAAGGCGACCAGACCTACACCGAGAAGCCCGGCCACCAGTTCACGCTGAACGCGGCATTCGACGACGTCGACGCCTCGCGCTACGACGCGCTCGCGATCGCGGGCGGCCGTGCCCCCGAATACCTGCGACTCGATCCGAAGGTAATCTCGCTCGTGCGCGAGTTCGCCGAAGCCGGCAAGCCGATTGCCGCGATCTGCCACGCGGCGCAACTGCTCGCGGCCGCCGACGTGATCCGCGGCAAGCGCATCTCGGCCTACCCGGCCTGCGCGCCCGAGGTGAAGCTCGCGGGCGGCGAATATGCGGACATTCCGGTCGACGCGGCCGTGACCGACGCGCCGTTCGTCACCGCGCCCGCATGGCCCGCGCATCCGGCCTGGCTCGCGCAGTTCCTCGCGCTGCTGGGCACGCGCATCGAGCTTTGAACCCGCAGGGAATCGAAATGAGATGAAGTGCCGGGCCGGCGCGGCGTACTCACGCCGGCCCGCGCCGCCCTGCCCCGTGCTTCAACGCGCGGCCGGCGTCGAGCCGACGTCCGCGATCCGCGATTCCAGCATCGCCAGCGCGCCCGACAGCGCATTCAGCACGTCGTCCGGCAATTGCGCCATCGTCTGTTCGAGAAACGCCTTGCGGCGCGGCAGGCATGCGTCGAACGCGGCGCGGCCGGCGTCCGTCAGCGTCACGTTGGTCACGCGATTGTCGCGTGCGTCGGATTCGCGCTCGATCCAGCCGAGCGCGTCGAGCGACTTCAACTGGCGCGTGAGCGCGCCCGGATCGATGCGCAGCACTTCGACGAGCTTCTTCTGCGACGAATGCCCGCCCATCGTGTGCAACGCGACCATGATGCGCCAGCGCGGCATCGGTTGCCCGACGTGCGTCTCGAATGCGGTCATGAACGCGCGATACGTCCGTCCGAATTGCTGCAAGATCGCGACGCGGTCCTGTTCTTCCATGCGCTCAGTTCTACTCGTTCAATCGTTCAATCGGCCGCGACATGCGGTTCGATCTTGCGCCGCAGCGCGATCGGCGGCACGCGGCGGCACTGCCACACCGACACCACGGCGACGACGGCCGCCATCGCGACGCCCACGTGAATCGCGCCGACGAGCGATTCGCGGGCCGCTTCCAGCAGCAGCGCGCCATTATGCCCGGCACGGGTCAGCTCCGCGACAAGGCCGCCCTGCGCGGCGCGATCGATCAGGATCTGCGGATCGGCGAGCTGTGCGTGCCACTGCATCGCGTGATCGGCCGACAGCGCATCGCGCACGCCGCCCGAGTACATCTGGTTGACGAGCGTGCCGGTCAGCGCGGTGCCGATCATCCCGCCGACCATCCGCAGCGACTGCAGCAGCGCCGTGGCGATGCCGAGGTGCTCGCGGCCGGCCGTCTGCTGCGCGAATACGGTGAGGTTCGGCAGCACGAAGCCGAGCCCGATGCCGCCCGCGACCATCAGCGCCATCAGCAGCCATTTCGGCGTCGTGTGGGTCGACACGACGACGCCCGCGCAGGTGATCGCGAACAGCACGAAACCGACGTGCAGCATCGCGTTCGGATTGCGGATACGCGTGACGACACGGCCGTTCATGATGCTGCCGATCGTGATGAACACGACGAGCGGCGTGATCACGAGCCCCGCCTCCTTCGGCGACATCCCGAAGCCGCCCTGGAACAGCAGCGGCGCGTAGAACAGCAGCGAGAACATCGAGAAGCCGGCGAGGATCGCCAGCACGAAGAGCGCCGACAGCGCGCGGTTGCCGAACATGTCGAACGGCAGGATCGGCTGCGCGCAGCGCTTCTCCCAGTGCCACAAGCCGAAACCGGCCGCGACCGCGACGACGAGCAGCAGCGACGCCCAGCTCGCGACGCCGTACTTCGGCAGCCATTCGACGAACAGTTGCAGCGCGCCGAGCGACAGCGCGATCAGCAGCGCGCCCGGCCAGTCGAGCCGCATCTTGCGATCGTGCTCGACGTGGCGCAGGTGCGGCAGGTAACGCCACACGAACAGCAGCGACAGCAGGCCGATCGGCAGGTTCACGTAGAACACCGAGCGCCAGCCGAACGACTGGGTCAGCACGCCGCCGAGCGACGGACCGACCGCGTTCGCGATGCCGAACGCGGAGCTCATCAGCACCTGCCAGCGCAACCGCACGACGGAATCGGGGAACAGGTCGGGGATGCACGCGAACGCGGTGCCGACCAGCATCCCGCCGCCGATCCCCTGCAGCCCGCGCGCGAGCACGAGCATCAGCATGTCGTTCGCCATTCCGCACAGCACGGACGCGCCGGTGAACACGACGATCGACACGATGACGAACGGCTTGCGCCCGTAATAGTCGCCGAGCCGGCCAAAGATCGGCACCGTGATCACGGAACTGAGCAGGTACGAGGTCGCGACCCACGCGTACAGGTCGAACCCCCGAAGCTCGGCGACGATGGTCGGCAACGCGGTGCCGACGACGGTCTGGTCGAGCGCGACGAGCATGGTGACGAACGAGATTCCGATCATCGCCAGCAGCGATTCGCGGAACGGCAGGACTTGCCCGCTCGAATGGTGGGCGGCTGTATGGACGGCCATTTTTTGTTGGCGCAACTTTTGACGAGTCAAACAATCTCGAAATTCTAGCATGCGGGAGTAATCTAGGCTGGCGACGGTCAAACCGTTCCAGACCGCCAAGGAGAAAGATGGAACCGATTTCAATCCCCCCCGCCACCACGCTGTCGCAGGACGATCGGGACGCGCTGTGGCGCGCGAAGCAGGTGCTGGAAAGCCCGTCGCTGACGATGAAGCTGACGGGCATGCTGGGCGCACCGGTCGAGAAAATGATCGCCCGGCTGCCGGATTTCGCGACCGGCAAGATCAACGACGCGACGCAGCTCGCGCTGCGCAAGTGCCTGAACATCGCGCTGCGCACGCTCGGCAAGCCGCCCGCGCCGGACGCCGAGCCCGACAAGCCGAGCAACCTGCTGCACAAGCTCGCGGTCGCGACGACCGGCGCGGCGGGCGGCGCGTTCGGCTTTCTCGCGCTGCCGGTCGAGCTCCCGGTGACGACGACGCTGATCTTCCGCTCCGTGTGCGACATCGCGCGCAGCGAGGGTGAAGACCTGGGCTCGGTCGATACGCAGCTGCAATGCCTGGCCGTGCTCGGCATGGGCGGCAACCCGGACAAGCAGGAAGAGGACGCCGATCTCGGTTATTTCGTGCTGCGCGGCGCGCTCGCGCAGGCGATCTCGAAGGCGTCGTCCGACATCACGACGAAGGGCATCGCCGCGCACAGCTCGGCGGCCGTGTTCAAGCTCGTGCAGACGGTGGCGTCGCGCTTCTCGGTGCAGGTGACCGAGCAGATGGCCGCGAAGTCGATTCCGGCGATCGGCGCCGTGCTCGGCGCGACCGTCAATACGCTGTTCATCGACCACTTCCAGCAGATGGCGCACGGCCACTTCACCGTGCGCCGACTCGAGCGCAAGTACGGCCCGGCGGCCGTCAAGGCCGCCTATCAGGCAATCGACGTCTCGCCGGCGCGCTGAACCGCGCGCTCGACCGCGACGCGACGCAGGAACGCGGCCGCGCGGTCGAGCGCGTCGCGTGCTTCCGGCACCATCGGCGCGTACAGCTGCCACACGTGCGGCATGTCCGGCCACACCTCGATCTCCACCGCCACCCCGGCGGCCTTCGCCTTCTCGGCGACGCGGCGCGAATCGTCGAGCAGCACCTCGGTGCTGCCGACCTGGATATACAGCGGCGGCAGGCCCGCGAAATCCGCATAGAGCGGCGACGCGTACGGATTCGTCCCCGGCTCGTCGCCGAGGTACAGCTTCGCGGCCTTCGGCAGCGCCGCGCCCGCGAACATCGGATCGGCGCCGTCGTTCGTGCGCAGCGTGACGCCGGTGGCGGCCAGGTCGGTCCATGGCGAGAACAGGATCGCGCCGGCCGGCAGCGGCTCGCCGCGATCGCGCAGCGCGACGAGCGTCGCGAGCGCGAGGCCGCCGCCCGCCGAATCGCCGCCGAACACGATCGACTCGGGCGGCGTGCCGAGCGCCAGCAGCTGCCGGTACGCGGCCAGCGCGTCGTCGAGCGCGGCCGGGAAACGGTTTTCGGGCGCAAGCCGGTAGTCGAGCGAGAACGAGCGCACGCCCGCGCGCTTCGTCAGGCCGAACACCAGCGGCCGATGGGTCTTCGTCGAACAGAAGTAATAGCCGCCGCCATGGAAGTACAGCAGCGTGCGGCCCGACCCGCGCCCCGCGCCCGCGTCGGTGCGCTCGAGCCATTCGCCGCGCAGCGGCGCGTCGCCCGCGCCGTAGCACTGGCGCAACCGGTAGCCCGACGGCGCGCGGCGCGGCACCATCATCCGCAGGTCGGTAAAGCGCCGTGCGCGGGCGGGATCGAGCACCTCGCGCGTGGTCTCGGGACGGAACTGCCAGCGCAGCAGCCAGCAGGCGAACTTGCTTTGCCAACTCATCGGACGCACTCCGTATTCGCAGTGTGACGATGGTACGTGCGATCGTTCCCGCACCGCTCGACAGGTGCCTCCATATCAAACGCCGGCGCTCAGTTCGCCGGCATCACCTGGCCGCGGATCTCGCCGGCCGGGTGCTCCTTCGTATGGACGTTGAAATACCACTTGCCGCCCATCAGGTCGGTGACCTGCGCGTCGGTGAGTGCCTTCGAACCCTTGATCGGGCTCGCCAGCTCGTCCTTTGGAATCGGCACCTGCACGCCCGCGTTCTGGCCGACCGGCGCGGGCCCGTGGAAATGCGCGGCGGTGGCCGGGCCGGTGAGGTGTTCGTAACGGACCGTCCACTGCAGCATGTGCGTTGCCGTGTCGTAGGTGGCCTCGACGTCGCCCGAGCCCTTGGTCGCCGTCGGCGGCACCTCGCTCGACGGCTGGAGATTGGCGGACAGGCGCACCGTTTCGGCGGCGGCGGTGCCGGCGGCCAGCACACCCGCGAGTAACGCGACCTGGAGCAAACGCAGCTTGAGCATGGACTCTCCTTGTACGACGTTGTACGCCGACCGAACGGCGGCGCCACACATGATGGTAGTCGATTGCCGCCGATCCGGGAGCCCGCCGAACGGCCATGCCGCAAAACGCCGCAGCGCGCTCGGCAGGCCAGTCTGCCTCAGGCTGGAAGGGACCTTTGCAGCCTGATGGCTGAATCCGCGTGCGGCCTTTCGCTACACTTCATCTCACAGTTGCTTGTTTCCTTCGTCCGAAGGAGTCTGCGAGTATTCACGCGGCCACCCGGCCGCGTTTTTTTTGCCCGCCGCCAGATTCGGGACCTGCCGCATCGAGCCTCACGAAGCGATCACGCCGCCCCGCGTCACGCCCGATAACCGGGATCGATGCGATCGACGATACGCTGCAGTGCGTCGAACGCATCCTGCCCCGCGCCATGCTTCGGATCGAAATTCAGCGAATCGCGCACGCACCCTTCGAGCACGGGCGGCGCGATCGCCAGTGCGTCGCCGATCGCATGCGTGGCGACCTGCACCTCGCACGCGCGATTGAGCAGCCACATCAGCGAGAACGTCTGCGCGAGCGTCGCGCCGATCGTCACGGGCCCATGGTTGCGCAGCAGCAGCACGGGCCGCCCGCCCGCGCTCTCGACGATGCGCCGCCCCTCCTCCAGATGCACGGTGATGCCCTCGAAGTCGTGATACGCGATCTTCCCGTACAGTTGCGCCGAATAGAAATTCGAGAACGACAGCCCGTCGCGCGAACAGCACACGGCCATCGTCGGCGTCGTGTGCACGTGCATCACGCAGTGCGCATCGGGCAGCGCCGCATGGATCGCACTGTGGAACGTGAAGCCGGCCGGATTGATCGGCCAGTCGGAATGACCGATCACGTTGCCGTCGATGTCGATCTTCACGAGGTTCGACGCGCACACCTCGCGGTAATGGAGCCCGAACGGGTTGATCAGGAAGTGCCCGTCCTCGCCCGGCACGCGCAGCGAGATATGGTTGTAGATCAGCTCGGTCCAGCCGAGATGGTCAAAGATGCGGTAAGCCGCCGCGAGCTGCACGCGCGCCTGCCATTCGGCTTCGGAGAAACGGGCGGGACGCGTGAACGGCTGGTTCGGGACACGTTGCATGGGGGGAACTCCGGTTGCGGATGTGCGCGGCACGCGTGGCGCGGGCCGCCCGGCGGCGCCGGCCGGCGCGCCACACTCGTTGCGCGCACAACCATATCACCTTTGCCCGCGCACCGGAAACGCGGGTTTAGCCGGAGCGCTTCCGTCCCCTAAAGCTGGTCGTCGACCGGCAGCAGCATGAAGACGCCGGTCATCAGGTTGCGCAGCAGCCCCGCGTGCGGATCGACGTGATAGACGGCCGGCTTGCCGTCGTCCGTGCCCGTCCATTCGAGTTCGGGCGTGCTGCCGCCCGCCGGCGTCACGAGGCTCACGCGGTAGCTTTCGTCCGGCTGCGCCGCGCGCGCGAAGATCTGCGCGACCTGCTCGGCGAGCGCCGGGCTATGGATCACCAGCGCCAGTTCGGTGTTCAGGTGCGCGGAACGCGGATCGAGGTTCATCGAGCCGATCACGAGGATCTTCCGGTCGATCACGTACGCCTTCGCGTGCAGGCTCGCGCGCGAACGCGACCCGAACAGGCGCGGACGCTGGCGACCCGGCTGCGCCTTGAACTCGTACAGCTCGACGCCGTGTTGCAGCAGCGGCACGCGGTACGGCCCGTAGCCGGCCTGCACGGCGACCGCGTCGGTCGCGGCGAGCGAATTGGTCAGGATCGCGACGCGCACGCCGCGCGCGGTCGTGTCGCCGAGGATCTTCACGCCCGCGTCGTGCGGCACGAAATACGGCGAGAACGCGAGGAATTCCCGCTGCGCGCCGCGCGTCAGCTCGACGAGGCGCTGCATCGGCGGGCTCACGTACGCGTCGGTCGGCTGCGCGACCTTGTCGGGCGCGTCGACCTTGAACTCCGCCGGCGCCCACACGAGCCCGAGCTCGTCGCGCGCGATCTGCTGCGCGAGCGGCGTCGCGTTCAGCGGCTTCGCGTTGTACGGATCGGCATTCTTGCGCCAGTGCTCGCGCAGCTCGTCGCGCATCGCGTCGAGCTCCTTCGGATCGAACGACTGATGATTCAGCACGCGCAGCGGATAGCTGCTCGCGCTCGACCAGTAGGTGTCGAAGCTCGCCGAGGCGTCGTTCGTCACGGGGCCCGCGGCGAGCACGTCGAGATCGCGGAACTGCAGCGTCGGGCTCGCGCTGAAGTATTCGTCGCCGAGGTTGCGGCCGCCGACGATCGCGATCTGGTTGTCCGCGATCATCGCCTTGTTGTGCATCCGGCGCGTGAAGCTGTCGATGCGCGTGAAGAAGTTGGCCGTGCGCTCGACCATCCCCTGCGATGCGCCGAACGGGTTGAACACGCGGATCTCGATGTTCGGGTGCGTGTTCAGCGCGGCCATCACGCGATCGATGTCGCGGAAATTCAGGTCGTCGACCAGCATCCGCACGCGCACGCCGCGATCGGCCGCGTAGAGCGCTGCGGCGAGCAGCAGCTTGCCGGTCGTGTCCTCGGTCGCGATGTAGTACTGCATGTCGAGCGTCTTCGTCGCGGCGCGCGCGAGCGCGATGCGCATCTGCAACGCCTGCGCGCCGTCGGCCAGCAGCCGGAAACCCGACTGGCCCGGATGCGCGGCCTCGGGCGCGGCCAGCGCATCGCGCAACGGCGTCGCGGTATCGGGCGGCAACGCATGGGAGACCGGGCGATCGAGCGTGGTGGCGGGCGGATGCGTCGCGCACGCGGCGACGAGCGACAGGAGTACGCAGGCGGCCAGCGCGCGGGCCGGGCGGCATGCGGCGCGCCACGACAGCGCGGCCGGTGCGCGCCGGATCAGGGACGTGAACACGAAGACTTCCTCGACTGGCGGAACACAGGGCCCGCATGCGCCGCGGCGCGCGGCTGGCGCACGGTTCCGGCCGATTCTAGTAGGCGCCCGATGAACCGGTCAATCGCGCGGGCGGCACCGACGGCCTCGAACCGCGGGCGTGCGCGCGCGTGCCGGGCATCGAGGCCCGCCGCACCGAAGGTGCCCGCCGGGCGGGCCTCGCACCGAAGTAGTCCGACCAATCTCAGGCCTCGTCGCCGCTGCGCTCGAAATGGCTGCGCACGTAGTCGATATGGGTCTGCATCGCAGTGCGCGCCTCTTCGGGCCGTTGCGCGCAGATCGCGTCGCACACGACGCGGTGCTGCAGCAGCAGGAGTTCGGACGCGTGCTCGTCGTGCGTCGTCATGCCCGCCACGTTGATCGAGATGTGCTCACGCAGCATCCCGATCACGCTCGTATGCAGGTGCAGGAACATCGTGTTGTGCGACGCGAGCGCGATTGCCTCGTGCAGCTTCGCGTCGGTCGCGGCTTCGACGGCTGCCGCGCCGTTCGCGTGCGCGGTTTCGAGCTCGCGCAGCAGCGCACGGATCCGGCGCCGGTCGTGCGCGTCGGCGCGCAGCGCGGCGAAATACGCGGTCGCGCCTTCGAGCACGCGCCGGAATTCGAGGATGTCGTCGCGCAGCGCGGGGTGATCGGCGACCAGTTGCCCCCACGGCGACGCGATGCCGGCGCGCAACTGGTCCGTCACGTAGACGCCCGCGCCGCGCCGGCTCTGCAGCAGCCCGCGCGCGACGAGCCGCTGGGTCGCCTCGCGCACCGTATTGCGCGCAACCCCGTACTGCTGCGCAAGCACGCGCTCGGCCGGCAGGCGTGCGCCGGCCGGCCACGTGCCGTCGAGCAGTGCCGTCTCGATCTTGCGCATCACCCCTTCGGTCCGGCCCCGTGCCGTCATCGCTGCCATCGTCGCGTCTCCCCGCTCAATGCGTGCCGCGCCGATTGGCCCAACCAATTTGAGCCGCAGCGCCGTCGCGGGAATTATGCAGCGAAATCGTCGTCCCGCATCCGCATGCCGGGCCGTCGCCACTGGAGCGAGACATGAACGAAAGGCAATACCCCGCCGCCGCCCCCGCGCACGTCTATCTGTTCGCGACCTGCCTGGTCGACCTGTTCGTCCCCGAAGCCGGGCTCGACGCGGTCCGCCTGCTGGAACGCGAAGGCCTGACCGTCCACTATCCGCGCGGCCAGAGCTGCTGCGGGCAGCCGGCCTACAGCAGCGGCAATCCCGACGAAGCGCGCCGCGTCGCGGCCGCGCAGCTCGACGTGTTCGCGCAACCGTGGCCCGTGATCGTGCCCTCCGGCTCGTGCGCGGGGATGATCCGCCACCATTGGCCGGCGCTGTTCGCCGACGATCCCGTGTACGGCCCGCAAGCCCGCGCGATCGCGGAGCGGACCTATGAACTCGCCGAATTCCTCGTCCACGTGCTCGACGTGCGGCTCGACGCGGCGACGGCCGGCGCCGGGCCCGACGAACGCGTCGTGCTGCACACGTCGTGCGCGGCGCGCCGCGAGATGGGCACGCGTGGGCACGGCGTCGCGCTCGTCGATGCGCTGCCGGGCGTGACACGGATCGAACACGAACGCGAATCCGAATGCTGCGGCTTCGGCGGCACGTTCTCGCTGAAGCATCCCGACATCTCCGGCGCGATGGTGCGCGACAAGGTCGCGTCGGCCTGCGCGACGGGCTGCGACCGGCTCGTGTCCGCCGACTGCGGCTGCCTGCTGAACATCGGCCACGCGGCGGCCAAAGCCGGCGCGGCGCTGCAGGTCGAACACCTCGCCAGCTTCCTGTGGCGGCGCACCGCGAGCGCCGCGTCGCTGCGCGGAGACCAGCGATGAGCGCGCGCGACGCGATCCTCGCGCGGCTGCGCGCCACCGCGCCGGGCGTCGCCGCAACGTCCGACCGCGCGCTCGACGCACGCATCGACACGCATTACGACACGCGCCGCTCGCAGGCCGGGACCGCACACGATCCGCACACGCTCGCCCACACGATGCAGGCCGCGCTCACCGCGTCGCACGCGGACGTCTGGTGCGCGACCGGCGACGCATGGCCCGCGCAGCTCGCCGCGCGGCTCGCCGAAGCCGGCGTGCGCCGGCTGCTGCTCGATCCGGCCCGCGCCGAATCCGCTGCACTCGCCCGCGCGCTGCCCGACACGGTTGCGCCCGTGCCGTTCGACCGGCCGATCGACGCGTGGAAGGCCGAGCTGTTCGACACGATCGACGCGGGCTTCACCGTCGCGCGTTCGGGCATCGCGGCCACCGGCACCGTCGTGCTCGCCCCCGATGCCGGCACGCCGCGCACGGTGTCGCTGGTGCCGCCGCTGCATGTCGCGCTCGTCCATGCGAGCACGCTGCATCCCGACCTGCACGCGGCCGTCCACGCGGAGCGCTGGCACGCCGGCATGCCGACCAACCTGGTGCTGGTGTCGGGCCCGTCGAAGACGTCCGACATCCAGCAGACGCTCGCCTATGGCGCACACGGCCCGCGCCGCCTGTGGGTCGTGATCGTCACCGATTCCGCCGCCCGGCCGGCTGCAACCGCCCGCGAGGACCTCCCGCAATGAGCGACCACACGCTGCAATTCGTCGCCCCCGGCGACTTCAAGGCCCGCGCGCGCGCCGCGCTCGACGACCCCGCATTGCGCCGGAGCTTTCGCGGCGCGATGGACTTCCTGCAGGGCAAGCGCGCGACGCAGTTCCCAGACGACGCCGAGCTGCAGCAGCTGCGCGACCTCGGCGAAGCGGTGCGGCAACACGCGCTCGCGCAGTTGCCCGCGCTGCTCGAACGGCTGGAGACGAAGCTCACCGAGGCCGGCGTGCACGTGCACTGGGCCGAGACGGCCGCCGACGCGAACGCGATCGTGCTCGGCATCGCACAGGCGAAGAAGGCGCGCCGCGTGATCAAGGGCAAGTCGATGGCGAGCGAGGAAATCGAGCTGAACCATTACCTCGCGGAGCACGGCGTCGACTGCATCGAATCCGACATGGGCGAATTCATCGTGCAGCTCGCGGGCGAGAAGCCGTCGCATATCGTGATGCCGGCGATCCACAAGACGCGCGGCGACATCGCCCAACTGTTCGAGGAGCACATCCCCGG
Organism: Burkholderia reimsis; assembly: GCF_003294055.1. Taxonomy (NCBI): domain Bacteria; kingdom Pseudomonadati; phylum Pseudomonadota; class Betaproteobacteria; order Burkholderiales; family Burkholderiaceae; genus Burkholderia; species Burkholderia reimsis. Next base: position 46,534 of record NZ_QMFZ01000047.1, read on the forward strand.
CACGCGCTACACGGAAGACGTCGACGAACTGATCCAGACCGGCCGGCGCGCCCTGCGGCGCGCTTTCGCCGATGCGGACATCGGCCTGTCCGGCGTGAACTTCGCGGCGGCCGACACGGGCACGCTGTGGCTCGTCGAGAACGAAGGCAACGGCCGCCTGTCGACGACGGTGCCCGACACGCACGTCGCGATCATGGGAATCGAGAAGGTCGTCGAGAAACTCGAGCACATCGTGCCGCTGTCGAGCCTGCTCACGCGCTCGGCCACCGGCCAGGCGATCACGACCTACTTCAACCTGATCTCGGGCCCGCGCCGCGACGGCGAACGCGACGGCCCGCGCGAGCTGCATCTCGTGCTGCTCGACAACGGCCGCACGCAGGCCTATGCGGACGAACAGCTGCGCGCGACGCTGCAGTGCATCCGCTGCGGCGCGTGCATGAACCACTGCCCCGTCTACACGCGCATCGGCGGCCACGCGTACGGCACGACCTATCCGGGCCCGATCGGCAAGATCATCTCGCCGCACCTGCTCGGCCTCGACGCGACGGCCGACCTGCCGACCGCGTCGACGCTGTGCGGCGCATGCGGCGAGGTGTGCCCGGTGCGGATCCCGATCCCGCAACTGCTCGTGCGGCTGCGTACCGAGGCGAACCGCAAGCCCGACGAACCCGTCGCGCATCCGCTGCGCGGCCAGGGCGCGAACTACACCCGCGCGGAAGACCTCGTGTGGCGCTTCTGGTCGGGCGCGTTCGCGCATCCGCGCGCGTACCGCGCGTTCCGCTGGACCGCGACGCGCCTGCGTGCGCTGACACCCGCGAAACAGATGGGCTGGACGCAGCACCGCACGCCGCTCGAACCGGCACCGCGCAGCCTGTCCGACCTGCTGCGCGCACGCGGCCAGCCCGAGTAGCCCCCGCTTTACCCACCCATACCCATAGATAGACAGACACAGATGGAGGAGACACCCATGCAGGTTTGGCACCAGATCTATACGCCGCTCGGCAGCCTCGGGCTGTCGGCGTTCGTCGCCGCAATCCCGATCATTTTCTTTTTCGTCGCGCTGGCCGCGCTGCGGCTCAAGGGCCACGTCGCCGCGGCGATCACGCTGCTGCTGTCGCTCGGCGTCGCGATCCTCGCATACGGGATGCCCGTGCCGCAGGCGCTCGCGGCGGCCGGTTTCGGCTTCGCATACGGCCTGTGGCCGATCGCGTGGATCATCGTCGCGGCCGTGTTCCTGTACAAGATCGTCGTGAAGACCGGCCAGTTCGACATCATCCGCGCGTCCGTGCTGTCGATCACCGACGACCAGCGCCTGCAGATGCTGCTGATCGGCTTCTCGTTCGGCGCGTTCCTCGAAGGCGCGGCCGGCTTCGGCGCACCCGTCGCGATCACGGCCGCGCTGCTCGTCGGGCTCGGCTTCAAGCCGCTGCACGCGGCTGGACTGTGTCTGATTGCAAACACCGCGCCGGTCGCGTTCGGTGCGATGGGGATCCCGATCATCGTCGCCGGACAGGTGACGGGCATCGACCCGTTCCATATCGGCGCGATGGCCGGCCGCCAGTTGCCGCTGCTGTCGCTCGCGGTGCCGTTCTGGCTCGTGTTCATGATGGACGGGCTGCGCGGCGTGCGGCAGACCTGGCCCGCCGCGCTCGTCGCGGGCGGCAGCTTCGCGGTGACGCAATACTTCACGTCGAACCACATCGGGCCCGAGCTGCCGGACATCACGTCGTCGCTCGTCAGCCTCGTCGCGCTCGCCGCGTTCCTGAAGGTCTGGCAGCCGCGCACCGCGAAGCAGGCGGCCGGCAGCGTCGTTGCGTCGGGCGGCGGCGCCGCGCTCGCGGGCTTCGGCGGCGCGGGCTCGCGCAACGGCTCCGGCGCGGGCACCAGCCGGCAGGCATCGCCGTACACGCTCGCGCAGACCGTGCGCGCATGGTCGCCGTTCCTGATCCTGACGGCCGTCGTCACCGTGTGGAGCATCGCGCCGTTCAAGGCGCTGTTCGCCGCCCACGGCGCGCTCGCGTCGACCGTGCTGAAATTCCACGTGGCGGGGCTCGACCAGCTCGTCGTGAAGACCGCACCGATCGCCGCGACGCCGAAGGCGCTCGACGCCGTGCTGAAGATCGATCTCGTGTCGGCAGTGGGCAGCGCGATCCTCGTGACCGCGCTGATCTCGATGGTGCTGCTGCGGATGAAGCCGCGCGATGCGCTCGTCACATTCGGCGAGACGCTGAAGGAACTGACCCGCCCGATCCTGTCGATCGGCCTCGTGCTCGCATTCGCGTTCGTCGCGAACTATTCGGGGATGTCGTCGACGCTCGCGCTGATGCTGGCCGCGACCGGCGCCGCGTTCCCGTTCTTCTCGCCGTTCCTCGGCTGGCTCGGGGTGTTCCTGACGGGCTCGGACACGTCGTCGAATGCGCTGTTCTGCTCGCTGCAGCAGGCCACGGCCCATCAGCTCGGCGTACCCGAGACGCTCGCGGTGGCCGCGAACACGACGGGCGGCGTGACCGCGAAGATGATCTCGCCGCAGTCGATCGCGGTGGCCTGCGCGGCAACGGGCCTCGTCGGCAAGGAGTCGGAGCTGTTCCGCTTCACGGTAAGGCACAGCCTGCTGTTCGCGGTGATCGTCGGCCTGATCACGCTCGTGCAGGCGTATGTGTTGCCGGGGATGGTGCCATAAGCAAGCGGCCAGCCGTTTCCGGTCCCCCGAAAAACAAAAACCCCACGCCGCGAAGCGTGGGGTTTCGTTCATCCAGGGCGCCGGACGGAGCCGGCGCATCGGGCGGCGATCAGCTGCCCTTCGCGATGCGATCCTGGATGTGCTGCGCCCGGCTCGACGACGACGGGTGCGAGCTCATCATCGAGCTCTTGCCGCCATCGAGCTGCGCGAGTTTCTGGAACGCGGTCACGAGGCCCTTCTGGTTCATGTTCTTCTGCTTCATCAGGTCGAACGAGTAGTCGTCGGCCGCGCTTTCCTGCGTCTGCGAGAACTGCGCGTTGATGAACTTCTCGGTGATGTCGCCGAGCTGCGAGCTCGTCAGCGCCGCCACGCCCGGCGATGCCGCGCCGGCCGCGGTGCGCGCCGCGCTGACCGCGTAGGCCGTCTGCATCGCCTTCTTCGAGTGACCCAGCGCGACGTGGCCCATTTCATGGCCGATCACGCCGCGCAGCTCGTCGTCGTTCATCATGTCCATCAGGCCGCTGTACACGCGCACGCAGCCGTTGCCCATCGCCCACGCGTTGACGTCCTTGGTCATGTAGACCTTGTAGTTGATCTTCTGGCCGTTCAGCGTCATGTCGCCGAAGCCCTTCATCACTTTCGTCAGACGCTTCGAGTACGCGCTGTTCGCCGGCGCGACCTTCGATTCCGCATCGCTCGACTTGCACGAATCGTTCGACAGCGCGGCGATGTCGGCATCCGACAACGTCGCTGCCTTGTACAGGCTCGTCCCCGCCGACGTCAGGCTGTTCGCGTCAAGGCTCTGTACCCCGCCGCACGCGCTCAACAGAAACGCCACGCCACACGCTGCCACCGCTTTCTTGAGTTGCATCCCGGATCCCTCGATAGTTTTATTTGGGAGCGGCGATTTTGCATAATCCGGCAGAAAATTACCAGATGTTTACATCGGATGACACGTTCATTACTCGGCAAACTGGAACGAAGCGGTGCACCGGCGCGGGATTGATGACAAAAAGCGGGGCAATCGCCGCGACCGGGCGACGATCGGCATGAAAATCGGGTGTGCTCAGGCGGTCTGATCGTGGCGTCGCGCCAACCGCCGCGCGACCAGCATCGGCAGCCGCGCCACGAAGCCGGTGAAAAGGCGCAGGTGCATCCACGCGAGCAGCGCGTTGTCGCGGCCGTAGTGGAAGTGCGAGACGCCGCCCTCGTGACGGCCGAAATAGCGCACCGGCGCGTCGATGCGGATCGGACGCACGCCGGCCCAGCACAGCCGCACGGCCGCCTCGGGATCGAAGTCGAAGCCGCGCATCCACGGCTGGCGGCGCATGATCGCGGCCAGCGGCGCGACCGGGTACACGCGAAACCCGTACAGCGAATCGCCGATTCCGGCCCACAGCGTCTCGAGGTCGGCCCACGCGTTCGACAGCCGGCGGCCCTGCACGCGCAACTGCGGCGCGCTCGCGTCGAACTTCGGCACGCCCAGCACCATCGCGTCGCGGGCGGCCTGCGACGCGGCCATGAACGCGGGAATCAGGTCGGCCGGATGCTGGCCGTCGGAATCCATCGTCAATACATGCGTGAAGCCGCTCGCGGCTGCCGCGTCGAGCCCGGCAAGCACCGCGGCGCCCTTGCCGCGGTTCTCGGGCAGCACGATCACGCGCAACCCCGGGTCGCGTTCGGCCATGGCCTGCAGCCGTTCGGCGCTGCCGTCGGTGCTGCCGTCGACGACGACCCACACCGGATTCCACTGCGCTCGCGCATTGCGCACGGTCGCGTCGACCTTGGTGCCCGGGTTGTAGCTCGGAATCAGGACGAGATGGGTGGACGAGGCGTGCTGCTTGGACATGGAAACGGCCGATTGCGAAGACGGGGATCCTGACAAAAGTTTATGACTTGCCGGCGAACGCCGGCAGGCTTCGTCGGCGCCGCCCGAATGCGGAGCCGGTTGCCGGATCGTGAGGCTCTCACGCTTCATGACAGCCACGCCTCCTCATGACCCGCGCTGGCCTCGATCTCGACCAGCAGGTCGTCGCGGCACACGTCCGCATGGACGACGAGCGGCCGCACGCCGGGGCCGGCCGCGTCGTGCAGCACCTGCCCGATCGCGGCCAGCGCCGCGGCATCGCCGGCGTCGCGCACGTAGACGCGATAGCTCAGGTCGGCGAGCGTGAACGGGCCGTGCCCCTGGCGCGCGGCCTGCTCGAGCACGGCCGCGAGGTTCGCGACCGTCTCGCGCGTTTGCGCGACGACGTCGCCGAAATGCACGGTGCGATGCCCGACGATGCTCGCGGTGCCCGACACGAACAGCACCGGCGCGGCATCGCCCGCCGGCCATGCGGCTGCGCGCGCGAACGTCGGTGCCCGCGGGCCGTACTGCGCCGGATAGTGATACGCGCTGACCTGGCGCGGGTTCTCAATCGGATCGGCCGGCGTGCGGCTCGCGAGGAAATGGATCGCGAGCGGCGCGGCCGGCGATGCATCGCCCGCGACCGGCACGACCGAACCGAGCGCGCACGCGGCCGGCACGCCGCCCGTCAGCGCGCGCCGGCACGCGTCGAACGCATGCTGGCGGCCGATATTGAACTGACGATAGCGCTCGATCCCGAACTGCACCGCATTGATCGCCGGCACCGTATTCCAGATGCGCAGCGGATGCGGCATGCCGAGCGAATCGAGTACGTCGAACAGCGTGCGGTACGCATCGTGCGTCGCGCGTTCGAGCGGCGTGCCGCCGTCGCGATGCGCGTCGGGCGTGTCGCGCTCGTGCACGACGATGCTGCCGAACACGAGACCCGCCGCCTCGCTGTAGCGATAGTGCAGCGCGCCGTGTCGTTCGCTGCGCAGGTCGCGCGCATGGCATTGCCAGATTTCGCAGACGGCGTCGTCCGGCGCGATGCCCGCGCCGAGCAGCGCCATCGGCACCGGCGCGACCGGCAGGTCGGGCACGACTTCGGCCAGCATCCGCGCCGCCGCGGCCGCGTGCGATCCGGTTCGGGATGCGCGCTGCAGGTCGCCCGCGCCGATGCACACCGCGCCCAGTGCGCCGGGCAACACGTGGTCGAATCCGTCGTCACGGCTGCGTGCGTCGTGCAGCAACGCGGCGAGCCGGGCATCGCTCATCCGGACGAGCCGCAGCACGCGGCCCTCGTCGTGCGCGAGCGGCACGCCCGGTCGCGATGCGGCCGGCCCGGCCGCCGCCTGCCCGCGCGCGAGCGGCGCAGCGGAGGACGACAGGGAACACGGGCGCCGTTCGGCGTCGACTGGATGCACGGACACTTCGATTTCCTCACTATGCGGCGCTGGCCGCGCAACCTCTCGGCATGCGCTGCGCTGCGTTGCGTTATGCCGCGTTGCGTTACGTCGCGCCGACGCCGCGCCCTTCGTCATGCGAGCCCGCCGTTGACGGACAGCACCTGTCCCGTCACATAGGCCGCGGCGTCGGACACCAGGTACGCGACCATCGCCGCGACTTCGTCGGGCCGGCCCGCGCGCTGCGCGGGCACGAGCTGCTTGATGCGTTCGGCGGGAAACGCCTGTTCGGCCATCGGCGATTCGATGATGCCGGGCGCGACCGCGTTCACGGTGATGCCGCGCGACGCGAGCTCCAGCGACAGCGACTTCGTCGCGCCGATCAGCCCCGCCTTCGCGGCCGCGTAGTTGACCTGCCCGCGATTGCCGGTCACGCCGGCCACCGACGCGATGTTGACGATCCGTCCGCGCCGCGTGCGGATCATCGGCAGCAACAGCGGCTGCGTGACGTTGAAGAAGCCGTTGAGCGTCACGTCGATCACGCTGTGCCACTGCCGGCGCGACATGCCGGCCATCGGTGCATCGTCGTGAATGCCCGCGTTGTTGACGAGGATCTGCACCGGCGCATCGTCGGCCAGCGGCGCCAGCGCGGCGAGCGTCGCATCGGCGTCGGTCACGTCGAACGCGATTGCGCGCGCGGTGCCGCCGGCCGCGACGATCTGCTGCGCGACCGCCTCCGCCTGCGCGAGATGGCGGTTCGCATGCACCCACACTTCATGGCCGGCCTGCGCGAGCGCCGTGCAGATCGCCTGCCCGAGTGCGCCGCTGCCGCCCGTCACGAGCGCCCGCATCGAATTGCTCCGTTCATCGCGTTCCACCTCGATCGACGCGGTCGCGTATCGTCTGCCGATCGCGGCCGCGTGCCGTCATCATCTGCGCGCCGCGCCCGTGCGCGACGCCGTCACTTCGTGCGGTGCGCGGCGACGTACGCAGCCAGTGCACCGAGCGTCGCGAAGATCTTCTGGTTGTCCGGATTGTCCGAACGCAGCTCGAAGCCGTATTTCTTCGAGATCAGCAGCGCGATTTCCAGGATGTCGATGGAGTCGAGCCCGAAACCCTCGCCGTACAGCGGGGTGTCGGCCGTCACTGTTTCGAGCGGGACGTCTTCGAGATTCAGTTCGCCGATGATCAGCGTGGCGAGCTCTTGTTCCAGTGCGTTCATCATGCGTGCGGGCAGGCGGCCCGTGGCAGCGGAAGGCGCCCGGAAACGGCAATCGCCAAGCACGCCCGGCGCGTGCGAATCTCCGTCCCTCCGGCGTCTGCCGGCTTCCCCGCCTGCGTTTTTGGGGATCGTTTGTAAAAGTTACGCGGATTCTAGACGAACGGGTATCGGGCCGTATACCGCCAATGGTTACAGACTGGCGAGCCGGCGCCGCGCCCCGTTGCGGGCCCCGGATGCAGCAGATGCTTGAGCCGCTTTGGATGGAAATGGACCGACCCCGCGAAACCGTTCGTCCGGCGCCATACAATCGGTTACAAAACCCGTTCGCGCCCGCTCCGAACACGCGGTGCCGCGGCCCTAAAATGAGCGTGCCCGACCACCGGCCCGGACCCGTCCCGGCCGCCTTTCATATGATGTTTGACGGCCCGACCCTCGCGTCCGGCCACGATCCGCCCGATGTCGCCAGCCATGCCGCGCCCGTCCTTCCGCTCCGTTCCGGTTCGCCCGTCCGTCCGCCGCCGCCCGGCCGCCGGTGACGGGTATTCGCGCCGCGCGCACGGAGGCCGTCGATGAGCCGGCTGATGCCTGTCGCACGCGGCATCGCCGCGGTCGGCGCCGTCGCGGCATACCAGGCCGGTGCGCACTACGCGGCCGCGACGCCCGGCGCGCACGGCCTCGGCCTCGCGATGGCGCTCGTGCCGCCGCTGCTGCTCGCGCTCGGCGCGGCGCTGCGCTCGCCGCATCGCATCGGGTTCGTGTCCGCATGGCTGCTTGCCGCCGCCGCGCTGTGGGCCACGCGCGTGCCGCTCGCGCGGCACTTCGAATGGGGCCTGTACCTGGAACACGCGAGTTTCAACCTCGCGATGGCGCTGCTGTTCGGCCGCACGCTCGCGGCCGGCAAGGTGCCGCTGTGCACGCATTTCGCGACGATGATCCATGGCGCGATCACGCCGGCCGTCGCGCACTACACGCGGCAGATCACACTCGCGTGGACGCTGTTCTTCGTCGCGATCGCCGCCGTGTCGACGCTGCTGTTCGCGACCGCGCCGATCGTCACGTGGTCGACGTTCGCGAACTACCTGTCGCTGCCGCTCGTCGCCGTGATGTTCGCGGCCGAGCACGCGTGCCGACGCTTCGCCCTGCCGCACGAACCGCGACCGCGCATGGTCGACGCGGTGCGCGCGTATCGCGCGACGACACACGCGTCGCAGGCATCACGATGAATTCACGGCCGGCGCGGCGCCGCAACGCGGCCGCGCCGGCCTTCGCTCCTGTTTCGACCGATTTATGCCGACTCACCCGCTGGTTTTCCATTCGTCGCCCGACCAGACGATCGCCTGGCGCGACGGCGCGCCCGTCACCGTGCGCACGTTCGTCGCCGACGTCGCGCGCGTGGCCGCCGCGCTGCCCGCCGGCGCGCACGTGTTCAACGTGTGCCGCGACCGCTACCGCTTCGCGGTCAGCCTGTGCGCCGCGCTCGTCGCCGGTAAGGTCAGCCTGCTGCCGTCGACGCATACGCCGGAAATGGTCCGCCAGCTCGCGTCGTTCGCGCCCGACGCGTTCTGCCTGCACGATGCGCCCGACTGCACGATCGACCTGCCGCGCTTCGCGTACCCCGATGCCGCCCCCGGCGCGCTCGCGGACGACACGCCGTTCGCCGTGCCGCAGATCGATGCGGCGCGGATCATGGCCTACGTGTTCACGTCCGGCTCGACCGGCGCGCCGGTGCCGCACCGCAAGACCTGGGGCTTCCTGGTCGGCTGCGTGCGCGCGGCGGCCGACCGCCTCGGGCTGCTCGACGGCCGCGCGGCCACGCTGATCGGCACGGTGCCCGCGCAGCACATGTACGGCTTCGAGTCGACGGTGCTGCTCGCGCTGATCGGCGGCCTCGCGTTCAGCAACCGCCAGCCGTTCTACCCGGTCGACATTCGCGACGAACTCGACGCGATCCCTCAGCCGCGCGTGCTCGTCACGTCGCCGATCCACCTGCGTGCGCTGCTGGCGGCCGGCCATGCGCTGCCGCGCGCGGCGCTCGTGCTGTCGGCCACCGCGCCGCTGTCGGAAAAGCTCGCGTGCGAAGCCGAGGCCGCGCTCGACGCGCCGCTCGTCGAGATCTACGGCAGCACCGAGACCGGCCAGATCGCCACCCGCCGTACGTCGCAGGGCGCGGCATGGGAACTGTTCCCGGACATCTGTCTCGACGCGCGCGCCGAACCGGACGACGACGACAGCGGCCCGACCGTGTGGGTGTCGGGCGGACATGTGGAGGCCCCCGTGCCGATGGGCGATGCACTCGAACTGCTCGGCGACGGCCGGTTCCTGCTGCACGGCCGCAAGGCCGACCTCGTCAACATCGCCGGCAAGCGCACGTCGCTCGCGTACCTGAACCATCAGCTCAACGCGATTCCGCAGGTGCTCGACGGCGTATTCTTCATGCCCGACGAAGCCGCGGCGGCACACGACGACACCCGCCCCGAGCCGGTCACGCGCCTCGTCGCGCTCGTCGTCGCGCCGACGCTCACCGCAGCCGGCCTGCAGCGCGCGCTACGCGAACGGATCGATCCTGCGTTCATGCCGCGCCCGCTCGTGTTCGTCGACGCGCTGCCGCGCAACGAAACCGGCAAGCTGCCGCGCGACGTGCTCGCCGCACTCGTTGCGCAACATGCGCGCCCCGCGGCCGTGCCCGTGCCCGTGCCCGTGCCCGTGCCCGATCCGGCCGGCACGCCCGCACTCGGGTTCACGATCCCCGCCGATCACCCGGCACTCCCCGGCCACTTCCCCGGCCATCCGGTCGTGCCGGGCGTCGTGCTGCTCGATCACGCGATCCATGCGCTCGGCACCGCGCTGAACCGCCCGCTGCACGCGTGGCGGCTCGGGTCCGCGAAATTCCTGAGCCCGGTCGCGCCCGGCGAGCCGCTCGATCTCGCGTACGACGCCGCGGCCAGCGGTGCGATCCGCTTCACGCTGCGCGCCGGGGCGCGCGACGTCGCGAGCGGCGTGCTGTCCGCGCCGCCGGCCGGGCAGGACGGTGCGCAGCCATGAAGCGCACCACGTGGGCCGAACGCCAGGAGCGCAGCAATGCGGGCTTGCTGCGCGCGATGACGTGGATCTCGCTGCGCTTCGGCCGGCCGCGCGCGCGCGTCGTGCTGCACCTGATCGCGACGTACTTCGTGCTGTTTTCGCCGGTCGCGTGCGCGGCATCGCGCGACTACCTGCGCCGCGTGCTCGGCCGCCCCGCGCGCTGGCGCGACGTGTACCGGCACGTGTTCACGTTCGCGGCGACGATCCACGACCGCATCTACCTGATGAACGGGCGCTTCGACCTGTTCGACATCCGGCTGCACGGCGAGACGCTGGTAGACGAAGCGCTCGCGAGCGGACGCGGCGCGTTCCTGATGGGCGCGCATCTCGGCAGCTTCGAGGTCGTGCGCGCGATCGGCCGCACGCACCCGGACCTGCGCGTCGTCGTGACGATGTACGAGAAGAACGCGCGCAAGATCAACGCGACGCTCGCCGCGGTGAATCCCGCCGCGCAGCCGGAAGTGATTCCGCTCGGGCAAGTCGACTCGATGCTGAAGGTGCGCGAGCGCCTCGACGCGAACTGCATGGTCGGCATGCTCGCCGACCGCACGCTGCTCGACGACGCGGCCGCATCGCTGCGGCGGCTGCCGCTGCTCGGCGCGCCGGCCGCGTTCCCGCTCGGGCCGCTCTACATGGCCGCGATGCTGCGGCGCCCGGTGATCTTCATGACGGGCCTCTATCGCGACGGCAACCGCTACGACGTGCACTTCGAGACGCTCGCCGATTTCTCCGACGTGCGGCGCGACGCGCGCGCGGCGGCCGTCGACGCGGCACTCGCGCGCTACGTCGCGCTGCTCGACAGGTACTGTCGCTCGGCACCGTACAACTGGTTCAACTATTTCGACTTCTGGCACGGCGGCGATGCCGCGACCGCGGCCGTGCGCGGCGACGCCGCGTGCGCCGGTGCCGGCCTGTCCGTCACAAGGGATTCCGACGCATGACCGCCGTTCGCCGCCTGCCCACGCTCACGCCCGCCCTGCGTCGCGCCGTCCGCACGCTGGCCGCCGCCATCGCCGCAAGCACCGCCGCGATCGCGCTGGCCGCCGCGCCCGCGCGGGCGGCCGACGCGGCGCCCGCGTGGACCCTCGACCGGCTGATGTCGACGCTCGCGCAGCACAAGTCGGGGCGTGCGACATTCACCGAGACGAAGTACCTGTCGATCGCGACGCAGCCGGTCGAATCGTCCGGCGAACTCGTGTTCGTCGCGCCCGACCATCTCGAGAAGCACACGCTGAGCCCGAAGCCCGAACACCTCGTCGTCGACGGCGACATGCTCACCGTCGAGCGCAACAACCGCAAGTACACGCTCGCGCTCGCGCGCTATCCGGAACTCGGCGCGTTCATCGACAGCATCCGCGCGACGCTCGCCGGCAACCGCTTCGCGCTCGAGCAGGTCTACCAGGTCGCACTCGCCGGGCGCGGCGACGACTGGACGCTGACGCTTACGCCGCTCGACTCGCGGATGCTGAAGGTCGTCAGCACGATCACGCTCGACGGCACGCGCGACCTGTTGCGCAGCGTCGCGATCCGGCAGGCCGACGGCGACCGTTCGGTGATGCGCCTGCAACCCGTTCCGGCGAACCCGAACTGATGGACGAACGCACCCGGCCCCCGTCTTCGCCGGTCGCCCGCCGCGTGCACGCGCTGCGGCAGCGCGCGGTGCTCGTGTGGCTGCTCGCGCTCGTCGCGTGCGGCGTCGCGATCGGGCGCGCGCACTTCACGGCCGACCTGTCCGCGTTCCTGCCGAGTTCGCCGAGCGCCGGGCAGCGCGTGCTCGTCGACCAGTTGCGCGACGGCATCGTGTCGCGGCTGATCCTCGTCGCGATCGACGGCGGCGATGCGGCCACGCGCGCCGCGCTGTCGCGGCGCGTGGCCGGCACGCTGCGCGCCGACCCGCAGTTCGCGGCGGTTCACAACGGCGAAGCGGCAAACGACGCGCGCGACCGGCAGTTCATCTTCGATCACCGCTACCTGCTGAGCCCGGCCGTCACGCCGCAGCGCTTCAGCGCCGACGGCCTGCACCAGGCGCTCGGCGACAGCCTCGACCTGCTGAGCTCGTCGGCCGGCCTCGTGGCCAAGGCGATGCTGCCGCGCGACCCGACCGGCGAAGTCGCCGCGCTCGTCGACCAGCTCGACGGCGCGGCGCAACCGGCGAGCCGCGACGGCGTGTGGGCGTCGCGCGACGGCACCCGCGCGGTACTCGTCGTGCAGACGGCCGCCGCCGGTTCCGATACCGATGCCCAGGCCCGTGCGATCGACGCGGTGCGCCGCGCGTTCGCCGCCGCAAAGCAGGCCGTGCCGAACGCCGCTGCCACGCTCGCGATGACGGGCCCCGGCGTGTTCTCGGTCGACACGCGCGACACGATCCGGCACGACGTCGAACGGCTGTCGACGGCGAGCGTCGTGCTGATCGTCGCGTTGCTGCTGACGCTGTACCGTTCGCCGCGCACGCTCGCGCTCGGCTTGCTGCCGGTGCTGACGGGCGTCGCGGCGGGAATCGCGGCGGTCAGCGTTGCGTTCGGCACGGTCCACGGGCTGACGCTCGGTTTCGGTACGACGCTGATCGGCGAAGCCGTCGACTATTCGATCTACCTGTTCGTGCAATCGGCGCAGGCCGGCACACGCGGCGCGGCGCGCCCGGCGGACGCGACACGCGCGTGGGTCGCCGCGTACTGGCCGACGATCCGGCTCGGCGTGCTGACGTCCGTGTGCGGTTTCGCGTCGATGCTGTTCTCTGGGTTCCCCGGCCTCGTGCAGCTCGGGCTGTATTCGATCGTCGGGCTGACGGCCGCCGCGCTCGTCACGCGCTTCGTGCTGCCGCACCTGCGCGGCGAGCATGTCGCGATCCGCGACGTGTCGCGCATCGGCGCCGTGCTCGCGCGCGCGGCCGACGCCGCGCCGCGGTTGCGCTGGCCGCTCGCCGTGCTGGTGATCGCCGCGGGCGCGACGCTCGTGCTGCATCGCGACGGCCTGTGGAGCCGCGAACTCGCCGCGCTGAGCCCCGTGCCCGCGCAAGCTCAGGCGCTCGACGCACGGCTGCGCGCCGATGTCGGCGCGCCCGACGTGCGCTACCTCGTCGTGATTGCCGCGCCGACCGAACAGGCCGCGCTCGAACGCGCGGAACGGGTCGCCGCGCAGTTGCAGCCGCTCGTCGACCGGGGCGCGCTCGCGGGTTTCGAAACCCCCGCGCGCTTCCTGCCGAGCGACGCCGCGCAACGCGCGCGCCTCGCGAGCCTGCCGGATGCCGATGTGCTCGCCGCGCGGATGCGCGACGCCGTCGCGAACCAGCCGATCGCGGTCAGGCCCGGCCTGTTCGCACCGTTCATCGCCGACGTCGAAGCCGCGCGCCATGCGCGGCTGCTGACGCGCGCGGACCTGCGCGGCACGTCGATGGCGCTCGCCGTCGATGCGCTGCTGACCGAACGCGACGGCCGCTGGAGCGCGATGCTGCCGCTGCGCGCGCCGGATGCCGCCCGCACCGCGCAACCGGCGTCGAGTCTCGATGCGACACCGATCCGCGCGGCCGTCGCGCGCGCGGGCGTGCCCGATGCGCTGTTCGTCGACATGAAGGCCGAAGCCGATCGCCTGTACGTGAGCTACGTGCACGAGGACATCCGGCTGTCGCTCGCAGGTTTCGCCGCGATCGCCGTGCTGCTGCTGATCGCCCTGCGCTCGCCGCGCCGCGTCGTGCGCGCCCTCGCCCCGCTCGTCGCGGCCGTGCTGGTCGTGACGGCCGGCTTCGCGCTCGCCGGCGTGCCGCTGACGATCCTGCACCTCGTCGGGATGCTGCTGATCGTCGCGGTCGGCTCGAACTACGCGCTGTTCTTCTGCAAGCGCGACGACGCGCAGCCCGTCACGCCCCACACGCTCGTGTCGCTGCTGATCGCGAACCTCGCGACGGTCGCCGGCTTCGGGCTGCTGGCACTGTCGCGCGTGCCGCTGCTCGAGACCTTCGGGCTGACCGTCGGCCCGGGTGCGATGCTCGCGCTCGCGTTCGCGGCGATCCTCGCGCCGCGCGCGGCCGCAGCCGGCCATCGCCATCAAGGAAGCCGCGCATGAATGCACCGTCGTCCGTTCCGCACCGACAGCCCGGCGATGCGCGCCGCTGGCGGCCCACGCCGCTGATCGCGGGCACCGCCGCGCTGCACGCGGGCGCGGCAGCCGCCGTCGTCGCGCAGCCGGCCGTGTGGCCGTGGGCGGTCGGCGGCGTGGTCGCGTCGCATCTCGCGCTGACCGCCGCCGGCCTGTGGCCGCGCAGCGCACTGCTCGGGCCGAACTGGACGCGCCTGCCGCCCGGCGCCGGCCGCCGCATCGCATTGACGATCGACGACGGCCCGGACCCCGACGTCACGCCGCGCGTGCTCGACCTGCTCGACCGTTACGACGCGCGCGCGACGTTCTTCTGCATCGGCGATCTCGCGCGCCGTCATCCGCGCTGGATCGAGGCGATCGTCGCGCGCGGCCACGCGATCGAAAACCACAGCCAGCGGCACCGGCATACGTTCTCGCTGTCGGGGCCCGCCGCGCTGCGGCGCGAGATCGCGGCCGCGCAACGGACGCTGACCGAGATCGCCGGTACGCGCCCGCTGTTCTTCCGCGCACCGGCCGGCCTGCGCAATCCGTTCCTCGAACCGGTGCTGTGCGAGCTCGGCCTGCAGTTGGCGAGCTGGACGCGGCGCGGTTTCGACACGCGCACACACGATGCCGCGACCGTCACGCGCCGTCTGCTGCACGGTCTCGCGGCGCGCGACATCCTGCTCGTGCACGACGGCCACGCGGCGCGCGACGCGCGCGGCGAACCGGTCGTGCTCGACGTGCTGCAAGCGGTGCTGCGCGCGGCCGCCGACGCGCAGCTGCACTGGGTCACGCTGCGCGCGGCGCTCGCGCCCAAACCGCCGGCCGGGCCACGCGAGCCGGCCTGTTCGGCCCCCCCGTTTGATAAAATCTGACCTCGAGCGGCGCGCCTGCCAGCCCTGCTGCGGCGCCCGTTCCGGCCACCGGATGCGACCCTCGTGAAACCTCTCCTGCTCTCGCACTTCACCGCCACCAGCTGCATCGGCCGCGGCCTCGACGCGACCCTCGATGCACTGCGCCACGCGCGCGGCGGGCTCACGCCCTGCGACTTCGAGCGTGCGGATCTCGACACGTGGATCGGCGCGGTGGACGGCGTCGACGCGCAGCCCGTGCGCGCCGACCTCGCCGACTTCGAGTGCCGCAACAACCGCCTCGCGCAGCTCGGCCTCATGCAGGACGGCTTCGACGCACGCGTCGCGGCGGCCGTCGCGCGCCATGGCGCGGCGCGCGTCGGCGTGTTCGTCGGCACGAGCACGGCCGGCATCCTCGAGACCGAGCGCGCATACCAGCGCCGCGACCCGGCGAGCGGCGCACTGCCCGCCGACTTCCGCTACGCCCACACGCACAACCCGTATTCGCCGGCCGCGTTCGTGCGCGCGTTTTTCGCGCTGCGCGGGCCGGCGATGGCGATCTCGTCCGCATGCTCGTCCGGCGCGAAAGTGTTCGGCTCCGCGCGCCGCATGATCGAGGCGGGATTGATCGATGCGGCCGTCGTCGGCGGCGTCGATTCGCTGTGCCTGACGACGCTGTACGGCTTCAATTCGCTCGAACTGCTGTCGCGCCGGCCGTGCCGTCCGTTCGACGTCGCGCGCGACGGCATCTCGATCGGCGAGGCCGCCGCGTTCGCGCTCGTCGAACG
>NZ_QMFZ01000048.1:0-61391 GCF_003294055.1 Burkholderia reimsis
CGCAGTGCGAGCCGATCGAGTACCCGAAGCCGGACGGCAAGCTGACGTTCGACCGGCTGTCGTCGGTGTTCATCTCGAACACGAACCATGAAGAGAACCAGCCGGCGCACCTGACCTTGAAGGATGCGAACGTGCCGGTGAACGTGAACCTGCGCACGTATGCAGGGCCGGAAGGACGTTTCTGCCCGGCGGCGGTGTACGAGTTCGTGAAGAACGACGACGGCAGCGATCGCCTCGTGATCAACGCGCAGAACTGCGTGCACTGCAAGACCTGCGACATCAAGGACCCGACGCAGAACATCGTATGGGTCACGCCGGAAGGCGGCGGCGGGCCGAATTACCCGAACATGTAACGCAACGTATCCCCGCGCCTGCGGGCGCGAACGAACCGGAGTGAGACGATGAGCAATGCAGCGAAAGAAGTCGTGGTGGTGAGCGGTGTCCGTACCGCGATCGGTGATTTCGGCGGCAGCCTGAAGGATTTCTCGCCGACCGACCTTGGGGCGAAAGTCGTGCGCGAAGTGCTGTCGCGCGCGAACGTGTCGGGCGATGCGGTCGGGCATGTCGTGTTTGGCCACGTCGTGAACACCGAACCGAAGGACATGTATATCGCGCGCGTCGCGGCGATCGACGGCGGCGTCGCGCAGCACACGCCCGCGCTGACCGTGAACCGCCTGTGCGGTTCGGGCCTGCAGGCGATCGTGTCGGCCGCGCAGACGATCATGCTCGGCGACGCCGACGTCGCGATCGGCGGCGGCTCGGAAAACATGAGCCGCGCGCCGTACACGGTGCCGGCCGCGCGTTTCGGCCAGCGCATGGGTGACGGCAAGCTCGTCGACATGATGCTCGGCGCACTGCACGACCCGTTCCAGACGATCCACATGGGCGTGACCGCCGAGAACGTCGCCGCGAAGTACGGCATCTCGCGCGACGCGCAGGACGCGCTGGCGCTCGAATCGCATCGTCGCGCGGCGCGCGCGATCGCGGAAGGGCGCTTCAAGGACCAGATCCTGCCGATCTCGATCCGCACGAAGAAGGGCGAGGTCGCGTTCGACACCGACGAACACGTGCGTCACGACGCGAGCGCGGACGATTTCACGAAGCTGCGCCCGGTGTTCAAGAAGGAGGACGGCACGGTGACGGCCGGCAACGCGTCGGGCATCAACGACGCGGCCGCGGCCGTGCTGATGATGAGCGCGGACGCCGCGCGCGCGCAGGGCGTGAAGCCGCTCGCCCGGCTCGTCGCGTATGCGCACGCGGGTGTCGATCCGGCATACATGGGCATCGGCCCCGTGCCGGCCACGCAGAAGGCGCTCGAACGCGCGGGCCTGAAGATCACCGATCTCGACGTGATCGAGGCGAACGAGGCGTTCGCCGCCCAGGCATGCGCGGTCACGCAGGAGCTCGGCCTCGATCCGGCGAAGGTCAACCCGAACGGGTCGGGCATCTCGCTCGGTCACCCGATCGGCGCGACCGGTGCGCTGATCACGGTCAAGGCGCTGTACGAACTGAAGCGCATCGGCGGGCGTTACGCGCTCGTGACGATGTGTATCGGCGGCGGCCAGGGGATTGCGGCCATCTTCGAGAACATCTGATAATCGACCGCTCAGCACCCGAACACACAGGAACTACATGGCCATCGAAATTGTCGGCGTCGTGGGCGCCGGAACCATGGGCAACGGCATTGCGCAGACCGCCGCCGTTGCGGGACTCAACGTCGTGATGATCGACGTCAGCGACGCCGCGCTCGAGAAGGGCGTCGCGACGTTGAAGGGCAGCCTCGAGCGGCTCGTGTCGAAGGGCAAGCTCGACGCAGCCGCACGCGATGCGGCGCTGGCGCGCATCACGACGTCGACCGACTACGCGCAGCTCGCGTCGGTCGATATCGTGATCGAAGCCGCGACCGAGAACGTCGAGCTGAAGGGCCGCATCCTGAAGCAGATCGAGGCCGTCGCACGGCCCGACGCGATCATCGCGACCAACACGTCGTCGATCTCGATCACCGCGCTCGCGGCGCCGCTCGCCGATCCGGCGCGCTTCGTCGGCATGCACTTCTTCAACCCGGTGCCGCTGATGCCGCTCGTCGAGATCATCCGCGGGCTGCAGACGAGCGAAGCGACCGCATCGTCGGTGCGCGAGCTGACCGAGCGTTTCGACAAGTCGCCGATCGGCGTGCGTAACTCGCCGGGCTTCGTCGTGAACCGGATTCTCGTGCCGATGATCAACGAGGCGTTTTTCGTGCTGGCTGAAGGCATCGCGTCGGCCGAGGAGATCGACGCGGGGATGAAGCTTGGCGCGAACCACCCGATCGGGCCGCTCGCGCTGGCCGACCTCGTCGGCCTCGACGTGTGCCTCGCGGTGATGGACGTGTTCGTGAAGGACTTCGGCGATCCGAAGTATCGGGCGTGCCCGCTGCTGCGCGAAATGGTGACCGCCGGGCGCCTGGGGCGCAAGACGGGGCGCGGCGTGTACGACTACAGCAAGTAAGCAGCGCACCGGGAAGTCTTCAACGCGGGTGGCGAGTCGTGCCGGATGGAGGTGTTCATCCAGTGCGGTTCGCCACCCGCGTTTTTCATTGGGGGCGGGCAGGAGAGGTGCGTTGCCTTCGAGACCGCTGCGTCAGCTTGAGCCTTGACAATTCTTGAGAATCACGCGGTTTCGTCTGTGCAACCATCATCCGTGCCTGTCGAACAGGCCCGCCATGTGCGGCATCGAGAAGCGGTGCGTTCGGCTGGGAACGCGCACAAGCGGGGATGAGCGTCGACCGTACTCCGTCGAAAGATAAAAGACAGCTGACGCGGCAACGTGAGCGCCATCGAGCGTTTGCCTGGTTCTCCCCGAACATTCGCGCGGCAACCCCGACACGACAGCATCGCAACGGGACCGGATCCGCGGTGGTGCGTCGCCGAGCGCGCGCGCCATTGACAACGCGGTCGCAACACGCGAAGCTGCGCGCGACCGGCGCATCGGTACGGTCCCGGACGTTCGCGCGCTGGATTTCAGGCGAAAGTCCGGGGCGGAATCGCGCTCGGCCGATCAACGCAATCGAATGACGACAAGATGAAAATAAAAACAGGCCTTTTCGGGGTGTTGCTGTCCATCGCGACCGCAACGGCATATGGATTGGGCGTGCAGAGCGCGCCTGCGGAGCCGGCGGTTTCCACGCCAGCGGCGAATCCGGTCATTAACCTGACGCCCGCACAGATCAGTGAACGTGCGCGCGCATATATTGCGCAGATCGGGGTGGATCCAGACTCGGACAACGGGCAGATCCTGATCGCGTGGTTCACCCGAATCGTGCAGGAACCCGGTTATCTCGCGCGATTGACGACACTGCGCAGCAGCTCGCCCGGGTTGGTCGACACGATGCTGCCGCCGGCCGCGCGGCTGAAGGCCCTGCGGGTGACGGCGGATATGGCGCGCGGATCGCGGAACAACTGCGCGATGCCGGACATCGGCGGCAAGGATCTGGCGGCGCTGGCGAAGACGCTCCCGTCGAAGTCGCTCAAGGGTGTGCTGGAGATGATGGACATCCTGTTGAATCGCGATGGCACGGCGTCCGGGGATGAGCATTACACCGTGGCCGAGTTGCTCGACGTCGACGCACGCATGAATACGATCGAGCTGCCGGCGTCGCTTTCGAAGCCCGGCGCGTCGAAGTCCTGCGAGGCGATTGCGTTTGCCGTCGGTATGATCGACAAGCTTCCGGAGCCGGAACAGCAACGCATCACCTACGAACTCTTCAAGATGATTTCCGGCGGCAAGTCGGCGAGCGAGACCGTGCTGGCCGATCCGGACGCGTATCTGGACGAAGTGTTCGACGAGCGGCGCCTGCAGGAGGCGATTCGCAGCCAGTTGCCGCCGGACGGTAGCCGGCCGCTGCCGTATTCGCGCTTGATCGTGGACGGCGAATGGGTGAACAAGACGACGCCGAAGGCCGCAGGGCCGTATGTCGACACCTACGTCAATAGGCGCAATAACGGCGTGGTCGCTGAATTGATGACCACGCGCGATGGTTCCGGCGCGACTGACTGGTCCTACTTCGGGTTGACGTCGGGTATCGCGGAACTCATGGGCCAGAGCGTTCAAGGCCGTTTCGATGCACAGCGGCTCGGCATGCTGAAAGATGCGTCGGCAATCGCGGTGGCGAACGCGCCTTTGGCCGAGGGCAAACGCATCGAGTTCGCTCTGCCCCAACCGTCGAGCCGCGGCCAACTGACCCGGCGATGCGAGATCGGCAAGACCGAACCGGCGTCGACGATCTTCGGGACGTTGACCGGCAATGCCGTCAATCTCGACTGCAGCGAGGTACGCAAGGATGGGACGACGTCTCGGGTTCGTTCCGCATGGCTGGCCGACTACGGGATCGAATTGAGCAAGACGATCGATGACGAGGCCGGCAGAACCGACGTCATCATCAAGAACGTCACGATCGTGAAGCCATGAGGCCGGTGGGCAAACCTCGGCCGCGCGTTCCGGCGGTGCGGCGGTTCAACTGCGTCGGGCCCGCGCTGAAACGGTCGGTCGGAGCCGCAGGGCTGATGGCGGGGCTGACCATCGGGTTCGGCAGCGCCGCTGCGCCTCGGCCCGGGCCGTTGCCTGCCGCGATGCCGGCAATGCAACGCGCCGGGTCCGTTTCCGTCCACGACGACACGACGCCATGCGTAGTGACGCTGAACGCGGGGTTCGACAGCCTCCTGCTGAAGGACAAACCCGCGCAGATTCGCAGCCTTTGCCGGCAGGAAGCCGAGGCCGGCAACCTGACGGCCCGCGCGCTCTACGGACAGATGGTGCTGCATGGCTACGCGGCTCGACCGGACCTGAAACGCGGGATGACGATCCTCGAATCGGCGGCGAGCGACGGTTCGACGCCGGCCAGGCGCGCACTCGGCTACCTCTACTACGACGGTGTCGCGCTGCCGCGGAACTCTGCGGCGGCATACGCGTGGTTCGCGTCGGCGGCGCGCGACGGCGACGCGGCGTCGGCCAACCAGCTCGGCGGGATGCGCGCGGACGGCGACGGGCAACCGGCCGACAACGCTGCCGCCTACCGGTACTTCGTGAAGGCTGCCGAGGGCGGGTCGGCGGCGGGCGCGGCGAACGCGGGGAAATTCGCGCTGGCGGGGCGCGGGGTGGCGCGCGACCCGGTGGTCGCGGCGGCGTGGCTGTCGCGCGCCGCGGCGGGCGGCCAGGCGGACGGACAGTTCGTGCTCGGCCTGATGCTGGTCCGGGGCGACGGCGTGCCGCGCGATGTCGGCCGGGGAACGACGTGGCTGCGCGCGGCGGCGGACCAGAACCACACGGAAGCGCAGGCGGTGCTGGGCAACCTCTATCTCGCGGGCATCGGTGTGCCGCGCGACGCGCAGCGCGGCTTCAGCCTGATTTCGGCCGCGGCGCGCGCCGGCTCGATCTACGCGCAGCGCAGGCTCGGCGAGTTGTACGGAAGCGGGACGGGTGTGCCGCGCGACGACGCGAAGGCGCGCGACTGGTACCGCAAGGCGGCGCTCGCCGGCGATACACGGGCGCGTTACGCATTGGCGAACCTCTATCTGTTCGGCCGCGGTGGTCCGGTCGACCAAGAGGCCGCGTTGGGATGGATGCAGGGCGCGGCCGACGATGGGCTGGCTGTCGCCGAGAACGATCTCGGCGCAATGCTGCAGAACGGCCTGGGGACGCAGGCGGATCCCGTCGCCGCCAAACCGTGGTTCGAAAAAGCCGATGCGCAGGGCAATGGCGCCGCGGCGGCCAATCTCGCGCGTTACGCGGCACGCGGCGACGGTGAGCCGGTGGATATGCGCAAGGCCTTTCGGCTGGCCACGCGCGGCGCGGATCGCGGTGACGAAGCGGCCGCCCTGATGGCCGCCAACATGGCATGGCGTGGAGAAGGCACGAGCGTCGACCGGACGCAGGCGATGAAGTGGTTCCGGTTTGCCGCGGACCACGGCAACATCGAGGCGGCGCGGTGGGTCGGCCATCAGTACCTGACGGGTACAGCCGGCGTGCCGCGCGACGAGCAGACGGGATTGCGCTACCTGAAGCAGGCCGCCGACGCCGGCGATCCGGCTGCCGGCGTATCGGCCGGGTTCTACCTGAGCGAGCACCACACGTCGTTCGCGGGCAGGACGGGGCTTCAATGGCTGGAGGACCTCGCGAGCCGCAAGGTGCCCGCCGCGTATTCGGCGCTGGGCACGGTGTACTGGCGCGGGCAGTCGGGCGGTCCGCAGCCGGCGATCGCATTCGACTGGTTCTCGCGCGGGGCGAAGCTGGGCGACGCTGCGTCGCAGGCGATGCTATGCGCGATGTATCTGGATGGAAATGGCACGCCGCGCCGTCCGGCCGAGGCCGCGCGCTGGTGCCGTACGGCCGCCGGCAGCAATGTCGGCGCGATGCGCGTCCTTGCGTCGGCCGATAGCGGCCTCGTTGCCGCGGACGAGCGGGCGTACTGGCAATGGAAACTCGCGGATCGCGGCGAGCCGGCGTATCAGTCGTCACTCGGCGATGCGTACGATCTGGGCGACGGCGTCCCGGTGGATTTCGATGCGGCGACGTACTGGTTTCGCCGCGCGGCCGAGCAGGGGAACGTGTCGGCGCAAGGTTCGCTCGCGTGGCATCTGTCGACCGGGCTCGGCGGTCGCACCGACGACTACGAAGCGTTCGCATGGGCACTGCGTGCCGCGCCGACGAGCACCGACGCGAAGCGGATGGTGGGAATCGCCTATCTGCACGGTCGCGGCGTCGCGCGCGATCCGAAGGAAGCGTCCACGTGGCTCAACAGTGCGGCGTCTGCCGGATCGCAGTGGGCGGAAAGCGATCTTGCGCTGATGTACGAAACGGGCGACGGCGTGCCCCGGGACGAAACGGTCGCAATGGACTGGCATCGCCGCGCGGCGCGACGTGGCTCGGCGGTATCCGAGATCGCGCTTGCGCTGCGCAGCCTCGCGCCGGCAATGGACACGGACACGGACACGGGGCATTCGGCCGGCGAGCAGCGCTGGCTGGTGCCGGCCGATCCGGCTGCCACGCTATGGAGCGACTCGCCCGCCAGCGCGATCGCGGCTGCCAACCGCCAGTGGGACGGGCTGTCGAGCCTGAACGAGGCGTTGCGCGGGGATCCGTTCATGCAGTATGCGGTCGGCATGCGGTTCCTGACCGGCAACGGTCTGCCGAGAGACCGAGCCCTCGGCGCCGCGTGGATCGCGCGTTCGCGCGCGAGTTTCGATGCGGTGCCGGGTCTGGAGAGGTATGGCGCTGCTGCAGCGATCGTCGAGGCGCGAATCGCCAAGCGACTGGATGACGGGGAAAAACAGCGTGCCGCCGAGATTGCCGCTAATCTGATCTCGACGTTACCGTGAACAGGGCTGGCTACAGATGACCGGATGATGTGTCCCGGAGCATGGGGTGTTTTTTTCGAATGCAATATTCGCGTCAGTCATTCGCCGCGGATCAACCGCTATTGGTTGGTGCCCGCCGCCCATACCGCTACGCGCGGTTCGCAAACCACGAGTGATGCCGATCCGACGCGCGCGCCGATCAGGTCTGGATCGTGTTCATCACGTTGGCCGGCGTGACGAGATCGAACACCACCGTTTCGGGAATCGCGGTGGCGCCCGGATGTGTGCTCAGGTCGTTCGCCGTATCCCTCGCCTGCCGTGCGCCGATCGCCTCACCGGTCTTCACGACATCCCGGTAGTCGTCGCACACGGCGTCCCGCAGCTTCGGGTCGACGAAACCGTAGTTGTCCTGCATGAAATCGATCGAGTGCTCCAGCACGCCGCGCCCCGTCACCGTTTCGGGATAGGGGCCCTGGCCGGTCATCGACGCGTTGATCTGCACGCCCACATGAAGTTCATGGCACCGAGGGTCGGGTAGGTGGCCGTTTGTGACGGCAGGCAGGCCGGCACGTCGGGCGGTGTCCATTGCGAGGACGGCTTGCCCGCCGGCAACGCGTACATCAGCGTCGATGCGTTGGGCACGAACGCCGCATGGTTGTACGCGCCGTCGTTGACCACCGTGTGCTTCACCGAGAACTGCCAGATGACCATGATGCCATCGGCCGGTGCCGAAGTCGGTCAGTAACAGCACGACGCGAAGCGCCTGACGGAATACGGTAGCGGGCTCGGCACATTTCGTCGTCTTCGCATTCGTTTTGAGCGTCGAGCCGACATTCACGAAGCGTTCCTCAAACCTGGTTGCGCGCTCGGCTGCTGGATCAGATTCGAGCATGTCGATTGTATTTTTAAAATAATCTAAGAATATATTTCACTCGCAGTCTCATTCGGATTGGCGGGTTATCCCCGTCAAATTTGACAGGTGATACTTGCTTGAATTTATCCTACGCTTAACCGTCATTTATGGGCGCGATAGAAATGCGCAACATAATGGGGTGGGGTTTATATTCGTGACATTAAATGGGGCGGGCAATCTTATGAAACCGGTTTATACCGAAGGCCTGGCTCGATTTGCTGGATGTTGCTCGGCGCCCGCTAAATAGCACCGAGAGTCGGAAGTGCCGGCGAAGCTGAAAAGCTTGTGCGGCGTTCCGTTGCGTACAGAGGCCCCGAGAGGCCCCATCACTCAGGCTTTGAACTGGAATTCGACGAGGCAGCGTGGCTCGCGAAGGACTGACATTCCCGGCCGGTTTAAATAAAAACGTAAGCATCATTTAATGGCATTGAAATAAAAATGCCTTTTTAGATTGGTAAGGCAAAGCTGGGTGTGGATCTAATGGATGCTGTTGCCTGATATTTTCCTGATTCAGGGTGCGACCAATAAAGGTGATGGCTCTTGTTTGCTTCGATTTCATGGTTAATTGGTGGTTAAGTTTCTCGCAACCATTATTGTTTTGAATTTTTCAACAATAAAGATCGTAAGTTTATTCTGGAGACGCCGTGAGCACGATACAAACCTCGCAGTGCACGACTCGTGAAATGACAGACGAACGCACCTTGCAGGAAGGGAATTCGGCCGGACATGACGCCATTGCGCTCGACGAATCGGTGATCGAGCACGAGCAATTGGTCGCGAAGGCGGCAGAAGTCGCCAGCGTGCTCGCGGAAGAATCGCGCGCTGCCGATACCGGGCGCCGCCTGACCGAGCGTGCCGTCGACGCGCTGACCGAGGCGGGGCTGATGCGGCTCTTCACGCCGCGCCGGCTCGGCGGCTACGAAGCGGGTCCCGCCACGCTGTTCGACGTCTGCTACGAGCTGGGGCGCGGCTGCTGCTCGGCGTCGTGGGTCACGAGCGTGCTCAACATGGGCAACTACATGATCGCTCACTTCCCCGAGAGTACGCAGGACGACGTGTGGGGCGGCAACCGCGACACGCGCACCGCGCTCATCATTGCGCCTTCGCGCGCCCAGGTCGAACGCGTCGACGGCGGTGTCGTGGTGACGGGGGAGTGGGCTTATGCGTCGGGCAGCCTGCATGCCGAATGGATCGGCGCGCTGATCCCGAAAGGCGTCGATGCGGACGACGAGACGATCAACCTGGTCCTCATGCCGATGAGCGCGCTCGAAGTCCGCGACTCCTGGCATGTCACGGGCATGCGCGGCACCGGCAGCAACACGGTCGTCGCGAACCGGCTGTTCATTCCGCGCCATCGCGTGACGCCTTACGCGCCGATCGTGCAGGGCCGGTCGCGGCCGCCGTCGGAACGGCACCGTTTATATAGCGGCGCGTTCTCGGGCTTGCTGTCGATCGGTCTGCTCGGACCGCAACTCGGGGCGATCGTCACCGCGCTGGAACTCGTGCGCGATCAGGCCCACGAGCGCCGTGTCGCCTCGTCCACGTTCAAGAGCCAGGCTGTTTCGCCGGCGTTCCAGACCGATCTTGCCGAAGCTTCGATGATGATCGACGGCGCGCAACTGCATGCCCGCCGCATCGTCGAAACGGTCGAACACCACGCACTGGCCGGCGTCCTGCCCGACGAAGTGACGCGTTCGCGCTTCCGGATGGAATCGACGCGCGTCACGCGCCTGTGCCGCGAGGCCATCGATCGCCTCATGACGGCCTACGGCAGCGCCGCCTTCATGGAATCCAATCCGCTGCAGCTGATCTGGCGCGATCTGAACGTGGCGAGCCGCCACGCGGGCTTCGGGATGGGCATTCCGCAACTTGTCTACGGCCGCGCGCTCGTCGGCCTCGATCCGCGCGAAATCAGCTACCTCGTGTAATCCCACGCGGCCTCCCGGTTCCCGGCGGGGCGGCCCCCTTTGACTTCAGGAGCTTGCATGTCAGACGTCGAATCCCTCGAAAATCACGCGCACGTCGCGGCCCGGCAGCACAACCGGAAGATCGTGGAGCAGTACATGCACACGCGTGGCGAAGCGCGGCTCAAGCGCCACCTGCTGTTCACGGAAGATGGCGTCGGTGGCCTGTGGACGACCGACAGCGGCCAGCCGATCGCGATTCGCGGCCGCGAGAAGCTCGGCGAGCACGCCGTGTGGTCGCTGCAATGCTTCCCCGACTGGGTCTGGACCGACATCCAGATCTTCGAGACGCAAGACCCGAACTGGTTCTGGGTCGAGTGCCGCGGCGAAGGCGCGATTATTTTTCCCGGCTACCCCCAAGGCTATTACCGCAATCACTTCCTTCACTCGTTCCGCTTCGAAAACGGACTGATCAAGGAGCAGCGCGAATTCATGAACCCTTGCGAGCAATTCCGTTCGCTGGGTATCGAGGTTCCCGAAGTGCGCCGGGATGGCCTGCCGAGCTAACGCATAATCAATGGAGGAGACGAATGGCTGGGATCCCGTCGATTCAACCGTACGCGCTGCCCGATTCGGGCAGCCTGCCCGAGAATGTCGTGTCATGGCGTGTCGACCCGTCGCGCGCGTTGCTGCTCATTCATGACATGCAGAACTATTTCCTTTCGCCGTTGCCGCCGACGCTGCGCGAGAGGTTGACGACCAATGTCGCGTCGCTGCGCAAACGGTGCAAGCAGGCCGGTATTCCCGTCGCGTACACGGCCCATCCCGGGCGCATGACCGAGAAGGAACGCGGTTTGCTGCGCGATTTTTGGGGGCCGGGCATGGAGACGACGCCGGCCGATCGGGACGTCGCCGAGGCCGTCGGCCCGTCCCCGGACGACTGGATGCTGACGAAGTGGCGCTACAGCGCATTTTTTCGCACCGACCTGCGCGAGCGCATGCGGGAGAGCGGCCGCGATCAGCTGATGCTGTGCGGCGTCTACGCGCACATCGGCGTAATGATGTCGGCCGTCGATGCGTTCACGAACGACATTCAACCGTTCTTCGTCGCCGATGGCGTGGCGGATTTTTCCGAAGACCATCATCACCAGGCCCTGGAATACGTGGCCCAGCGTTGCGGCAAGGTGGTGAGCACCGAGGAGGCGCTGGCATGAACGCCGCTCCGAACCGCAACCTTTTCGAGCGCGTCCTCCACGGACAAGCGCCGTGCTTCGCGTTGATCGCGCGTTCGACGGGTAGCGCCGGGGAGCGCGCGACGATCGACGTCTTCGCCGGCGCGGTTTCCTATCCATCCTCCCTGGCCGAGCTTCCGTTGGCCGCGCCGACGGCGGCCGGTGCGGGCCGTCAGGAGCTGCTTGTGCTCGTGCCATACCGGCAGCTGCGCGAGCGCGGCTTCACGACTCACGACGACGGCGCTCCGCTCGTCGCCATCACCTGCGACGAGCACGAAACGGTGCCCGCGCAGCTTGCGCTCGCCGCCATTCCCGATGCCGATACCGCGCTCGGCGAGCGTCACTTCGATATCGACGACGAGGCCTACGCCGAGATCGTCGAGCGCGTCATCACCGACGAGATCGGAACCGGCGCGGGCTCGAACTTCGTCATCAAGCGCACGCTCGAGGGCGATCTCGACGACTATTCGCCCGCGAAGGCGCTGGCGGTCTTCAAGCGCCTGATGCGCCGGGAGGTCGGCGCGTACTGGATCTTCGTGATTCATACCGGGGAACGCACGTTCGTCGGCGCCACGCCGGAGCGCCACCTGACGCTGCATGAAGGCTGCGCGACGATGAACCCGATCAGCGGGACTTACCGATATCCACAAAGCGGGCCGACGATCGACGGGATCAACGCTTTTCTCGGCGATCGTAAGGAATCCGACGAGCTGTACATGGTGCTCGACGAGGAGCTCAAGATGATGGCGCGCATCTGCCCGGCCGGCGGGCAGGTCACGGGGCCGCACTTGCGCGAGATGGCGCGGCTCGCCCACACCGAATATTTCATCGTCGGTCACACGGAGGCCGATGTCCGCGACTTGCTGCGCGAAACGATGTTTGCGCCGACGGTCACCGGCAGCCCGATCGAAAGTGCGACCCGCGTGATCGCGCGGCACGAGCGGGCCGGCCGCGGCTACTACAGCGGCATTGCAGCGCTGATCGGCCGCGATGCGCGCGGCGAGCGCACGCTCGACTCCGCCATCCTGATCCGCACCGCGGAGATCGATCGCGCCGGCCACGTTCGCATCGGCGTCGGCTCGACGCTCGTCCGGCATTCGGACGCGGTATCGGAAGTCATGGAGACGCATGCCAAGGTGGCCGCGCTGTCGAACGCATTCGATCCGCCGGAAGCCGGCCCGGCGCTCGCACAGCATCCATCGGTGCAGGCGGCGCTGCGCGAGCGCAACAAAGGCATCGCGGACTTCTGGTTTCGGCCATATGGCGGGCGACAAGGCGGGATGGCCGATGAGTTGGCTGAGTTGAGCGGTTGCCGCGCGCTCATCGTCGACGCCGAAGATCACTTCACGGCGATGATCGCCCAGCAATTGTCGTCGCTCGGCCTCGCCACCGAAGTGTGCGGCGTTCACGACGCGGTGGACCTTGCGCGTTACGACGTCGTCGTCATGGGGCCGGGCCCGGGAGACCCGAGCGACGCCGGCGATCCGCGCATTGCCCGCCTCTACACGTGGCTGCGGCATCTCATCGACGAGGGCAAGCCGTTCATGGCCGTCTGCCTGAGCCATCAGATCCTGAACGCCATCCTCGGCATTCCGCTCGTGCGGCGCGAGGTGCCCAATCAGGGCATCCAGGTCGAAATCGATCTGTTCGGCCAGCGCGAGCGCGTGGGCTTTTACAACACGTACGTCGCACGGACCGTCCGGGACGAAATGGAAATCGACGGCGTCGGCACGCTGGCCATCAGCCGCGATCCGCGCACGGGTGAAGTGCATGCCTTGCGCGGTCCGACGTTCAGCTCGATGCAATTCCACGCCGAATCGGTCTTGACCGTCGACGGGCCGCGCATTCTCGGCGAAGCCATCACACACGCGATACGCCGCGAAAAGCGCCTGACATCGGTGACGGCCTGACGACTCTTCACGCTTTTTATCGAACCCTACAGGACACGCGTTTCATGATTGTCGACATCGTTTGGTGGAACCTCGACGGTTCCGAACAGAGCATCGAATCGCTGAAGGCGCGTGTGGACGACAGCACCCTCGCGCGCTGGTCGAACGTGCCGGGCTTGCGCGAGAAGCATTGGATCGCCGACGAAGACAGGAATCGTTGGGGCGCGATCATGCTCTGGGACGGCGAGCGTCCGCCCGCGCATCTACTGCCGCCGAACGACGCGCAGACGCTGATCGGCTTGCCGGTTGCCGAGCGGCTGCGCTTCTCGGTGGAGGCAAGCGCCGCGAGCGGTGAGATCGCGGCGCGCATGCGCGCGCTCGAACCGGCGGCATCGCACGCGAATACACACGCGGCGGCGCCGATCCATGCGTCGCATCCCGTCGACTACATCGTCGTTGACGCCTTCACGCGCACGCCGCTCGAAGGCAACCCGGTTGCGGTCTTCCTGGTCGACGTTCCGCTGCCGGCGGAGCGCATGCAGCGGATCGCCCGCGAAATGAATCTGTCGGAAGTGGTGTTCGTGATGCCGCCGAAGCAGGGTGGCGACGTGCACGTGCGCATCTTTACGCCGGTCAACGAGCTGCCGTTCGCGGGCCATCCGCTGCTGGGCACGGCCGTGGCCCTCAGGCACGTCAAGGCGCAGGATCGCTTCGTGTTCGAGACGGGCATGGGGCTCGTGCCGTTCGATGTGCGATCCGATGCGCCCGGCGAGGCTTACGTCACCATGCAGCAGCCGATCCCGACGTGGACGCGCTTTGATCGCGCCGGGCGTCTGCTCGAAGCGCTCGGCGTCGAAGCGTCGGTGTTGCCCGTGGAGGCCTATCGAAACGGCCCGCGCCACGTGTTCGTCACGTTGCCCGACGCCTCCGCGCTTTCCGACGTGCATCCGGACCATCGCGCGTTGGCTGAGTTCGAGGATATGTCGGCCATGTGCCTGGCCCCGGCGGGCGACCACTGGCGCTGCCGGATGTTCTCGCCGGCCTACGGCGTCGTGGAGGATGCGGCGACGGGCTCCGCCGCCGGCCCCATCGCCATTCACCTTGCCCGCCACGGACTGATTTCGTGGGGCGAGCCGCTGCATCTTCTCCAAGGCGTCGAGATCAGGCGCCCCTCGCACATGCATGCGCGGGTGAACGGCTCGGAGCACGGCATCGAGGCGGTCGAGGTCAGCGGTCACGGTGTCGTCGTCGCGCGCGGCCGCCTGGGCGTCTAGCGTCGCCCCCGTCTTTTGCCATCAAGAAAACATAGCCATGAACACCAGTCGATTCGAAAGCCTCACGGGACGCGTCGATGTCCTGTTCCCCGAATATGACGACCCGCCGTCCGAGCCGATCACGCTGCTCAAGCGCTGGCTCGCGGCGGCCGATGTCGCGGGCGTCCGCGAGCCCAAGGCGCTCGCGCTCGCAACCGCCACGTCCGACGGGCGCATGTCTTCGCGCATCATCGCGTTCTCCTCGATCGACGACCGCGGCGTGATTTTCTGCACGCATTCGACGAGCCGCAAAGGACGCGAACTCACGGAGACGGGCTGGGCCTCGGGCTTGCTGTATTGGCGTGAAACCGGGCAGCAGATCATGATTTCCGGCCAGGCGGTTCCGCTCGAGGAAAGCGAGAACGACAAGCTCTGGTTCGGACGCTCGGTGCCGATGCACGCGATGTCGAGCGCCTCGCACCAGAGCGACGAGCTCGTCGACCGCGAAGCGCTGCTCGCGCACGCCGCCGAGCTGCTCGCGCTCGGCGTCGCGTTGCCGCGGCCGTCGCGCTTCGTCGGTTATCGGCTCGAGCCTCACGAGATGGAATTCTGGGCCGCCAGCTCCGACCGGCTTCACCGGCGCCTCAGGTACGAACGCAATGGCGACGATTGGAAAACCATGCAACTCCAACCTTGATTCTCTTGCGGATAAGGAACCTGTCTGTGTCTACTTTCGATATTCCGGTTGGCGTCGGCCAAACCGCACTGTTCATTGCCTGGCAACGTCATGCCGAAAGCCTGCGCCCGGATGCCTTGTTTCACGATCCGTTCGCTGCAGCGCTGATCGAGCAACTGGCCGGCACGCCGACGCACGAGCACGTCAGCGAAGTCGCGCGGCGCGCGAACTTTCCGCAATATTTCGTCGTCCGCACGCGCTACTTCGACGATGCCATTCGCGCGAACCTGAGCCGCGGAATACAGCAGGTCGTCACGCTGGCAGCCGGCATGGACGGCCGTGTGGCGCGCCTGGCCTGTCCGTCCGGCACGCGCTGGTTCGAGCTCGATCTCGACGACATCATCACTTTCAAGCGCGAGCTCATGAAACAGGCCGGATTGCCGCTGCAGTGCGATTGGCGGCCTCTCGTCGCCGATCTGACCTCGGATTGGGCGAGCCCGTTGCGCGCGGCCGGCTTCGATCCCGCCAAGCCCACGATCTGGCTCATCGAAGGGCTGCTGATGTATCTGCGCGACACGGACTGCGATGCGCTGATCCATCAGGTGGCCGACCTGTCGGCGCCGGGCAGCGCGCTCATGCTCGAGCATCTCGCCGCGCGCATGATGAGCGACGAGGGCAAGGAAGCCCGTGCGCGCGTCGAATCGCAGGGCGCTCGTTGGCTCTCGTCCCGCGACGATGTGCGCGACTGGCTCGGCCGATACGGCTGGACGGCGACCGTGCATGCCTCGGACGACCCGACGATAGCCTACGGCCGCAGCGTCGCGCGCATCCCGGCGGGCTGGTTCGCTTCATCGACGCGCACGGCGCCCGGCGGGAGCGGATCATGAATCCGTCGATTCCCATGCGGCGCGACGTGCGCTTGAAGGCGAAGCTCAAAGGCCTGCCGACACCGGACGATTTCGAAATCGTCACCGCCGCCGCGCCGGCGGCCGGCCCGGGCGACGTGCTGGTGCGCAATCGCTATTTCCTGGTCTCGGCTTCCTTGCGCGCGATGATCAGCGAAGGCGCGGAAGACGTGCCCGGTGTGCCGTTTCCGTGTTTGTCGGCGGGTGACGCGCTGATGGGCGAAGCGCTCGGCGAGGTGGTGAACGCGCCTGCCGGCAGCGGGTTGTCGTCCGGCGACATCGTCACGCACTTCCACGGGTGGCGAGACTACGCGGTGGTGCCCGCATGGGGCTGTCAGCGCGTCGGTGAGGCGCTGCCGGAGCCCGCCGGTTATCTCGGCTACCTGGGGCACGGCTGGACCGCCTACGCGGCGCTGACGCGCGGCGTGACGATCCGTCCGGGCGACACGGTGTTCGTCACGAGCGCGGCCGGCGCGATCGGCGCGATGGCCGGACAGATCGCGCGGCGGCTGGGAGCGGGGCGCGTGATCGGCAGCACGAGTTCGCGCGAAAAGGCACGACGCCTGGTTTCCGAGCTTGGGTATGACGCCGCCGTCATGCGTGGCGGCAGCACGCCGTTCGCGGAGCAGTTGCTCGAAGCGGCGCAGGGCGGCATCGACGTCCTGATCGATTCGGTCGGCGGCGAACAATTGCAGGCGGCCGTCACGGCCGCCCGCGAAGAGGCGCGCTTCCTGATCCTCGGCGCGCTGTCGGGCCAGCTTGCCGCGACGGGAACGGGGCGGACCGCGCCTGCCGAAATCGATACCGTTCAATTTCTCCTCAAGCGGATCACGATGCGGGGCTACAGCGCCGACGCCAATCCGGAGGCGAAGGGCGAATGGTTCGAGCGTTTCGCGCAGTGGCTGCGCGCCGGCGAGATCGTGTTCCCGCATACGGTGATCGACGGCCTCGATGACGCGCCGGGCGCGTTGTGCGACACGTCCAGCGGACGTTATCTGGGCACGGTGCTCGTCAAGCTGTAGCGGCACGGAGCGTGGGCGTCGCCTGCAGCCAGGCGACGACACCCGTTCGATCGGCAGCATTTCATTTTGGGAGTGGAACCGTGGAATGCAATCTCTCTTCGGCGCGTGTGGCCGAGAATTGGACGCCGGCTTCCTGGAAGACGAAGCCGGCGTTGCAACAGCCGGCTTATCGCGATGCGGCGGCGCTCGATCGCGCCCTGACACAGCTGCAGGCACTGCCGCCGCTCGTCGCCGCATGGGAAGTGCTGACGCTCAAGCGCAAGCTCGCGGACGCCGCGGCGGGACGATGCTTCTTGCTGCAGGGCGGCGACTGCGCGGAAAGCTTCGCCGATTGCACGGCGCCGATCATCGCCAATCGGCTCAAGGTGCTGATGCAGATGAGCCTGGTGCTCGTGCATGGCTTGATGCTGCCGGTGGTTCGGGTCGGCCGCTTTGCCGGCCAGTACGCCAAGCCGCGCTCGGCGGATACCGAAACGCGTGACGGCGTGACGCTGCCTTGCTACCGCGGCGACATCGTCAACGGCAGCGCTTTTACGAAAGACGCGCGCGAGCCCGACCCGCAGCGCCTGCTCGACGCGCATTCCAGATCGGCGCTGACGATGAATTTCGTGCGCGCGCTGAGCGATGCCGGTTTTGCCGATCTGCACCACCCCGAACATTGGGACCTGGCCTGGGCATCGCATTCGCCGCTTTACGGCGAGTATCGCAAGATGACGCACTCGATCGGCGAATCGCTGCGCTTCATGGAGGCGCTCGCGGGCGAGCCCTCCGGCAGCGATGCGAGAGTCGATTTCTACACGTCGCATGAGGTCCTGCTGCTGAACTACGAAGAGGCGATGGCGCGGCAAGTGCATCGTCATTGGGGCTGGTTCAACCTGTCGACGCATTTTCCGTGGATCGGCATGCGCACCGCGCAGCTGGACGGCGCGCATGTCGAATATTGCTCCGGTATCCGCAACCCGATCGGCCTGAAAATCGGGCCCGGGTTGAGTACCGACCAGTTGCTGCGCACGATCGACGCGCTGAACCCCGCGAACGAGGCCGGCCGCTTGACGCTCATCACGCGCATGGGTGCGGCGAAGATCGAAGCGGAGTTGCCGAAGCATCTGCGTGCCGTCAAGACCGAGGGCCGGCGTGTCTTGTGGTGCTGCGATCCGATGCACGGCAACGGTGAAACGACCCCGGGCGGCGTGAAGACACGGCGCTTCGAGAACATTCGCGCCGAGCTCGAGGCTGCCTTCGACATTCATGCCGCCTGCGGCACGCATCTGGGCGGCGTGCATCTGGAGCTGACCGGGGAAGACGTGACCGAATGCCTGGGCGGTGCACGCAACCTGACTGAGGCCGATCTGGCCCGCGCTTACAAGTCGACCGTCGATCCGAGGTTGAACTACGAGCAGTCGCTGGAGATCGCGATGCTGATCGTGCGCAAGTTGGGTACGACGCCGGTTGCCGAAATCGGCGCCGAGCGGCACGCGGCGTATGCGTAGCGGGGCGGCACTCGACAATTCGGTCGATTGAATTGTTTATAAAATCGATTTAAATCATCAAATAGTTAAGCTAATTAATGACGATATCTTTCATATCGATTAAATTGACGTTTCAATATGTAATGCTATATCTTGGTTGCCCAAAAACAACCGGCATAAAATAAAGTGACGATAAACGAGGTGCTTCAGAAAAACCGCCGCTGGCCGGCCGTCGTCGTGTGGTCGGTATTCGCCGGACTGGCCGGCGCCGCATCGGCCAGTACCGAGCCGGCGCAGCAGATGCAACCCAGGCAGGCGCGCATGCCTCGCGTGCCGCAGAATCTGCCCGTGTCGCCCGAGCAGGCGCAGTACAACCTGCCGCTCAGCGAGCAGGATCGCGCGGCGCTGACCAAACCGTCGCAGCTCAAGCAGCCGGCCACGCGCAGCAAGCGCAGCACGTCGGGCGCCGATTGCCATGATATGTCGGTGGTGACGCAATATCGCGGCGCGGCACTCGCCGATTACATCGCGAATCTTCCCGATTACGAATGCCATTACGGCCTGTTCTCGGTCGATAAAGCGCAGGCCGCACAGATCTTCAATGCCGAAAACGTGCACGCTGTCGCGAGTCGTTTCGTGCAGGAAATCTATCAATACGACGCGAGCAATTTGATCCTGGTCAATTTGCTGATTTATCTGCGTGCCGCTTATTACCAATATGATGTATCGGGCATGGCGAACCCGATTCCGAATCTCGCGGTGTCGCTGCGCCCGTATATCAAGCAAAGCCTGGAGGGCGATGCGCTCTATCGCGACAATTCGCGTGCGCCGAGCACCGCGAACGAGCTGATGAAGCTCATCACGAACATGCGGGACGAAGCGTACTACCTGCCGACGCTGAAGAACCGCATCGCGTCGTACACCGTGAGCGCGGCGAATCCGCAGGCGGCGGCGCCGCTGCTGCAACGCAGTGCGGCGGGCGGCTTCACCGGTTTGCTCACGGTGTTCTTCTACGCGCACCAGCGCAGCGGCGCGCAGCCGATGCTCGACAGCGACGCGACGCTCCCGGAGACGCTCAACCGCTTCGTCACCGCGAACCGCGCGAGCCTGTCGAACACGAGCGCCGCCTATCAGTTGGCCGACGCGGCGCGCGAAACGTTTCGCTTCCTCCGCTATCCGACGCAGAAGCCGCGCGTGAAGAAAATGATCCAGGACATGCTCGCGTCGACGAGCATGACGGGCACGGACAGCGATCTCTGGCTCGCGGCGGCGGAAGCGGTCGACTACGGCGATCCGGGCAACTGCGCGGACTACGGAACCTGCGACTACAAGAAGCGGCTGTCCGACACGGTGCTCCCGAATCGCTACGCTTGCAGCACGGGCGTGCGCGTTCTCGCGCAGGACATGACGAGGCCGCAGCTGCAGTCGGTCTGCACGGCGGTCGCGCGGCAGGACGACTACTTCCACCGGATGATGAAGACCGGGCGCAAGCCGGTCGCGGGCGATCGCAACGACACGATCGAACTCGTCATTTTCGACGACTACGCGAACTATCGAAAATACGCGTCGGTGATCTACGGCATCAGCACCGACAACGGCGGCATGTATCTCGAGGGCGATCCGTCCGCGCCCGGCAACCAGGCGCGCTTCATCGCGCACGAGGCATCGTGGCTGCGTCCCGAGTTCAAGGTGTGGAACCTCGAGCACGAGTTCACGCACTATCTCGACGGCCGCTACGACATGGCGGGCGACTTCTCGGTGAGCACGGCGAAGCCGACCGTGTGGTGGATCGAAGGCGTTGCCGAGTATCTGTCGAGAAGGAACGACAACCAGGAGTCGATCGACGCGGTGCGCGCGGGCGCTTACCGGTTCTCGGACGTGCTCGGCACGCGTTACGCGTCGAGCGACTACGTCACGCGCGCGTACCGGTGGGGCTACATGGCGACGCGCTTCATGTTCGAGCGCCATCGCGCGGACGTCGACACGATCGTGTCGCGCTTCCGGGTGGGCGATTACGACGGCTACGCAAACCATGTCGCGTACATCGGCAATCGCTACGACACCGAGTTCGCCGACTGGGCGCGCAACGCGACGACGGCCGGCGAGCCGCCGGTGCCGGCGAAGCGCTGACCGGCACGGGCCGGCGCCGCGTGATCGGACGCCGGCCAGCGTGGCGCCCAACCCGCCAGGGCAGGGAGCAGGGAGCAGGGAGCGGCCCTCGAGTGCAGGTTCGAGGGCCGCGGCGCGTCGGCATCACGCGCCGCCACCGCGCTAGCGATCCGTGCCGGTATCGGCAACGTAGTTCGCGATACTGAAGAACCGATAGTCGCTCAGCAGGTCCGGCGCCGGGAACCCCTCCGGATGAATCCGCCCGTAAATCGGGCTGTCGGGGCGCAGGCCGGCCAGGGTCAGCGCGAGCGTGAATTCGTTGAACGGCGCCATGAACTGGCGCGACACGAAATGCATGCCCCAGTTGAACACCGACGGAAGCTGCTCGGTGCGCAACCACGTGTCCGGGCCGCCCGGCGCCCGCGCGCACAGGTTCTCCGCCCACGGGCTATGTCCTTCCACGATGAGAAAGCCATGCTTCGCGTGGCGCTTCCAGCGGGTCAGGAAATCGATCAGGTCCGCAGCCGCCACGTAACCGGGAACGAGCCCTTCCGCGTCGCTGTACGCGACCTTGAACGCGCGCTTGATCTGTTCGAGCCCGATCGGCAACGCTTCCTGATCCGATACCGTCAGGGCCCCCGCATAGTGCTGGTCGATCACCGCGCGCAGGCGTGCCCGATCGACGGTGCGAAGATGGCGCTCGAGGATCGCCTCGGCGGCGTCCTTGCGCCGGACGCCCAGCCGACGGTTGTGGACCAGGAACATGAAGGTGTGCAGCAGGTCGCTCAGCCGCGCCGGGCGCACGCTGCCGTCCGGCTGCGTGACGGTCAGGCCGCTGTCGGCCACGGCTTCGTCGTAGCGGTCGGGCTGGGAGATGTCGGCGGCGATCACGCGTACCTGCACGCCGGGGATGTCCTTCAGCGCGGATAGCGTCGCGGTGGCGCGGCCGCGCGCGGATTCGTTGTAGTCGGCGCCGATCACGAGCAGCGGATAGTCGGCGAGGTGCCGGCCGCGCCGCGTCGACGTGATGACGTATTCCGCCAGGCGCTTCACCGCGCTGCCGTCACCGCAGCCCATGTCCGCGATGCCGGCGGGCTGGCGGTCCAGCGGCGTGTCGTCGAACAGCTCGCGCAGGATCTTCGTCGTGATTTCCTGCGACGCCGGCCCCGACCCGGCGCCGCTCGACGCATACACGTTCATCACGCGATCGATGTGGCCGTCGCTGTCGATATCGAGCGGATCGGGGTCGCCGAACAGGAGCTCGTCGAGCAGCGCATACGAACGCAGATACGAAGCGGGCAGCCCCGCATAAGGCGCGGCGATCGGACGGTGAATGCGGCCCGACTCGGTGAGCCGCACCTTCCCCTGGTCGATTTCCACCATGCCGAACTTGCCCATCAGCGCCCATGCCGCGTCCAGGGCGACCGGGTCCGCCTGTGTCCAGGCACCCACCGCGACCCCGCCGGGCTGCTCGACGAGCTTGCCGAGGATGCCGGGCGCCGACTGCGCGTACTGGCCATCAGGCTGCCTGTCGAACACCGGCATGTCGAGCGCGACCCAGGTCGGGCCCAGCAGCAGGCCGTCCATCGCCGTGCGCAGCTGTCCGTTCGCCTGGCGCTCCAGGTCGGTGGTCGGCGGCGCGAGCTCCGGCCAGCCCGCCACGCAGGCCCGCACAAGCCGCGCATACAGCAGGCTGTCCTCGGCCGCCACGCGCGTTCGATGACACAGTGCGTGCAGATGCTGGAGCACCGACGTTGCATCGGCCAGTTGCTCGAACAGCGGCCGGGCGTGCTCGACGCACGCGACGACATATTCGCCGGCGGGCGTGAGCGCATAGTCGGCGTCTTCGTCGCCGCGATCGAGGGTCAGCCAGCCGGCCAGGCTCAGCAGGTTGAAGGCGCCCCACAGAATCCCGAGGTTACGGGTCGGGTCGGGCTGGCGGGATGCCGCGAACGCGCGCATCGCGCGGGGCGCTCCGGCCCGCAGGCCGTCGAACGCGCCGGCAAACACCAGGCGCGCCAGCGTCGGCACCAGCACGATGCCGTTGGCCCAGTTGCAACTGCGCGTGTAGGCCATCACGCGCTGTGCGTCGTGCCGGCCGATGCGCAGCGTGGCCGCGTGCGTGTGTTGTTCGAGCCTGACGGGCAGTTCCTCGTCGAGCACCTCGACGCCGATCGCGGCGCCGGCTGGCAGGCCGAGCAACGTGCGCGTTTCGTCGGGATAGGCGTCGAGATAGTGTTCGAGCTGCCGGGCCAGCGCGGTGGTGGAATCACCAAGGTCGTATCGGGCGTATCGGGCGTGCATGTTGGACGGTCTCACAGGATCGAAGGTTGGGCTGCATGGGATGAAGGGGCATCCGGATCGGCGTGCGCCACGACCGGCGCCGGCGCGGTGCCGCGAGTACGGGGCGCGAGATGGGCGGCAAGCGCGCGAATGGACGGGTAGTCCCAGACCGCGGACGGATCGACGCTCACGCTGAACGCCTCGCTGAATACGATCGTCATTTCGACGGCGAGGATCGAGTCGAAGCCGATCTCGGCGAACGTCGACTCGCGCGTCAAGCGAAGCTTGCGGTGCTTGAGGCGCTCGCCCAGCCACGCGATGAGCCATTGTTCGACGGCATGAACCTGCTGGCGATCGAGCAGGCTCGTCGGCTCGCCCGCGATCGGGGCCGGCGCCGATCCGGCGTCTTCGCCCGCCGGCGTGTCGGGTGTGTCGGGGGTGTCGGGCATGCCGGCGGCCGCGTGCTCGCCGGGATCGGCGTCCAGCAACGGATCGACGAGCTGGCTGGCGCCCGGGACCGTTTGCTCGATCGCGCCGATCTCGAGCCCGATCTGCGCGGCCCAGTCGTTCAATTGCGCCGACGTGGTCAGTGCGGATCGCAGGCCGACCTGCCGCTGCGCCGCCTCGATCGCGAGTTCGTACCGGCGCTGCGCCCAGCGCAGCGCGCCGTCACCGACGCGCTGCTGCGCAGCCGCACGTTCGGTCACCGCGAGCAGCAATCCCCATTGCGCGATCGTGCCGAGCCAGTAATTGACCCAGACGGCGGCATGCGCGGCGCCGCCGAGTTTCGCCGCATTGGCGAGCCCGTCCTGCGACAACCGGGCGCCGAGCTCGCGCAGCTCCGTGGCCAGCACGCCGGCGCCCAGCGCGCTTTCCAGATAACGCGGAAGCTCGTCGCTTCCGTTCAGCAGACGGCTGCCGAGGTGAACCAGCAGCGTTTCGGTCGGCCCCTCGAAGATGCGGGTCAGGCGCGCGTCGCGGAAGATCTGCGGCGCGAAGTTGGTCTCGATGTAACCGCGGCCGCCCAGGAACTGCATCAGCTCGTCGGCGGATTGCGACAGCAGCTCGGAGCCGAGAATCTTCGCGATCAGCAGGCAGTCTTCAGGCAACGCGACGCCGAGGTCCAGCTCGGTGGCCAGGTGCTCGACCAGCGCGTCGAGCCCGTCGATGCGGTCCCGCAGCTCGCCCAGGCGCAGGCGGCTCAGCGGATTGTCCAGCAGGAGCCCGGTGGCGACCTCGCGCCGCGCCCCGTAGCGATGCATCAGCTGCGCACAGCGCTTCATTCCGCCCACGCTGACGGCGGCGATGCCGAGGCGCGCGATGTTCATCGCATGCTGCGCCACGGACATGCCCTGGCCGATGTCGCCGAGCCGGCATGCGTCGCCGATCCGCGCCCGATCCAGATGCAGCGAATTCTGGATCATGCCGCGCACGCCCATCGTCAGCTCCTCGGCGCCGATCCGCACGCCCGGCGTGCCGGGTCGCACCGCCAGGCCGACCATTCCCGTGCCGTCGGCCTGCTTCGCGAACACGTTGATGATCCCCGCCCACGCGGACGAGCCGCTCCAGCGCTTGGTGCCGCTGACCAGCCAGTCGCCGGACGCGGTGCGCTGTGCGCGGGACGCGATCGCGCGGACATGCGAGCCCGCGGCCGGCTCCGTGATCGCGAATGCGGCGAGCATCCGGCCGCTCGCGAGGCTCGGCAGCAGTTCGTCGCGCAACGCGGGCTGCGCGTGCCGCATGATCGGCACGATGCCGAGCGTATTGTTCAGGGCAACGAAAAAAGCCAGCGTCGAATCGATCGCGGCCAGTTGCGCAAACACGCGCGCCATGTCGCGGTGGCCGAGCCCGAGCCCGCCATGCGAACGGTCGATCGGCATGCCGAGCAGGCCCCGGTTGCCGAAATCGAGCACGACGTGCGGCGGTATGGTGCGTCGCTCGTCGATGGTGCGCGAATCGATCCGCGTGCGGGCGTAGTGCCTGAGCCAGTCGTTCAGTTCGTCGACGGTGGCGCCGTCGTCGCGCCGGCGATCGTTGGCCGCCGGCTGGTCGACACCGGCGGCCGGGCGCGCGGGCTGCCCGCGATCGGGCGCCGGCGTTTGCGTGCCGGCGTCGACGTCCCACTGCGCGAGGATCGTCAGCGCGCCGTCGTGCAACTGCGTGCGGCACGTGCTGCGGCGCACCTTGCCGCTCGACGTCTTCGGCACGCTGCCGGGCGACACCAGCACGATCCTGCTCGGCCCGATGTCGAGGCGGTTCCAGATCGCCTGGCGAATCGCGTCGATGAAGCTGTCGAGATTGCCCTTGCGCTGCGTGCGCTCGACTTCGGCCACGACGATCAGGCGCTCCGCGTCGGCCTGGTCGTCCATGAAGGCCGCGCAGCCGTTCGGCACCAGTTCCGGCACGCCGACGATCAGCGCGTACTCGATGTCTTCCGAGTAGTAGTTGCGGCCGGCGAGGATCACCATGTCCTTGAGCCGGCCGGTCACGTACAGTTCGTCATCCAGAATGAAACCGAGATCGCCGGTGCGCATGAATGCCTGGTCTCGGTCGCCGGCCAGCGTGTGCCGGAAGGTCGAATGCGTCTGCTCGTCCAGCCGCCAGTAGCCGGCGGCGACGCTCGGGCCGGCCACGCAGATTTCGCCGATGGTCCGGTCGTCGCACCGGGCGTTGGTCTCCAGGTCGCGCACGATCACCTGCTGTTCGCCGTCGGTGCGGCCCACGCCGACCAGAACCCGCTCGCCCGGGCGGTCCAGCGGCTGCGGCGACACGCCGAGGGTCTCGTTGCGCAGCACCACCGATTGCCGCTGGAGCGCGGCCTGGTCGACGCACAGCGTGCGGACCGGGTGCCGTTCCGTGCGGCCGGCGACGTACAGCGTGCCCTCCGCGAGCCCGTAGCACGGCAGGAACCCGTCGGCGGCGAAGCCCGCTGCCGCGAAGCGTTGCGAGAAATCCGTCAGGGTGCTGGCGCGCACCGACTCGGCGCCGTTGTACGCGGCGCGCAGGCACGACAGGTCGAGCGTCGCCAGCTGTTCGTCGGAGATTCGCCGGCAGCACATCCGGTACGCGAAATCGGGCGCGCCCGTCAGGTCCGCGCGGTACTGGCTGATCGCGCGCAGCCACAGGTACGGATGCTGGATGAACCGTTCCGGGGCCATCAGCACGCTGCGGAAGCCGCCGTACAGCGACGTCAGGATCACGCCGATCAGGCCC
This sequence comes from Burkholderia reimsis, assembly GCF_003294055.1. Classification (NCBI taxonomy): domain Bacteria; kingdom Pseudomonadati; phylum Pseudomonadota; class Betaproteobacteria; order Burkholderiales; family Burkholderiaceae; genus Burkholderia; species Burkholderia reimsis. The sequence continues at coordinate 26,200 of NZ_QMFZ01000048.1, forward strand.
ATGTCGTGATACGGCGGCAGCCAGCTGACGATCGTGCTCGACTCGTCATAGGCAAGCCATTCGCGTATCAGCCCCAGGTTGTGGATCAGGTTCGCGTGACTCACCATCACGCCTTTCGGTGTGCCCGTCGTTCCCGACGTGTATTGCAGAAACGCGATGTGGGACGGCTGCACGCCGGCGGGCGAATCCACGGGAGCCAGCGCCTGCGCGCCGCCGACGTCGAGCAGCGTGCTGCCGGACGCGTCGGTATCGGCGAGCCAGGTCGAGCAGCGCGCGTGGTCCTCGGCCGAGCACAGGATCGTGTCGGCGCCCGCGTTTTCGACGATGCCGGCGATCCGCACCATATGCTGCCTGTTGCGCGGCGGGTAGGCCGGCACCGCGATCGCGCCCGCATACAGGCACCCCATGAAGGCGCCGACGTAATCGAGGCCCGGCCGGCACAGCAGCAGCACCCGGTCGCCGATGTCGACCGCGTTCTGCCGCAGCAGCGCGGCGACCCGGCGGGCGCGCACGTCGAGCTCGGAGAAGGTCATCGATTCGGCCCGTTCCTGTTCGGGCGGCCCGCTCAGGAACACGTAGGCGGTGTGGTCGCCGCGTGTGGCGGCGCGGTTCTGAAGCAATTCGCCAAGCGTAGTCGGCAAGGTCGCAGTGGTCATGATGTCGTCGGAAGAGGAATGAAAACAGCGAGCAGGGGCGTCGCACCGGCCGGCGCCCGTGCGTTGCCGCGGCGGACATCCGGATACGGCTATTCGGCGCGATGGAACAGGTCGATCATGTGCGTCATGCTTTTGAGGTGCAGGAAACGCGGCACGACCTTTTCGCTTCTTGCCGCGTAACGGGCCGTCCACTGATGGGCCAGTGCCTGCGTGGCGGCGGCGTTGCCGCGAACCGCGCGTGCGTCGGCCTCGCGTGCATCGAGGCACGCGCGCGCATGCCGTGCGGCCGACCGGGCGAGCTCGCCGGTGAGGATGCCGTGGTGCCCCAGGGCAAGCCGCGGTGCATGCAGCTGTTCGATGACGTCCAGCGAGTGCCGGTACGCAAACAGATCCTGAAAGACCAGCGGCAGCCAGTGGGTGGCGTCCTGAAACTCGCCGAGCGCATCCGACACGAAACCGATGTCCAGCTGCGGGCAGTAGTAGCCGAACTGGCAGCGGCTGTGGCCCGGCAGCGCGATCGTGCGAATCTGCATCCCGTCGCCGATATCGAGCTGCGCGCCCGGATTGACCGGGTAGAACGGCAGGTCGGCCAACTCGGTGAAATCGGCGCCGGCGGCGGGTTCCCACGACCGTGACGCGTGCTCGTCGAGCTGGCGGATGGTGCGGCAGGCCGACGGGCTCTGGAACGCATCGAACGCGTCGGGCGAACCGGACACATGGAGCCACGGCATGCGCGACTTGAGCGTCATCAGCAGGCTGCAATGGTCATAGTGCGAGTGGGTGATCAGCCAGTAGCGCAAATGCCGGATGCCGCCGAAGTCCCGCAGCAGATCGTGAAGCTGCTGCCATACGAGCGCCGTCATGCCGCTCAGGCCGCCCTCGATCAGCGTCGCGGCCTCGTCGTTGACGATCACGTACAGCGGCACGTCGGCGGTGCCGATCAGCGCCAGCCGCGGCTCGATCCACCCGGGGGATGCGTTCAGCATGTCGTTCAGCTCCGATAGAGCGCACAGGCCCATGTCGCGCCCGCGCCGTAGGTCACGAGGAGGTTGAGCTGGCCGGCCGGCATGCGGCCTTGCTCGCGGGCGAGGGAGAGCGCGACCGGAAACGCCGCGCTCGCCATGTTGCCCAGTTGATCGACGGAAATCATGCAGCGCTCGCGGGGCAGCCCGAGCCGCTCGATGACCGCGTCGAGGATGCGCAGGTTCGGCTGGTGCGGCACGACCAGGCCGATATCGCCGATCGTCAGCCGGTGCTTGTCGAGCATCTGGCGGCACGCGTCGACGATGCGGCGCGTCGCGTCCTCGAACATCGGCGCGCCTTTCATCCGGAAGTGGTGGCGGCCGGCCGCGATGTCGTCCGCGTCGATGAAGCGCGGGCGTCGCGCGCCGGGCGCCTCGGTGGCGAGCAGGTCGAACTGGGTGCCGTCGGCGCCGAGCGTCAGGTCGATCAGCCCGCGCGCCGGCTCGTCCGTCGCCTGCAGCAGCAGCGCGGCGGCGCCGTCGCTCAGCAGGATCGACAGGTTGCGCCCGGCGTTGCTCGTGTCGATGCGCCGCGACAGCGCCTCGGCGCAGACCAGCAGCACGTTGCGATACAGGCCGCTCGCGAGGAAGTGGCGCGCGATCTCGATCCCGTAGAGCCCGCCGCTGCATTGCGCGCGGATGTCGAAGCACGGCACCTCCCGCAAGCCGAGCCGGGGCTGGATGTAGCACGCCTGCGACGGGTCGTGATGATCGGGCGACAGCGTATTGACGATCAGCAGGTCGACGTCGTGCGCCGTGACGCCCGCGTCGGCCATTGCGCGTTCCGCGGCCGGGCAGGCGAGATCCGCCAGATGCCGATCGGGGCCGAGATAGCGTCGCGCGACGACACCGGTGCGTTCGCGAATGAACGCGTCGCTGGTGTCGATCATGCCGGCGACTTCGTCGTTGCCGACGATCCGCTCGGGCAGCGCATGGCCGAACCCGGCGATGACGAGACGGGCGCTCATGCCTGACCCTCCTGTTCCGTCACGACGGCGACCGTGCCGCCCGCATCGGACACGACGGTTTCGCCCCAGCGCCACAATTGCGCACCGAAGCCCCAGCCCGCGCCCGCGCCGGCAATCACGACCTTGGACCCCGGCCGGATCACGCCCTGCCGGATCGACTCGGCCAGCGCGAACGGCACGGCGGCCGACACGAGGCACGCGCAATCGGCCACGCGAATCACGTACTGATCGGGCCTCAGCCCGAGCCGCTGCGCCCATGAGCGCACGAGCAGCGCCGACGGCTGGTGGAACACCATCGCATCGACGTCGGCGATGCCGGTGCCGCTCCGGTGCAGCAGGCGCTCGACGATATCGGGAATGGCCACCGGCATGAAGCGCGAGATCGCCTCCTGCGCTTCGGGCTTGAGCGTGAAATACACGCCGAACGGGTTGTCGGCGCCGGTTTCCGCGTCGTCGTCGGCCGTGGCCTGCGCATTGCGCCACTGCATCGTCACGAGGTCGTAGCGGGTGGCGTCGCTGTGATACGCGGCATCCAGCCAGTCGGCGCCGTCGGGGTCGGCCGGCTCCGCGACGAGCACGGCCGCGGCCGCGCCGTCGCCGAAGTTCGTCGACGACTTGCTCGTGTAGTCGACCACCGCCGACATGCGCTCCGACGAGCACACCAGCGCCCGTTTCACGCGCCCCTGCTTGATGAGGTTGGCGGCGAGCTGCAGTTGCAGCACGAAGCTCGCGCATTCCATCTCGATATCGGCATCGAGCGCACGCGTGGCGCCGAGCCGGTCGCGCAGCGCGCGCGAGAGCCGCGGCGCGAACCGGCGCCGGCCGTCGTCGAGCGACACGAACGGCGACGTCATGTTGAACAGCACCAGGTCGAGTTCGGCGGGTTCCACGCCGGCACGCGCGAGGGCGTCGCGGGCCGTGCGCTCGGCCAGCGCGAGTTCGGATTCGCCGGCATCGGGGTCGATCATGTGGCGCGATTCGATGCCCCAGAATTGCCACCATTCCGCCGGAATGGGCTCGACGCCCGCGAAGACGGGATCGTCGTTGGGAACCTGGCGGGCCGGCAGGCGGCAGGCGAGACTTGCGATTCGGACGTTGTGCACTGTCAGACCTCCATCGTGCTGCACGCGATGCGCGGCCGGAACGGGTCCAGTGTCATGGCGATCACCGTCCGTTCATCGTCACGCAACGAAATCGAATCTGCGACGCGCGACGCGAGCCACGCGGGCAGCTGGAACGGGTTCGGAATCTCCGCCGCACCGGTGACGACGTCGACGCGGAAAGCATCCCGCGCGCCGGTGGCGATCGACGGCCATCCGCCCAGCCACGATTCGCAGAACAGCGTGGCGGCACGCCGGTCGATGCGGCTTTGCGCCGCGTCGAGCATCGCGTTGACCGCGGCGCCCGCATTGGCCGGTTCGGCGTCGAAGCGGCCGGTGGCGCGATCGAACCGGCTTTCGAAACGGGCCAGCGACAGGCTGCCGTTCACGCGTCGGGGCGCAAGCGCGTCGAGCGTCGCGAACGGCGGGGAATCGAGATCCGCGTAGCGGCTCGCATAAGCGCGGTCATGGCCGGACGGCGTCAGCACGATCGCGCCCGCACCGTCGGCGAAGCCGCTCTCGGCCACCTGCTCGACGTCCGCGAGCGCTTCCGCGCGAACGACGAGCGCGCGCCGATAGCCGAGCTGCCGGCAATGGCTTTGCGCGAGATCGAGTGCGAGCGTCCAGTCCGCATCGAGCAGGTCGAACACGGCCGCATGTCGCGCACGCAGGTCGCGCTGCACGGGGTGCGCCAGCCGCGGGCCCGCGATCGACGGCGCATCCGCCATCCGGCTGGGGGAGATCGACAGGCTGACGATCAGATCCAGTTCCGACGGCAGGCAACCGGCTTGTTGCAGCGCCTGCCTGGCCGCCTTGATCGCGTAGTCGTTCGCGCAGGATTGCGCGGTGGTCGCGGGGGCCGGAATGGCCGCCGCGGCGCCGAGAATTTTCATAGGATTTCTTCGCTTTGGACTGCTTGATTCAGGGAACGCGCCGCGCCATGACCGGCCTGCCGGAGCACGGCACGCCGCAATTTGCCCGATTCGTTGCGCGGCAAACCGGCGGCGTGATAGGCCACGCGATGCGGGCACTTGTATGGCGCAATCACGCTTTTCACGTGCTGCTGAAGCTGCATCGTCAACGCATCCGAGCCGTCGACGCCCGGGCGCAGCACCACGTGCGCGCAGATGAGCGTGCCGCCCCGTTCGTCGACGTGCCCGACGACGCCGCATTCGGCGATATCCGGATGGCGCAGCAGCGCCTGCTCCACTTCGCCGGGCGACACCGTGTAGCCGGAGGTGATGATCATGTCGTCCGCGCGTGCCTGGTAGAACAGGTAGCCGTCCTCGTCCAGGTAGGCGCTGTCGCCCGTCAGGTTCCAGCCGTGCTTGACGTAGTCGCGTTGCCGCGTGTCGTTCAGGTAGCGGCATCCGGTCGGCCCCTGCACGGCCAGGTAGCCGATCTCGTAGGGCGGCAGGCACTGGCCGTGCTCGTCCACGACGGCAAGGCGGTAACCGGGCACCGCCTTGCCGATCGCGCCGTCCTTCGCGCCGGTGTCGCCGGTCGACGCGAAGATGTGCAGCATCTCGGTCGACCCGATGCCGTCGATCAGGTGCAGGCCGGTGCGGATCTGCCACGCATCGCGCGTCCATGGCGGCAACGCCTCGCCCGCCGACACGCATTTGCGCAGGGACGAGATGTCGCACGGGTCGCGCTGGTCGAGATGGTCGAGCATGGCCCGATAGGCCGCCGGCGCCGTAAACAGGATGCTGACCCGATGCCGCTCGACGGCGGCCAGCAGCTGTTCCGGGCCCGCTTTCGGCAACAGCACGACGCTTGCGCCGACGCTGACCGGAAACAGCAGCAGCGCGCCGAGGCCGAACGTGAACGCGAGCGGCGGCGATCCGCAGAAGACGTCATCGGCCGTGGGCCGGAGCACGTGCTGCGGAAAGCAGTGGCAGGCCGCCATCACGTCGCGATGAAAATGGACGGTTGCCTTCGGTTCGCCGGTCGTTCCCGACGTGAACGCGATCAGGCAGGGATCGTCCGCGCGTGATTCGGCGGCCGCGAATGCCGCCGAATGGCCGTCGAGCCAGCGCGCGTGCGGATGCGTGTCGTCCGTGTCGTAGCGTCGAACGTCGCCGCGCCACTGCAGGCTCGCCATCGCCGCGTCGAGTTCGGCGGACAACCCGGCTTCGCAGATGACGTGCGTGACCCGGGCCCGCTCGATGATGGTCGACAGTTCTCCCGCGCGCAGCTTCGGCATCGTTGCGACGGCGATGCCGCCGGCCTTGACCACGCCGAACCACGCGGCGGCCAGCATCGGGTGATTCGCGCCGTGCAGCAGCACCCGATTGCCGGCCACGAGGCCGCCGTCATGGACGAGCAGGTTGGCGATCCGGTTGGCGGCATCGCGCAATTCGCGATACGACCACGTGATGCCCGACCCGGTCGTGATCGCCACCCGATCGCCCCAGCCGCGCTCGTCGACGGCGGTATCCAGCAGCGCGGCGGCGCAATTGAGAAACGGCGGAAACTGCAGCCCCGGCAATTCGAAGACGAACGTCGGCCAATCCTCGGCAGGGGGCAAATTCGCGCGGCAAAAGTCGTCCATCGTCAGCGCTCGCAAGAGTGTGAGTTCGAAGTTCGTGATAGCAGTGCGGTGCCGCGCGGGCCGTGCGCCATGACCGGGCGCGGCCCGCGCAGCCTGAGCCGCGATGCCAAAGAGATGTGGTCGGGGCGGCAGGCATCTGCCGCCGAGCGACGCACGGCGCGCCGGGTCAACCGGATGAAGGCTGGCCGGTTTCGGTGGAGTGATATCGTCTCATTTGATTTTCAAAATAAACAATAATCGATCGGTTTAATTCAAATGCGCCTGGATCTGAAATTCATCGATCAATCTGGGTGGTGTCAAAAAAATATTGGCGCAAGCTTAACGGAATAAATATTGAAAAGTAAATGGAAGAATCGAAGGGCGATTGTCGTTATCGATTGAAATCGATTCCATTGATCATCGTCATTTTTTAATTAATCTGTTCCGGTAAATCATCTGGCGATTTGTTGACGCCGGCGGAGTCTGGCTGCCGCAATGCTGAATAAAGCGTCGCGGAGTTCATCGGCGCGAAACGCACGTCGCTTCACGAAGCGGATTGCGCTGCGCAAAAAAAGAAAGCCCCGCGCTTTCGAGCGTAGCGGAGCTTTGGGTCGGTTTGAATGGGGAATCAGGAATGCAGGCGCCGCGGTCTCGCGCTGCGCCCTTGGGGATTCTTGTAATTATATTGTCGAATATTCAATAACGAGCGGGGAATGGGAATTTCCCGGTTATGAAATTCGTGCGCGGCCTAGCTGTCAAGCACGGAAAGATTTTCCGGCAATGTTTGCTTGAACATCGCGAGAATCCTGCGCGCCGCCTTCGGCGGCAACTCGATCGCATGTCGCACCGCCGCGGCGATCAACACCATCGTCAATTCCGAGAACGCGGCCAACTGCACGTCGGGCACCGCCGGTGCGAGTTCCCGCAGCGCATCCGCCAACAGCCCCGCCAGAAACTCGCCGTCCGCCCGGTCGAGCGCCTGCAGTGCGCGGTCGGCCTGCGTGGCCCGCCAGATGTCGCGCATCAGCGGCTCGTCGACGAACATCCGGTAATAGCTGTCCGTGATGCGGGTGAGCGTGGCGTGCAGGTCGTCGAGCGACTTCATCGCGGCGAGATCGCGCCGCACGCAGTCGTGCCCGGCTTCGTTGTAGCGCTCCGCGAGCGTGCCGATCACGGCCGCCTTGTCCGGGAAGTACTGGTACAGCGAACCGAACGAGATGCCCGTGCGCTCGACGATGTCGCTCATCCGGAACGCGTCGCAGCCTTTCTCGATCATCACCTCCGACGCGCTCGCGAGAATGCGCTCGAACCGCTCGCGGCTGCGCTGCTGCGTCGGTACCAGCCGCGCGCGCGCCGGCGCATCCGCTGCCGCCGCGTCGGGCTGGTCGTTTTGCCCCGATTTTTGTCGGCCCATGCCGCCTCCAGAAAAACTTGACGTTGCTAATGCGAGAGTCTATCGTGTTTTCAAAATGCGAGAAGTTCTCGTATTTAGTCAAAGGAGACGGTCATGTCGGCACTTCCCATCCTCATCGTCGGCGGTTCGGGCAAGACGGGCGCCCGCGTCGATGCACGGCTGCGCGCGCGCGGCATCGCGACCCGGCCCGTGTCGCGCACGTCGGCCGTCCGCTTCGACTGGACGGCGCCCGAGACGTGGCCCGCCGCGCTCGCGGGCGTGTCGGCCGCGTACGTGACCTACCAGCCCGATCTGGCGGTCGCGGGCGCGGTGGACGCGATCGCCGCGTTCGCGCGGCTGGCGCGGGAAAGCGGCGTCGAGCGCGTCGTGCTGCTGTCCGGGCGCGGCGAGCCGCGCGCGCAGGCTGCGGAAGCCGCGCTGCAGGCGTCGGGCGTGGGCTGGGGCGTGGTGCGCGCGAGCTGGTTCAACCAGAACTTCTCCGAGGGCTACCTGATCGACGGCGTGCTGGCCGGCGAAGTCGCGCTGCCGGCCGGCGCGGTGCGCGAGCCGTTCGTCGATGCGGACGACATCGCGGACGTCGCGGTGGCCGCGCTCACCGAGGCGCGCGTCGCGAACCGCGTGATCGAGGTCACGGGCCCGCGCGCGCTGACGTTCGCCGAAGCGGTCGGCGAAATCGCGCGGGCCGCCGGCCGGCCGGTCGTCTATCGCGAGATTCCGGCCGATGCGTTCGTGGCCGGATTGCGCGAGGCCGGCGTACCGGAGCCGGTCGTCGCGCTGCTCGACGATCTGTTCGGCGTGGTGCTCGACGGGCGCAACAGCGCGGTGACGCACGGCATCGAAGCGACGCTCGGGCGGCCGGCACGCGACTTCGCCGACTATGCGCGCGCGACGGCCGCGACCGGCGTGTGGAGCGCACGATCATGATCGCGTTCGTGACGCCCGTCCTGCTGTGGGGCTCGGCCGTCGGCTGCGGGCTGATGGCCGGCGTGTACTTCGCGTTTTCGGCGTTCGTGATGACGTCGCTCGGACGGATCGCGCCGCAAGCCGGCGTGGCCGCGATGAACGCGATCAACGTCGACATCGTGCGTTCGCCGTTCATGCCGCTGTTCCTCGTCACGACGCTGATGGCGCTGGCACTGGTCGTGATCGCGCTGCTCGATCGCGGCCAGCCGGGGGCGATGGCCGCGCTCGCGGGCGGCGTGCTGTACGTGTTCGGCATGTTCGCGGTGACGATGGCCGTCAACGTGCCGCTCAACGATGCGCTCGCCGCGGCCGATCCGTCGACCGCGCACGGCGCCGCGCTGTGGACGCGCTACGTGCACGACTGGACGAGGTGGAATCACGTGCGCACGGTCGCGTCGGCCGCCGCGTGCGTGTTCTTCATCGCGGGGATCGCGGCGCGGTAGCGCCCCCGCCGCGCACGGCCACGCGCTACGCGTAAAACGCCGACGGCGACACCCCGAAATGGCGCTTGAACATCGCCGAGAACGCGCTCTGGCTGCTGTAGCCGTGATCCATCGCGACGGTCAGCACCTTCTCGCCGTGCGCGAGGCGCTTGAGCGCGAGCAGCAGCCGCGCCTGCTCCCGCCAGCGGCGGAAGCTGAGCCCCGTCTCGCGCCGGAACGCGCGATGCAGCGTACGGACCGACAGGCCGAGCCGGTCGGCCCATTCGGCGATCGTGCGCGGATCGTCGGGCGCGGCGACGAGCGAGTCGCAGATCGTCCGCAGCCGTGCGTCGTGCGGCCACGGCAGGTACAGCGGCAGCAGCGGCGCGACCGTCACCTCGGCGAGCAGCAGGTGCATCAGGTGATCGTGGCGCGAGCCCGGCGCGTAGTCGAGCGGCACGTCGACCGCGGCGAGGATCAGCTCGCGCAGCAGCGGATGCACTTCCACCACGCAACTGCGCGCGGGCAGGTGCTCGACCGTGCCCGGTTCGACGAACACGGTGCGCATCTGCACGTCGCCGCTCATCTGCACCGTGTGGTCGAGGCCGGCTTCGAGCCACACGCCGCGCGTGGGCGGCACGACCCACGACGCGCCCTCGGACTGCACGTGCATCACGCCCTCGATCGCATAGAGCAGTTGCGCGCGGCGATGGCAGTGCGTCGGTATCGACGTGCCGTGCGGGTATGCCGCCGCCATCGCCGACACGGGCATCGGCGTCGATTCGTAGCGCAGGTGCGCAAGCGGCGGGGTGGGCTCGAGTGTCCGATTGGCGATAAGTCCTGACATTTTGGCGTGAGACAGGCAGTTGGGCGGGCGGGCACGATGGCGTTCCGATTCACGCCCGCACCCTGTCACGATATTAATCCGTCAAACGCGATGAACAAGCCTCCTTTTCTGTTTCCCTTCTGCGCGATCGCGCTGTGGGCCGGCAACGTGGTCGTGTCGAAGCTGTCGGCATCGACGATCGACCCGTCGGCGATCACGTTCTACCGGCTGCTGCTCGCCGTCGCGCTGATGAGCGTGTTCACGCTGCGCCCCGCGTGGCGCAACCGCGCGGCGCTCGTCGCGCACCTGCCGAAGCTCGCGGTGCTCGGTTTTCTCGCGATGGCGCTGTTCCAGAGCCTGTCCTACGAGGCCGCGAAAACGACGAGCGCGACCAACATGGCGATCATCACGGCGCTCGTGCCGCTGATGACGATGGCGCTCAGCTCGCTGCTGCTCGGCGATCCGCCGGGAGCCGGCATGATCGGCGGCGGGGTGCTGTCGCTCGCGGGCGTCGTCTACCTGATCGCCGAGGGGCACCCGACGACGATCGCCGCGCGCGGCGTGCATGCGGGCGACCTGCTGATGCTGGCCGCGTCGGCCGCGTATGCGCTGTACGGCGTGCTGCTCAAGCGCTGGCGCATCGGCGCGCTGCCGGCGTGGCAGTCGACCTACGTGCAGGCGCTCGCCGCGCTCGTCTTCATGGTGCCGATGCTGCTGCGCTTGCCCGCGCAGGCGGCGTGGCCGACCCGCGCGAGCGTGCCGCTGATCCTGTATGCCGGCGTGCTGGCGTCGGTCGTGCTGCCGTACCTGTGGATGCAGGGCGTGCGGCTGCTCGGCCCGAGCCGCTGCGCGATGTTCATGAACCTGCTGCCGGTGATGACGGCCGGCGGCGCGATCGTGCTGCTCGGCGAATCGCTGCGGCTGTATCACCTGATCGGCGGCGGCGTGGCGCTCGTCGGCGTGGCGATCGCGCAGCGGTTCCGGTTCCACGCGAGTGCGTCGCAGGGAGTACGGCAATGAGCGGCGACCGCGACATGCAGAACCTGATGGCCGCGCTGCCGGACGCGCGCGCATCCGTCGACGGTCAGGCGCTTGCGCATCAGCTCGAACGGATCGCGACCGCGCTCGAGGCACTCGCGGGCACCGGCCGGCCGGCGGCCGTCGATTTCGACGCGGCCGTCGCGTTCCGCTGGCGCGGTTTCGACGGCGGGCCGCGCACGGCGCCGCTCGAACCGGTCGCGGCGCCCGCGCTGACAACGTTCGATGCGCTGCGCAACGTCGAGCGCCAGGTGGCGATCGTCGAACGGAACACGCGGCAGTTCGTGCGCGGGTTCGCGGCCAATCACGTGCTGTTGACCGGCGCGCGCGGCACCGGGAAGTCGTCGATCGTGAAGGCGTGCCTGCACGCGTTCGCGCCGCACGGGCTGCGGCTGATCGAGGTCGGCAAGGAGCGGCTGAGCGATCTGCCGGCGATCGTCGAGCTGGTGCGTGCGCGGCCCGAGCGGTACATCGTGTTCTGCGACGACCTGTCGTTCGAGGCCGGCGAGACCGGTTACAAGGAACTGAAGACGGTGCTCGACGGCTCGGTCGCGAGCGACCTGTCGAACGTGCTCGTGTACGCGACGTCGAATCGCCGCCACCTGATGCCCGAGCAGGCGAGCGACAACGCGAACGTGTCGCGCGCGGAGAACGGCGAGCTGCATCCGGGCGACGCGGTCGAGGAGCGGATTTCGTTGTCCGAGCGCTTCGGGATCTGGGTGACGTTCTACGGGTTCACGCAGGATGCGTACCTGGCCGTCGTCGAAAGCCGGCTCGTGGAAGCCGGGTTCGATGCGGAGCAGATCCGCGCGGCGCGCGAACCGGCGCTGCAGTGGGCGCTGGAACGCGGTGCGCGGTCGGGGCGGATTGCCGGGCAGTTCGTGCGGGATTACCTCGGGCGGCTGGCGGACGAACGCGACGCGGACGAACCCGCGAACGCGCGGCGCGCGGGTTGAGCGGGGCGTTACAGCACCCGTTCCGACAACACGCGGAACGCAACATCCGGCACGACGAAGCACAGCGGTTCGCCGGTCGCGCCGATCCGCGCGAGGAAGGCGCCGCCGCCGACCGGTTCGACCGGTTTCAGCGGCCGGACCGCGTCGATGTCGATCGGCAGGTCGATCGACGCATGGGCGAGGCCGTCGCAGTCCGCGACATGCGCGACGGCCGCGTGCTGCAGCGACAGGTAGGCGACGGCGTCGCGCCAGTTGCCGAAGAACGGCGCGAACGCGGCGGGTAGCGTGTCGTCGTTCGACACGGCCGCCGAGCAGTGGAAATCGGGCGCGCTCCCGGTCCCGCCCGACAGCAGCGTTCGATAACGTCCGTCCTGCACGGCATGGGTGAAGCGCGCGGCGAGATGCGACGGCAGCGCGTCGCTGAAGAGTCGGCTGCCGAGCGCATAGAGCGGATGATCGAACACGTTCTTCACGAACAGCACCGTGCGATCGGCCGGCACGCCGCCCGGCAGCGCATCGACGTAAAGCCGCCAGTTGCTTTGCAGCGGCGACGGGAACACGCGTCGCAGCGGGCCCGCGATACGCGGGCCGAAATGGCGGTGCGCATAGGTGAGGATCGTGAACGGCGTGCGGCCGTCGCGGCTCGCGAGCGTGACGCCGCGCGGCACCAGGTGCGCGACGGCCGCGACATCGACGAGCCACGTGCAGTACACGACGTTCTCGACTTCGCTCGCGAGTTGCAGGAACGGCAGCCGCGACAGCAGCGCGCGGCGTGCGCGCAGCAGCGGGCGGCTCGCGACGAGCCGGTTGGCGAGGCGGCCGACGGGGCCTGCGGACGGGTAAACGAAGGCGTTGTCTTGGCGCATGACCAGCATTGTGCCGATGTCGCGGAGCGGGCGGAAGAGGCGCCTTCGTCGAAACGGTCGGTGCCTGCTTTGCCGATCGGAAATCATGCCGTTGAAGGCAGGTTCAAGGTCGAGCGGTCACGGCCTCGAGCGCAACGTCACATCGGCATTCGGTGTCGCGCCGACCTTTTCCAGTGCGGCCACCGCGGCGTCGTTGCCTTGCAGGATCGCGTTCTGCAGTGCGGTGCGCCCGAGCGCATCGACGTGATCGGGGTTTGCGCCGTGTGCGACGAGCACCGGCAGCATGTCGAGGCGGCCGAACAGCGCGGCGAACGACAGCGCCGTTTCGCCGGCGTGATTGGTCTGGTCGATCGGGCAGTGCGTATCGGCCAGCCGCTTCGCGATCGCGGTCTCGCCCTTGAACAGCGCGCCCATCAGGGCCGTGTTGCCGTGACGATCGCCGAGACACGGGTCCGCGCCGTTGCGCAGCAGATAGTCGAGCGTTGCAGGCTGGTCGCGATAGGCGGCCAGGATGACCGCCGTATAACCTTCGCGTGTCGTCGCGTCGATCGGATAGCGCGCGTCGACGAGTGCCTGCAGGATGTCGATGCGACCGAGGCGCGCGGCGGCGAACCATGCGTCGTCGTAGCGGCGCAGGTCGGCGTGCGCATCGGGGTGCGGCACGGCCGCGGGCGGTGCGGTTGGTGCGCAGGCCGCGAGCACGACGGCTCCGGCGATCGCGAGCGCGCGGGAGAGGGCGGTTCGGAGTCGATTCTTCATCAGCAATGCGCGCCGCGCATGGCCGCGCGGCGCAATCGGATCGATGGGTCGGGACGCGAAGGCCGCACCGGCAGCCTTCGCGGGATTGCCCGATCAGTTCTCGACGAGTTTGTCGGCGAGCGATTTCACGCGGGTCAGGTCGGCGTGCGTGGCACGCGCCAGGCGCGTCCCGTAGTCCGCATCGGCCTTGTAGAAGTACGACAGCATCGCGTACTTGTTCGCGTCGTTCGTCACGTGGTTCAGGTCACCCGACAACGCGGTCACCAGATCCTGCCGCTCCTGCGCGGGCAGCATGCGGTAGTACTCGCCCGCCTGCCGGAAGTTCAGCGTCTTGCGGATCGCGGCTTGTTGCGTCGTGCCGGCAAGCGGCGTCTGGACCGACTTGTACCGCGGGTTCTGCGCGAGTTCGTTCAGCGCCGACGGCTCGTAGTTCACTTCGCCCTTGCGGTCGCCGAAGTTCATTGCGCCGTCCTGGTTGTTGTTCGTGACGGGCACGCGCGGCCGGTTGATCGGCAACTGGTTGAAGTTCGCGCCGAGGCGGTACATCTGCGTATCGGCGTACGAGAACATCCGGCCCTGCAGCATCCGGTCTTCCGACGGCTCGATGCCCGGCACCATCCGCGACGGGGCAAAGGCCGATTCCTCGGTCGACTCGAAGTAGTTGTCCGGCACACGGTTCAGCGTCAGCGTGCCGATCTTGCGCTCCGGCACGCCGGTCCATACCTTGGTGTCGTCGAGCGGGTTGAAGTCGAACGCGTCGAGCTCGGACGGCTTCAGCACCTGGATGTAGAGATCCCACTTCGGCGCGTTGCCCGCGTTCAGTGCGCCGTACAGGTCGTTCGTCATCAGGTTCCAGTCGGCACCGATCGAACCGGGAATGTCCTTCGGGCGCAGCCCGTGCATCCCTTGCGCGCTCTTCCAGTGGAACTTCACGTACGTGTACTTGCCGTCGGCGTTGACGAACTTGAATGCGTGCACGCCGTAGCCGTCCATGTTCCGGTACGAATCGGGCATGCCCTCGATCGAGTACAGCCGGGTCAGCATGCTGGTTGCTTCGGGCGCGTGCGCGAAGAAATCGAACGCGAGGTTCGCATCCTGCACGCCGGTGACCGCGCTCGGCTTGTTCGCGTGGACGAAGTCCGGGAACTTGATCGCGTCGCGGATGAAGAAGATCGGCAGGTTGATCCCGACCAGATCCCAGTTGCCCTGTTCCGTATAGAACTTCACGGCGAAACCGCGCGGATCGCGCGCCTGCTCGGGCGAGCCGCGATAACCCATCACGGTCGAGAAGCGGACGAACACGGGCGTTTTCGTGCCGGGCGTGAAGACCTTGGCCGTCGTCAGGTCGCTGATGTCGGCGCTCGGCACGAATTCACCGAACGCGCCGGTGCCGCGGGCATGCACGACACGCTCGGGGATGCGTTCGCGATCGAAGCGCTGGAGTTTTTCGATGAGATGCGAGTCTTGCAGGAGCACCGGCCCGTTCGGCCCGGCTGTCTGCGAATTCTGGTTGTCGCCGACGGGCGAGCCGTTGTCGCGCGTCAGTTCGGCAGCGTGTGAGGAAGAGGCCAATGCGACGCAGGCCGCGGCAATCATGCTCTGCAAGAAGCGATTCGCGGTGTTTGACATATCGATGAGGTTCCTTGGATGAAATTCGGGGGAAGACCCCGCCGAACTGTAGTCTCGTCGACATGCGCGATGCCAATTGAATCTCTCTAATTGAGTGATAGGGGATCGTTGGTTCTTGCGGATGATTCGGTTAACTAAGTTATTTTGTGGCCGGCTACCAGGTGGCAGACTAACGCAATACGGGCCGTGGGTGCTCCATCGGTCTGAAGCCGTGCGGTTCGTGCATGGAACCGGATCGACGACGCGACGACCATGCCGACTGCCACGCCGCTGAAAATGATCGACAACGCGCGCGGTAGCAGCGGCGGCGGCACGATGCGCACCACCGCAGCCGTCAGCGCCCCGCGTCGTCAATACGCCGATTCGCCGCCGCCCTGGTCGGTGACGATCGCCACCCCCGAGCTCGTGCCGAGCCGCGTCGCGCCGGCCTCGATCATCGCCAGCGCGGCCGCGCGGTCGCGCACGCCGCCCGATGCCTTCACGCCGAGCACGGGGCCGACCGTGCGGCGCATCAGCGCGACATCCGCGAGCGTCGCGCCGCCGTGGCCGAACCCGGTCGACGTCTTCACGAACGCGACGCCGAGATCGCGGCACATCTCGCACACGCGCACCTTCTCGTCGTCGGTCAGCAGCCCCGTTTCGAGGATCACCTTGAGCGGCACCGCACCGCAGGCGCGGTGCACGGCTTCGATGTCGGCCTTCACGTCGTCGGCGCGGCCGCTCTTCAGCGCGCCGATGTTGATCACCATGTCGATCTCGCCGGCGCCCGCCGCGATCGCGGCGGTGGCTTCGAATGCCTTGGCGGCCGACAGCCCCGCGCCGAGCGGAAAGCCCACCACGGCGCAGACGAGCACGCCGGTATCGGCCAGCTCGCGCGCGGCGAGCGGCACGTTCGCCGAATTCACGCAGACCGAGTAAAAGCGATGCTCGGCCGCCTGGCGGCAGAGGTCGCGGATCTGTGCGTCGCTCGCGTCGGGCGCGAGCAGCGTGTGATCGATGGTTTGAGCGAGTTGGGCGTTGGAAAGCGGCATGTTTCAGGACTCCACGGATCGTGTGCCGAAAGGGCACACGGAAAGTTGATGTTTTCACATCGGTTTGTTACAAATACGACATTCCGGCCGGGCCCGCGCGCCCGGCACGACAAGCGACGGACGCGGCGCGCACGCAGGATACTGGCATGGAAACGAAGAAGGGCGAACGAATCAAGACGCTGATGAACGTGCTGCAAGGGCAGAACGCGATTCATCTGAAGGAAGTCGCCGAGCTGTTCGGCGTATCGGAAATGACGATCCGCCGCGATCTCGCGGACAACCCGCACGGCCTCAGCCTGATCGGCGGCTACGTGACCCGCCACTTCGCCGCGCAGCGCAGCGACATCGGCGAGTACGTGGTCAGCGCCGAGAACAACCGGCAGACCGAGGAGAAGCGCCGCATCGGCAAGCTGGCCGCGCAGTTCGTGACGACCGGCGACACGATTTTCGTCGACTGCGGCTCGACCACGCCGTTCGTCGTCGATTTCATTCCGGACGACCTCGAATTCACCGCCGTCTGCAATTCGCTGAACGTGTTCGCGAAGCTGCAGCAGAAGCCGCATTGCAGCGTGATCCTGTGCGGCGGTGCGTACCATCGCAAGAACATGGTGTTCGAGTCGGTGGCCGAGACGGGCATCCTCGATACCGTGCGCGTGTCGAAGGCGTTCATCTCGGCGGCCGGCGTGAGCGACCGCTGCGGCGTGACCTGCTTCAACTTCCACGAAGTCGACGCGAAGAAGAAGGTGATGGAACGCGCGCAGAACCGCTTCCTGCTCGTCGACCACACGAAGTTCGACGAAGTGCGCGCGGCCTATTTCGCCGAGCTGACCGACTTCAACTACGTGATCTCGGACGGGCAACTGAGCGGCCGCTACGAAACGGCGATCCGCGAACACGGGATCGCGCTCGTGACCTGACGCCGCGCGGGCGGGCATCGCGCTTCGCATCGCCTCAGGCATGGCGGGCTTCCGCCGCGCTCAGGTAGCCGGTGACGACTTCGAAGCGGCGCGTCGCGCCCGGCGCGAGGGTCGCGACATGGCCCTTGCGGCGCTCGGCCTGATACCCCTCCGGCTCGCAGGTCGACGGCAGCGCGAACGCGGCGACCTGCTGGTCCGCGTTGTGCAGGATCCACCGCGTCGCATGCGGGAATTGCTCGGGGCGGTACGCGGTGTGGAATGCGCCGCCGTCCGGATGCTCGAGCCGGAAATGCGCGACGCCGCCGGCATCCGTTTCCGCATCGTTCATGAAGAACACGATCTCCGGGTCGTACAGCGCGGGCGCATCGAGCGTGTGAAGCCGTTGCGGGTCGCGCGCTAGCGTGGCCGTGTAGTCGCGCCACGCGGCGGTCGGCTTCACGTGCGCGGGCACGCTGTCGCGCAGCCGCAGCCCGTTGTGCGGCAGCGACTGCACGAAACGGCCGCCGGGCACGTACGCGTAGTTCAGGTGCGCCATGTACATCAGGTCCATCGGCATGCCGCCGAGATTCGTCACGTCCATCGAGATCGTCATCTGCGCGTCGTGCTCCGTAAGCCGCACCGACGGACGCGCCATGTAGTGGCTGCCGAAACCCTGCACGTATTCGTACTCGCCGGTCACTTCGACGAACGCACCGCGCGCATCCGCGCCGATGACCAGGCTCGCGCGGTCCATCGGCGCACACGGCATCTCGCCGTGCAGCGCATGCATGTCGTCCGGCCCCGGGCAGCCGTTGCGCAGCAGCCCGCTGTGGAACATGAAGCAGCCGTAGGTATCGAGGATCGAAGCCGCGCGTTTCGGTTGCCGGAACATGTGCTTCATCGTCAGGTCGCGGCCGTCGAACGCGGCGGCCCAGATCATCTGGCCGAGATACGGCAGCACGACGAGATGGCCGCGCCGGTTCTCGAGCTTCAGCGCCTCGACGCCGGACGGATACGCGAACGCGGTGACGGTCAGGCCGTCGGTGCGGTACAGCGTGCGCGGCGTGTCGCGGAAGTCGTCGCGCCGCAGTTCGATTTCGCCTCGCATGCTCATGCCCCCGACGTGTTGCGCGTGGCGGCGTAGCGCGCGGATGCGTGGCCGTCGGCGGTTGCGTCGGGCGTCGCGGCCGGCAGGTGGCGCAGGCAGTAGAAGCCGTAGTAGACGATCACGACGAAGCAGGCGAGCGGCACGACGAACGCGAGCTGCATGTTGCCGCCCGTGTGGTCGGAGATCAGCCCCTGGATCAGCGGCACGACCGCGCCGCCGACGATGCTCATCACGAGGATCGAGCCGCCGTATTCGGTGTCCTTGCCGAGCCCGTCGATCGTGAGGCCGTAGATGGTCGGCCAGCACGGGCCGAGGAACACGCTCACGCCCACGGCCGCATAGACGGCCGTGATGTTGTGCACGCTGATCGTATACGCGAGCAGCGCAATGCACAGGATGCCGTAGACGATCAGCACCTTGGCGGGGCCGACGCGCTTCATCACGAGCGTGGCGACCAGCTTGCCGACGAAGAACGCGAAGAACGTCGCGAGCAGGTAGTGCGACGCGCCGCGCTCGGTGAGGCCGCCGATCTGCATCGCGAGCCGGATCGTGAAGCTCCACACGCCGACCTGCGCGCCGACGTACAGGAACTGCGCGACGACGCCCGCGACGAAGCGCCGGTTGCCGAACAGGCGTGCGAGCGTGCCGCGCGCGTCGATCCGGTGCGTGGCCGCGCCGGGGCCGTTGCCCTTGCAGGCCGGGTACGGCGTGAGCGCGAACACGATGAACACGGCGACGAGCACGACGATCAGCCACTTGTACGGCTCGAGCGTGGCCTGGATCATCGCGAGCTGGTGCACGTGGGCTTCGGCCGCCGACATCGCGGCAAGCTGCGCGTGCGACGCATCGCCTTCCTTGAAGATCAGGAAGCTGCCCATGTAGACGCCGGCCATCGCGCCGAACGGATAGAACGTCTGCGAGATGTTCAGCCGCCGCGTGCTGGTTTCGCGCGGGCCCATCAGTGTCGAATACGAGTTCGACGCGGTTTCGAGGAACGACAGGCCTGCCGCGATCACGAACAGCGCGACGAGGAACATCCCGTACTTCGCCATCGACGCGGCCGGGAAGAACAGCAGGCAGCCGGTCGTGTAGAGCAGCAGGCCGACCAGGATCGTCGTCTTGTAGCTGAACTTCTTCACGACGGTCGCGGCCGGAATCGCGAGGAAGAAGTAGCCGAGATAGAACGCGGACTGCACGAACGCCGATTCGAAATCGGACAGGAAGAACGACTTCTTGAACTGTGCGATCAGCACGTCGTTCAGGTTCGCGGCGGTGCCCCACAGCGCGAACAGGCAGCACAGCAGCGTGAAGGCGAAGAGCGGCGTGCGGTTCAGGTAATAGCCGTCGGGTGTGTGTTCGATTCTGGCTCGGCCCATGGGTGTCTCCTTCCTGGTTGTCTCGTCGATGAAGGCGCCGTTCAGATGCCGGCGTCGCGGAGGAAGCGTTCGAACGTCGCGGTGTCGGCGTATGACTTCTGCGTGCCGAGGCCCGTGACCGAATGCGCGGCATACGCGGACGCGTAACGCATCGCGTCGAGCGCGTTGCGCGATGCGGCGTAGCAGCGCGCGAAGCAGCCGATATAGGCGTCGCCGGCGCCCGTCGTGTCGCGCGCGTCGACCGGCACGCCGGGCACGTGCCGCACGCCGTCGCGCGAGACCAGCAGCGAACCGTCGCTGCCGAGCGTGACGAGCACGTGCTTCAGCCCGCGCGCGACCAGCGCTTCGGCGGCGCGTGCCGCGGTGTCGCGCGAATCGACCGGCATGCCCGACACGATCGCGAGCTCGGTTTCGTTCGGCACGAAGAATTCGACGGTGCGGATCCGCTCGAAATCGAGATCGGCGACCGCGGGCGCGGGGTTCAGCAGCACCGGAATGCCGTGGCGTGCGCCGAATTCGATCGCGTGATAGACGGTGCCGAGCTCGATCTCGAGCTGCAGCACGATCAGTGCGCATTCGGCGAGCTGCGGCGCGGCCGCGTCGATGTCGGCCGGCGTCAGGTGGCGGTTGGCGCCCTTGACGATCAGGATGCTGTTGCTCGAATCGGGCTCGACGAAGATCGGCGCGACGCCGCTCGGCACGCCGGCGACCTTGCGCACGTGCGTTGTGTCGATGCCTTCGCGCGCAAAGTTGCGGATCGTGTTGTCGGCGAACACGTCGTCGCCGACCTTCGTGACCATTACGACGCGCGCGCCGAGGCGGGCGGCCGCGACCGCCTGGTTCGCGCCCTTGCCGCCGCAGCCCAGTTCGAAATTCGGCGCCTCGAGCGTTTCGCCCCGGGCGGGCATGCGTGCGACGTAGGTCACGAGGTCGACCATGTTGCTGCCGATAACGGCGATTGTCTCCATCTGCGTCTCTTCCTTGGTATGGGGTGCGCCGCGCGGGGGGGTAGGCGGCGGCATGCACGATGTGATAATAAAATCACATTGAATGTGAAAATGCAATCACATGATGTTTGAAGGGTTACGCATCGGCGCGCGATGTGCGATGTGGATGGGATGGTTTCTCGGGGAAATCGACGTGTTGGCCGGTTTTGCCGTCGGATGTCGGATGAATTCGACGCGGCAGGGCCCGGTGCTGCGGATCGCCGCAGCAGGAATGCCGTTCGGGTGTGGGGAGGGGCGCCGGGGGTGACGGGCCGGCTCGACCGATCCGGCGGTGGTTATGCGGGCGCTTTCGCGTGTTCTTGCCCGGCGCTTACGCGTACTCGGCGATCAGCGTATCGAGATTGCGCTGCGCGAGCGGTGTGAGCGGCGCGAATTCCGTCGATTGAAACAGCGGAACCTGCGCGCGCAGACGTTCAAGCGCCTGCTTGCGACCCTCGCGGAATGCAGCCGACGGCGCATCGGGGTCCTGTGCCCACTCGCATGCGATTGCGCGATCGTATTCGCGCAGTCGATCGGGCGCGGCCGCGAGGATCGCGAGATCCGCGTCGAGAAAAAGCCGCCCGGCACGCTGCAGGTCCGGGGCGGACGCGAACGCATCGGGCAGCCGGTGCGATTTCGTCGCGAGTACGAGATCGTGCGCAACGGATACATGCGATGCGTGCGCACGCAACCAGGATGCGCTGCAGTGTGCGTTCGTGATCTGCACGAGCCATTGCGCGCTGCGTGCTTCGTTGTCCGCATGATCCGGCAGCGTCGTCGCGTAGACGAAGTCGTGCGCCCATACCGCAAGCTCGATCGCCGGCCACAGCGGTTCCGCGCGATATGGTGCGAGATGCGCGAACAACTCGGCCAGGTGCGCGAGCGTGTGGTAGTGGCGTTGCGGTTCGCCATACGCGTGCTCGACGAGCGGCCAGACGGCGGCCGTGCCGAAGCAGGTATCGCAGGCGGCGTGCAGCGTGCGGGCGAGGTCGGGGGCGAGGGCGTTCATGAGCGGCGATCGGCTCGGGCTGGCGATGCGCGCAGCATAACAAACGCGGCGGCGTGTGCCGTGCTTGCTGCGTATCGATCCGGCGATAGCCGCGGACTTTGTCGCCGGCATATCGCGGCGTGGCGGGCGGGGCGGCCGCACCGTATTTCCGATCCGGCGGTGGCCGGACGGTAGCGGCCGGTTCGTCGTCGCAACGGGTTGCCCGCGCGCAGCGCGATGCTGGCGATCGCGACGATATTTCAGCACGGCGCGTCTACACGTTGACGACGCCGCGCCCGAGTTCGATCACGCGCCCGCCGACACCGATCTTGCCGTCTGCACTGACCGACAATCGCAGCAGGCAAGGCCGACCGACGGCTTCGCCTTGCTCGACCCGAAACGCGGCGGGCAGGTCGCGGTTCATCGCAAGCAGCCACCCGGCCAGGTTCGCGCAGGCCGATCCCGTCCCCGGGTCTTCCGACACGCTGCCTTGCTTCACGAAGAAGTAACGCGACACCACCGTGCCCGGCCGCTCGGCATCGAACGCGAATACATACGCGGTCTTGCGGCCGAGGCTGCTGGTCGGCCAGATGCCGATGCCCGCGCTGTCGGGCTGTGCGCGGCGCACGGCGGCGGGGTCTTTCAGCGCGACGAGCAACTGGTCGGCGCCGGTATCGACCCAGATTGGCGGGGCGAGCAGGTCGTCTTCCGTCAGCCCCAGCAGGGCCGCCGTCCGGGCATCGGACAACTCGCAAGCCGCCGTCTTCGGCATGCCGGCATGCGGCGCGGTAAACGTCCACACGTCGCCGTGCGCGCCGACGTCGACCACGCCGGCCTTGAATTCGAGCGCGAGTTCGTTGCCCGCGCCCAGAAGGTCGCGCACGACATGCGCGGTGCCGAGCGTCGGATGGCCGGCAAAGGCCATCTCGTAGCCCGGCGTGAAGATGCGAACCCGCGCATGCGCGCGCTCCGATGGCAGCACGAAGGTCGTTTCGGACAGGTTGAACTGCACGGCGAGCGCCCGCATGGTCGCGTCGTCCATGCCGCGCGCATCCTCGAATACGCAAAGCGGGTTGCCGCCGAACGTCGATTCGGCGAATACGTTCAGCAGGCGGAAGGCATAGGCGGTCATTGGACGTTCGCGTCAGTGTGGTGATTCACGTACCGGGGTGGAGTGCGCGCCGCGCGATGCACTCCGCGCGGGCAGCCGTGCAGGGTCGCATGGGTCAGCTCGCCTTGTCGAGCGGCGCAAGCATCGCCTGCATGTCGGGATGCTTCAGGACTTTCCGGTACTCCGCCGGGCTCATCGCGTCGATCAACACGCGCCCGCTCACGTCGGCCTTGATGTACTCGACCGCGAGCAGCGCAATGACCGGGTTGGTCGTCAAGGTGGCGTGATCGGGCGAATGATCGCCGAATTCCGCCACCACGGCCTCGGTGTTGTCCGCCACGGCGACGGCGAGCCGGCGGCCGGACAGCCTGAGCCGCGCGCTGGCACCGCATTTGGCCATGTCGTAGTGGCGCGGCCCGTTGAGCGTGCGATTGCCGTAAATCGCCACGTGCGTGTCGACGCCGCGTGCCGCGGCGGCCTCGAGCAGCGGCCCGAGGGCGTCGATCTCCTCGTCCCAGACGCCCGCGAAGATCTGCGTTTTCGCATTGACGATGACGCGCGCGAAGGCGCTGGCGATCGCTTCCCGCCCGCTCAGCGACCAGACGAGCCCCGGCTCCTGTTGAACCGGCAGCCGGTCGAGCGCGCCCGCGGCCGTTTCGAGATCCGCATTGAAGCGCTTGCGCAAATCCTCGAGCAACGACCGGTGGGGCACGGCCGCGTAGCGGACGGGCTCGGAACGGTTGACGAGCACCGCACCGCGCGCCTCCAGGCGACCCAGCGTTTCATAGATCTTCGAAGGCGGCATGCCGGCGCGCCGGCCGACTTCCGCCCCCGTCAGCGCGGCCTGCCCGACGAGGGCCGCGTAGGCCTGCGCTTCGTACTGGGTGAATCCAAGCCGGATCAACGACGTGATCAGCTCCGTGTTTTCGCTCATGTGTATCGGCTCCGGCTCTTGCGCCCACGGCGACTTGCATGGGCTTGCTTGATTAACTACTGGAGTAGTATACAATCGCTCGAACTTACTACCCAAGTAGTAGGCGACGCTTCTTAACCTGACTGGAGAGATCTTCAACATGCGAAAACGGATCAGCACCGGCTCCCCGTGGGAGCCCAAGGTCGGCTACTCGCGCGCGGTGGTCGTCGACAACACCATCTACATTTCGGGGACGGCCGGCAAAGGCGCGGACGTGTACGCGCAGACACGCGATGCGCTGGCGACGATCGACCGGGTGCTGGCGGACAGCGGGTTCTCGTTGTCCGACGTCGTCCAGAGCCGCCTGGTGGTCGCGGACTTCGACAACTGGGAAGCCGCCGCACGCGCGCACGGGGAGATCTACGGCGATATCCGGCCGGCGTTTTCGCTGGTGCATGCGCTTCCGTTCGTCGATCCGGAGATCCTGGTCGAAGTCGAGGCGATCGCGGTCAGGCCCGCGGCATGACCGACGCCGGCAGCCGCGGGCCGCTGTCCCGCACCGCGACGGCTGCGCTTGCGCTGGCGGCCGGCGTGGCGATCGCCAACGGTTATGCGTTGCAGCCGTCGCTGTCGGCGATCGCGAGCGAGTTCGGGGTGGCGGCGTCGCGCATGGCGGCGCTCGCGTCCGTGACGATGCTCGGTTATCTGGTCGGCCTCGCCGTGCTGGTGCCGCTGGTCGACCGCTTCAGCCCGCGCGTGCTCGTCTCGATGCAGATGGGCGCGCTCGCGTTGTTGCTCGCGTGCGCGTCGTTGTCGCCCGGGCCGCTCGTGCTCGATGCCGCGTTTTTCCTGGTGGGCGCGGCAACGACGGTGGCGGCGCAATGCAGCGCCGTCGCCGGAAAACACGCGGATCCGCAACGGCGCGGCGTGGCGATGGGGGCCGTGTCGGCGGGCATTTCCGCGGGAATCCTGCTGAGCCGTTTCGCGGGCGGCGTGTTGTCGCAATGGTGCGGATGGCGCGGCGCATTGCTCGTGCTGGCCGGATGCGTTGCGCTGGCCGCCGTCGGCGGTGCGGTGCTGTTGCCGGGCGGCCGGCCGGAAGGGCTGCCCGGCCGTGCGAACGCGATCGGTGCGCTTCCGCGGTTGCTGCGCGACAGTGCGCCGTTGAGGCGTCGTACCTGCGCCGGCATGCTGTGGTTCTTCGCGTTCAACCTGGTCTGGGTGGGGCTCGCGCTTCGTCTGGCCGAGCCGCCGTATAACCTGGGTGCCGCCGCGATCGGTGCATACAGTCTCGCGGGCGTGCTGGGCCTCGGCGTGACGCGCGTTGCCGGAAAACTCGCCGATCGATTCGGCGATCGCGCGGTCATCCGGGGCGGGCTTGTCGTGGCGGCCGTGTCGACCTTGCTCCTTGCCGTTGCGCTCGGTCGTCCCGGATGGCTGGCTGTCGGGCTGGCGTTGTTCGATGCCGGTTGTTTTGCCGCGCAGGTCGCGAACCAGACGCGTGTCGTCGCGATTCAGCCGGCCCGGGCCGGGGCCTTGAGCGCAGCGTACCTGACGCTGTACTACGCGGCCGGTGCCGGCGGTGCCGTCGCGGCCGGGCTGCTCAACGCGCGGGTCGGGTGGGGCGCGATGATGATCGTGGCGGCAGCGGCCATCGCGGCGGCCGGGTGGATCGGTACCGCATCGGCGCGCATCGATGCGCGGAGCGAGCCGAGATCCGTCGCCTGAGCGAGGACGCGACGTGCGCGCGCGGTCGAACGGAATCCCGCCTTTTCGTGCATGATCGGTTTCTCCGTTGATCG
This sequence comes from Burkholderia reimsis, assembly GCF_003294055.1. Taxonomy (NCBI): domain Bacteria; kingdom Pseudomonadati; phylum Pseudomonadota; class Betaproteobacteria; order Burkholderiales; family Burkholderiaceae; genus Burkholderia; species Burkholderia reimsis. Next base: position 51,563 of record NZ_QMFZ01000048.1, read on the forward strand.
ACGGCGATCGGGTTTCGGCATTCAATCATTCGCAACGCAGGCGGATATCTTTAAGCCGGAGCAGACAGTCGCGCACCCGCGCGTGTCATTTGCGATCGCATGCGAACACCGGTTCATCGGATTGACCGCAACGACGCCGCGCCCATGCAACACGTGTCGGGTTCAGTGTCGTGCAGCGTGTGCAGGTGCCGCACGCAGGAGGCAGACATGGAACCAGACAGAGGCGTCGTGAATACCGGCGCCGGGTTGGCAAGCGCGCACGCGGAAGCCGGCTCGCCGCAGGCCGCGCTGGAAGCGATCGTCCGTGGCGTCGAAGGTCACGGCATTCCTGCCGGCACCGACTGGCCGACGGCGAAGCAATTCCTCGCGGACAACGACGGGCAGTGGAAATTCTCGGCGGTGCTGGTCGCGATCGTCGCGCGGCGCGAGCCGACGATCCTGTTGACCCGGCGCGCGTCGAATCTCAGCGAATACTCGTCGCACGTGAGCTTTCCGGGTGGACGCCCGGCGGAAGCCGACCGCGATATCGGCGCGACCGCGTTGCGCGAGGCGTTCGAAGAGATCCGCCTCGCGCCCGGCGCGGTCCGCGTGGTCGGCAGCTTGCCGATCCATAAAACCAGAAAGCGCCACCACGCGATCTTTCCCGTGATCGGCCTCGTGCCGGAAACGGCGACCTGGGAGGCGGCGCCCGCGGAAGTCGCGGAAATCTTCGAGTTTCCGTTCGCCGCGCTGCTGAATCCGGATCTGCCGCGTCAGTACACGGACGGCGAACGCATGGGCGCGTGGTATTGGGCGGAGCAGACCCAGGACATCTGGGGCGTGACGGCCTTCATCCTGAATTCGCTCGCGGGCCTGGCACGCGATGCCGCGCACGGCGAGCCGGCGCGCCGCGACTAGTTCATGCATCGGGCCTGCGTCCGGCAAGGGTGATTCATGGAGATCGCGGAAACGTTCGGCGACGAAGGATTCGACATCCCTCGCCGCTATTTTGCGGCCGTCGCGATTCTGGTCGGCGTATTCATGTCCGTGCTCGACAGCGCGATCGCCGCGCTGTCGTTCTTCGCGAGCGTCGCGCGCATCTATCGGCAGCGGGGCTAGACGCGGTCGACGGAAATCCGCGCGCGGGCCTGGCGCGGTGCCCGATTCAATGCGACGACACGAACACCGCATCGTCGAATGCCGCCGGAATGGCGAAGCTCTCGCGCATGCGCTGCGTTTCCTTCGCCGGCGTCAGGCCGAACAGGCGTTTGAATTCGCGGCTGAACTGCGACGGGCTCGTATAACCGACCGCGTAACCGGCCGCCTCCGCCGTCAGGTCCTCGCGCACCATCAGCAACCGCGCCTGATGCAGCCGTGTCGACTTCAGGTACTGCATCGGCGATACCTGCGTGATTGCCTTGAAGTGGCTGTGAAAGCTCGGCACGCTCATGCCGGCTGCGTCGGCCAGTTGCGGCACGTCGAGCGGTTGCGCGTAATCGGCGTGAATCACGCGTAGCGACCGGCCGATCCGGCCGAACTGCCCGCGCATCGCCAGCGCGCTGCGCATCGCGCTGCCCTGCGCACCGGTGAGCACGCGGAAATACAACTCGCGCAGCAGCGCCGGGCCGAGCACCGCGGCATCGAGCGGCCGGCCCATCGCCTCGACGAAACGCAGCACCGACGCGTGCATCGTTGCATCCATCGGCGTCGACATCATGCTCCTGGGCGCCTGCACGGGCTCCGCGATGCCTTCGCGGTCGATCTGTGCCGCGAGTTCGGCGGCCATCGTGAAATCGAGGTGCAGATACAGCGCGAGCAGCGGGCGCTCGGGCGTGGCGTCGGTTTCCATGCTGAACGGCACGGGCACGGACACCGCCAGGTAGTGATGCTCGTCGTACAGATAGCGCTCGCCGCCGAAGTAGCCGCGCTTGCAGCCCTGGCACACGATCACGATGCCCGGGTCGTACAGCACCGGCGTGCGGGACAGCGCGCGGTTCGAACGCAGGATGCGCACGCTCGGCAGTGCCGTCAGGTTGTAGCCTTCGTCGGGCGCCAGCGCGCGCAGCAGCGTCACCAGGCGCTTTCGGTCGCGCGGCGGCAGCGACAGGGATCGGGCAGAGGCTGGCTGGAGGCTCATAGTTTTGTGCAAGAAAATCAGCGGAATCGGGCTTATTCGACGGGGTTCGTCAGACTAGTATGCATGCTCCAATCGACATTCGGGAGAAGCTCACATGGCATCCGCAAACCTCATGCTCATTACCGGCGTCAGCAGCGGCTTCGGCCGCGCGCTCGCGCAGGAGGCGCTTGCCGCAGGTCACACGGTGGTCGGCACCGTGAGAAGCGCGCAGGCGGCGCAGTCTTTCGAAGCGCTGTCCGCGCGGGCATTCGCGCGCGTGCTCGACGTGACCGATTTCGATCGCATCGACGGTGTCGTGGCCGAAATCGAGGCGAACGTCGGGCCCGTCGACGTGCTGGTGAACAACGCCGGCTACGGGCACGAAGGGATCATGGAAGAAGCGCCGCTCGCGGAGATGCGCCGGCAGTTCGACGTGAACGTATTCGGCGCGGTGGCGATGATGAAGGCGGTCGTCCCGTTCATGCGCGAGCGGCGGCGCGGGCGCATCCTCAACATCACGTCGATGGGTGGCCACATCACGATGCCGGGCATCGCTTACTACTGCGGCAGCAAGTTCGCGCTGGAAGGCATTTCCGAAGCCGCCGGCAAGGAACTCGAGCCGTTCGGCATCGCGGTGACGGCCGTGGCGCCGGGTTCGTTCCGCACCGACTGGGCCGGCCGGTCGATGGTGCGCACGCCGCGCTCGATCGCCGATTACGACGCGATCTTCGACCCCATTCGCCAGGCGCGCGAGGAGAAGAGCGGCAAGCAACCGGGTGATCCGGTGAAAGCGGCGCGGGCGATACTCGCCGTCATTGCGGCACAACATCCGCCGGCCCATCTGCTGCTCGGCAGCGATGCGCTGCGGCTCGTGCGCGGCAAACTCGCGGCGCTGGACGAGGAAATCCGGGCGTGGGAGGCGGTGACGGTATCGACGGATGGTTGAAGGGCGTAAGTCGAGATGTGAGCTGTCAGGCAGTCGGCGTCGGGTCGGGTCTGGGATTGCTTCGTTGTTGCTTCGTCAAGGGGCGGGATCGGCCAGTAGGAGACAGTCGACACGCTCACGACGATCGCTGACAATCGCGATGAAACCTACGGTTTTGCACGTTCCCAACACCTTGGCGGATACATGCTCGCTATAACTCGGCTGAAAGCGCTTCCTCCAGAGTTGGTCGACCTTGAGCGCGAGGCCTCGAAGCAAGGGTTTAACTTTTTGGGTCGTCTGATCGACGAGTGGCACACCGGTAGTAATAGGTTTGACAAGCCGGGAGAGTGTCTTTTAATGGCTTCGGTCGCCGGAAACATGGTTGCTATCGGCGGTTTGAACGTTGATCCCTATAAATCGATCGGCGATACGGCTCGACTGCGTCGTTTGTATGTCGCAAGTAATTTTCGGCGTCGGGGCGTTGGCGAAGCGTTGGTCTGTGCGCTTCTCAAAGAAGCATCCGGAACATTTCGTGCAGTTCGGCTTTCGACAGATACCGAAGCCGCTGCCGCCTTCTATGTGCGACTCGGCTTCAGCGCAATCGAGGATGAGACCGCTACGCACATAAAAATCTTTTGAGGAGGTTGCTTCGAAGGATGTGGGCGGAAACTCAGGGTCAGCCGGAGCCGACCGCTGCCGGACTGAGTTCGGCCACAAAGAGGCATTCGACGGTCGAGGCTAAATCGCTCACAATTATGACCGGCACGCCAGTCACGATGATGTGGCGTTGTTCGATGAAACCATACAAAGCGATCACAACAATGAAAATGCTGGGTCTAATGCTTTGCGTGCTGGGGATATGTTTCGGCGTGGTGGCACTCTCGATCACGTACATTTATTGGCTGGTTAGTCCCGTCGGTTTGCCGTGTCATTCCGCAAGCTATGACGGGACACTCGATATAGAGAATCGATTCATCGGGAAAGAAGCGTTCTTTCTCAGCAATGGATTTTCGATCCCTTTGGTTGGAAAATCGATCCTCTTGGCGGGGGGGGCGGCACGTTCTCACGGGCCATTTCCGATGACGTTGTTCGACGGATTGCCAGCTGGGACTCCCATGCGTCTGGAATTTTGTGGCCCCGCGATCGTACGGGTGAAGTTAGATGATCGTGAAATCTTCACACGCACTCAGAAGAACGCAGACGATAATCGAGCGACGGGCATGCAGCAGTGGGGAGAAGGCGCAATACTTGCGATTTTGGCTGTGATAGTGGGTCGTTGGTTAGTGCGGCGCGCATCCGATTCGTGATCAACTGACCGCCTTTTCAATCATTGGCCATCTCGATTTGCTGAAACGAATGTCTGCTCTGGAGGGGCTGCAATGTCTGATCCGGGTCGCGAGGCGCTTTTCGCACGGCTCCACAACGGCCACTCGGTGTCGCGCGTGGCTGTTTGCAGACATTGCCGGACAGCATGATAACGAGATAATGACATCTTTCCTTCGCAAACGGTGACAACTTTATTTTGGTCTACGCGTTTGGCTACACGATCTGTCTCAGGTCACTTGGTCGGCTGACCTCCAACACCTCTCGTTGTAACCGCAGATGCCAAGACTCTCCAGGTCTTGGCTTTTTTATACCGCTGGCCATCGTATCCCATCGGAGATAACTGGCTTGTGCCGGAATCGAAGTCCGGGCGCGGGGCCGCAATCCTGACCTTCAAACCCTCTGCAAACGAAGGTTTGGCACCGCGGAGGCGTCCATGCGTGCTCGACGGAAGGCGAGCAGGACCTCAAGGCCGCACGGACGGCGCAAGCGCCAGGGCGGTTTCGAGCACGGCCCGTCCGAATGTGCGGGCGTATGCGGTCGCATCGGCGTCGTCACGCGGTCGGTCGGCGCTCTCCTTGAACGGCAATTCGATGGTCATCGCCAGCGCATCGAATTGCTCCGCGACCCACGGGATGCACTTCCTTGGGCTCGCGTGGTCAGGTCGGTCGACGGAATAGCCGCGCGCTGTCTGGAACACGGGGGAGCGTCGCAGCAGGTCCTCGTCGAACGTGCGGCGCAGGGCCTGCAAGCGTGGCGTCCAGGCGGGGCTGCCGTCGGCGCCCACCGAGAAGACGTGGGGCAGGACCTCGTCGCCATGGAAGTCGACGAGCAGGTCGAGTCCGAGCGCTTGCATGCGACGGCGCACGGCGGCCGTCTCGGGCGCATCAGGATACTCGCGGTCCCAGCAGCGGTTGAGGTTGGCGCCGCGCGCGTTCGTGCGCAGGTTGCCCAGGCGCACGCCGTCCGGATTGGCATTGATGACGACATGCACGGCTGAGCCACCGTTCTCCCAAACAGGACGCAGCTCGCCGCACAGCCCCTGCACGAGGCCCTCGAGGCAATAACCGCCCTGCGATTCGCCCGGATGCTGGCGAGCCATGAACCAGAGGCGAGTGCGTGGCGCATCGCCCTCGAACGAGAGCATGCGGATCGGCTCGCCGAGCGCGGAGGTTCCGAGGGTCTCCAGCGTTGCGCCTGCCTGCGTCGCCTGAGCGACGAGGTTGTCTTCGGCGACGCGGTCGAAGGTCGGAAAATAGGCAAAGCGCAGGCGCCGGGCCGGGCCGGGCGCGTGGAACGCGAGCGCATCGCCATCGAAGTCTGTTGGCAGGCGGCGCCAGGCCGCCGCCTCGCCGCCATCGGCGCGCATGCAGACGCGGTAGTCGACCCAGCCTTTCGGGTAGGACGAGCCGGCCAAACCCTCGATGCGCACGTCGACGCCGCCGGGCGGCAGATCGACCAGCTCGAACGCGAACCATTGGGCGAATTCGGCGGCGTTGTCGCTGCGCAGACGCAAACGCAGGGGGGAGCCGCTGGTGGGAGAGGCAACGTGATCGATGGCGGCGGCTTCGAAATCGGTGTCGATGTGCATAGGTCTGGTGTTAGGACAGTGTCAGGGCCTGCAGGCTTACAACGCGACATTTTGCGCGCCGTTGATGCAGGCGTTTGTGGCACGGGACGAAGGTGCCGCAGCGGACGCGAGATCCGCCAGCAGCAGACCATTACCGAAACTGGGTCGGCCCCGGCTTCGACGCCGAACTGTTCGATTTGCGTGCTGCCAATGCCACGCTGCTACGCATGGCTTCCAATCGTTGGGGAAACCGGTAACTTACGCCGTCAATACGGTATCGGCTCCACGCTTACCAAGCACGTGTATGCGGTCAACAAGGACTATCAGGTGTCGCACGAGACTATCTATCGGAGCCTCTATATCCAGGCCCGTGGTGCGCTGAAAAGAGAACTGCTGGAACACCTGCGCCGTTCTCGGGCGATGCGTCGATCGCGTCAACACACACTGAAGACCGAGGACCGCACGAACATCCGCGATGCCATATCGATCAGTGAACGGCCGGGCACGGCCGAGGATCGAGCGATACCCGGGCACTGGGAAGGCGACCTTCTGTTCGGCAACGCCAACAGTCAGATTGCAACACTCGTCGAACGCCAGACCCGGTTCCTGATGTTGGTGAAGATTACCAGCAAGGACTCTGAAGCTGTCGTCAATGCTCTGATAAGACACGCCGGCAAGCTTCCGCAGGAATTGTATAAATCGCTGACGTGGGATCGGGGCACGGAGATGGCTGGTCACAAGCGCTTCACTGTCGCGACGGACATCAAGGTCTACTTCTGCGATCCCCAGCGTCCCTGGCAACGCGGCACGAACGAAAACACAAACGGGCTTCTGAGACAGTACCTCCCAAAAGAAATCGACCTCTCTGCCTACTCGCAAGCCAAGCTCAACGCCATTGCCCGACGGCTCAACGAACGTCCACGCAAGACACTAAACTTCGATACACCGGCTGAACGATTCCATCAAGCTGTTGCATCGACCGGTTGAATCCCCCCGGGACGGCCGTTCGCCGTTCAATCATCGAACCACGAATTCGTTCAGGTCCACCGGTAGGCACAGTCGCTGTTCGTGCGCTTTCATCAGGCGAGAAACGATATCTTGCCCGGGGTGGGGAACGCGTGGAGTCTTTGCCGCATAGTACGTAATCCACAATCGGTCGGCATCGTTGCCGATCTGTTGCTCTCCCAGATAATGCGATGGATCATTGCTGAAGAATATTGCGTTGGCGGGGCAAGGATCAGTGTAGCCCTCTGCATCGAGATCAAGCATGGTATCGCGTATTTCAGCCATCCATCTATTCCATATCGATTCGTCCTCAGCAGGCGGCAAGTTTGTATCGATGAATACGTAAAAAGGTAGATCGACTTCTTTCTTATAAGCTTCCAGCAGTGGTTTTCTGATGTCAACTTGATCACCCGGCCCAATGTCGCGGCCGCCGTTGAAGCCTTGAATTCCTCTGCGGTGCCTGCTCTTTACCTCTACAGCGATTTTTATTGGGGAGAACCGATCATTTGCGATGAATTCTGGGTGTCGTCGTGAGTTGTCCTGTTCATCTTCGAACTCGAGTGTGAAGCCTGCTACGACGCACATCGCGGCGACCTTTAATTCATGTCGAGCGGCCTGAAAGAATCGAGAGTCCAGAAGTCGAGCTTTTAGCATGCGCTCAAGCGTCGAGTTATCACCTATCGTGAACAAGTCGTACGCGAGCCGAAACCACGCTGCTCCACTTCCGATTTGGGAGGCTCTGGGATCTGGACTCTTTTCTTGCAAAACCCTTTGACGATGGCTTACATAGGTATGCATCCACTGCATCGCGGGATGGCGTTGGGCCAGCGGCTTTTTCTCCTCAGCTTGCAGAAACGGCTCGCCAAAGAACAGTAGCGCGTGGTCGTGTATGACGTTAGTGAAGTCGTATGGATCGTCTTGCGCCTGTCTATAGAGGCTGCAGCCCACTGCTACGATCCACTTGCCGTCAAATCTGCAGCACACGGGCATGCGAGCGTGTCCGTAACGCTCAATGAACGCGCTCTCCCCGTCTTTCAAGCGAGCAAATTCTTTCTGCGCTTTCAACAAGAGTGATGCATCAACCGATGCTGCTCTCGCTTGCTGGGCAAATTGCCCCACTACCTGTACTGCCGCGCTTGTCAACAAGGCAGCTTTCTTGATTTTTGGGGAAGGATCGTGTGGCATGTCGCTTTTTGCGCCAACATTGGATAGGGAAATCGCAAACGAGGTAGGACCGCTCGACAAGAGTATATGTCCGTAGCCCCCACAAAGCTGCCATCTCGCTGTCGTAGGTCTGAAGGTCCGCTTCGGGCCGCAAAGAGCCCTTCGCGCGGCTCCACAACCGCCACTCGATGTCACGGGTGGCTGCTTGCCGACGTCGCCGAACGGTGTGATAACGAGATAAGCCTGCTTATCCCGCAGGCACGATTGACCGCTCAAACTCGGGTTCCGCGGAACGCGTAACCGCGCCTGCCGGCGGTGCGAGTGCGTCCCGGGTGAGTTGACATCTGTCTTCGCAACGCCGGGGCGGTGACGACTTTATTTCGCGACGCTCAAGTCAATGAATTTGCGAAAGTTTTCCGTTCCCCGGTCGATGCCGACCGGCGAAGTGACAACTTTCCTTTGGTCTACGGCTGGCCCAAGTTTCGACATGGCGAGCTGTGAGAGCTAATGTCGCTGCTGGTGCCGCAGCCTGTCCGTCTGAACACCGGCGGCGTCGAGACGTTGCGGCGGCTCTGCGTGCGCCTGGCCGCACCGTCGCTCGACGCCGGCAGGCGGTTTGACGCGATGGTGTCGCTGTCGACAACCCGCGTGCGACGCTGGATGCCCGGCAAACCGGCCTCGGCGTTCGTGTCCGGCCTGAACATCACACTCGTCGTAGACGAGCAGCGTTTCGCGGGCTTCAATCTGGAGACGCTTGCGCGCGTGATGGAGCGGCTGTTCGCGCCGTACGCGCCGGTGAACAGCTTTGTGTCACTCGTACTGGCGTCGGCCCATACCGGCGCGACGCTGCGTCGCGGACAACCGCTACCCGGCGTCACGCCGGTCGTCTAGGGTGAGCGCCTCGGAAAAAAAGACCTGCCGGGCCGGTTGGCGCGGCAGGTGGTAATGATGCGGGCCGATTGTTGTGGCTCACCGCGAGGGCGAGCGGAAAGACCAGACGTCATCAAATCTTTCCGCTGCAAATCATAGCCGATCGGTTCATCGGTGAAATCAGGGGCCAGATAGTGTCTTTTGTTTTGTCGGATTTTCTCCTACATTAACGGGGCCTCGGGCCGGCTGGCCTGCCGGGCAGAACCTGAGAAGGAATGAACAAAAAATGAGTTTCGCTCCGAATGGCGGTCCTCCGACCGGGCTCGGCGGCAGCCCGCTGGGTGCCTTGACGCCGATCAGCAGTGCATTGGGCGGCCTCGGCGGTTCGCTCGCCTCCGGCGTCGCCGGACAGCTTGGCCCGCTGGCTGGCTTGGCCGGCCACGTCGACACTGTGCAGCGCGCGGTGCGGCTCGCGCAGACCGGTTTCTCGCTGATGGAGAAGACGCCCAGCGCGATCGCCGAAGCGTTGAACAACGCGACCGGCACCGCCCGCCTGACGCAGCGGAACCGGTACGTGACGCTCGACACACCGCTCGGCCCCGACGTGCTGCTCGTGAGTGCCGCAGTCGTTGACGAACACGTGAACCGCCTGCCGGAAATCCACCTCGACCTGCTGTCCCATCGCCACGACCTTCGCCCGGAAGACCTGATCGGCCAGCAGGTCAAGATCCGGTTCGACCAGCAGGCGCACCTGTCGACGCTTGAGCGCGTCGTCGCATCGGGTACCGGCGACAACGATCGTTACTTCGACGGCTACGTGGCGTCGTTCGACCGCGCGGGCAACCCCGGGAACGTCACGCAGTATCACCTGACGGCG
>NZ_QMFZ01000049.1:0-56511 GCF_003294055.1 Burkholderia reimsis
GCGTGGGCAACACGACGGTGTCGGGCGACAACGTGACGGTGGGCACCGGCGGCGACATCGGCGGTGACAACGTGACGGGCCACGCGAACCAGACGTGGACGCAGCAGCCGAACAGCACGGTGGCGGGCAACACGAGCACGAACATCACCGCACCGAACCTGAACATCGCGGGCAACACCGGGATGGCGGGCGTGGGCAACACGACGGTGTCGGGCGACAACGTGACGGTGGGCACCGGCGGCGACATCGGTGGCGACAACGTGACGGGCCACGCGAACCAGACGTGGGCGCAGCAGCCGAACAGCACGGTGGCGGGCAAGACGAGCACGAACATCACCGCACCGAACCTGAACATCGCGGGCAACACCGGGATGGCGGGCGGGGGCAACACGACGGTGTCGGGCGACAACGTGACGGTGGGCGCCGGCGGCGACATCGGCGGCGACAACGTGACGGGCCACGCGAACCAGACGTGGACGCAGCAGCCGAACAGCACGGTGGCGGGCAACACGAGCACGAACATCACCGCACCGAACCTGAACATCGCGGGCAACACCGGGATGGCTGGCGTGGGCAACACGACGGTGTCGGGCGACAACGTGACGGTGGGCACCGGCGGCGACATCGGTGGCGACAACGTGACGGGCCACGCGAACCAGACGTGGACGCAGCAGCCGAACAGCACGGTGGCGGGTAAGACGAGCACGAACATCACCGCACCGAACCTGAACATCGCGGGTAACACCGGGATGGCGGGCGTGGGCAACACGACGGTGTCGGGCGACAACGTGACGGTGGGCACCGGCGGCGACATCGGCGGCGACAACGTGACGGGCCACGCGAACCAGACGTGGACGCAGCAGCCGAACAGCACGGTGCATGCCAACACCAGCCTCAACCTCACTGCGCCGAACTTGAATCTGTCGGGCAACATGGCGACCGGTCCAAATGGGACCATTGATATCAGTGGGAACAACGTTGGCATTCACGCACCAGCCGATATTTCGGGAGGCGGCCAGGTCACTGTCACCGGCAATCAAAGTGTCACCAGCGATCCCGGTAGCACGCTCGACGGTCATCCATTGATCATCCATTCACCGAGTACAACATTGAATGGCCGAGTCATTGGACTTCCCGGAAATGGGAGTTCGAATTCAAACGCGAGCACGAGCACGAGCACGAGCGCCAGCAATTCGGGTGAGGATAGTTGGGTGACTCCTGCCGCGGCGTTTGGTGGCGTTGGCCTGGTTGCATTGGCGGAATATCTGATGTCGAGTGACGCACCGGATCTCTGCCAAGGCACGATGATGGTCGACGGTGCGCCGCCGGCAAGTGCTGCATCGCAGTACACATTCCGTGCGACACCTGACAAAGGCGAACAGTCCGTCATTCTGCGTGGGGAAAGTGAATACGGAAACAGCTTTGGCCAGCCGATGAAATTGGCTGATAGCGCCAACGGCGTCATGCGTTACCGGTATTCGGACGACACGGGCTCGAGAACGGCCGAGCTGACCCTGAACTCTCAAACCCATGCTGTTTTCTACACCGAGGAGTCTCGCGTAACCGATGCGACTGGCCAGCATCTGATCTATCAGATGCACAGTCATGGCTGGTGCTCGAAGCCCGGCGATCGGTCGACAGCAGGTGAATCCTCTGGGCTGACATCAAACTAGTCGAGCAATCCTGGAAGCACTTCCACACATGAATAACCGAGGCGGGGCATCGGCCCCGCCAACGGAGGAATGTCTCCGTTTTGCGATATACAAGAGATCATCATGAAATTCAATCTGGAAAAATTCGAGAAACTTGTATATCGGCGCAGCTATGAGCTGGCAGGCCGAGAGCTTTTGGCATTACTGAATACACTAGATAGAAATTATGGGACCTTTGCCGGAAACTTCCTTGGAAGAGTTCAGTCGTCGAGTGTTCGAGACGAGCGTGACGAGCACCTGCTTACGCGTTTGACTGCTGCTTTGACATCCCTGGTTACGGATGACCGATTCCAGTTCTCGGACAGTGGATTTGCCACCACACTCAATCTGCATCGCTGGCTATCAGCCGTCTTTGCAGCAAGTCCTTTTCGTAACGCAGATCATATTCTTCGTTCATTTGGCGAAGGGGAGTTTGATGTCCAGAATCTGACTGTAAATAAGCGGAATCTGAAAAAATTCCAGTTGTTCTATTTCTTGGACTCGGAGATTCCGATCGACATGGAGGCTATCTGGCAGTATGACAAAAAGCTGATGGCCGGGCTTGCAATGGCACTTTTGTCGCCTCGCTTTCTTGGGACGGAGGTGGCTCATCAAAAACGAAATGCACTTCTAAAATGGCTTCCGTCAAGGCTTGATGAAGTTGATCTCGGGGATTTGCCGGGAGCGATCCTGCACGACGTATATATGCATTGCAGTTACGCTGATTATTCAGGAAAGCACGAGGTCAAGAAACCTATAAATAAAATCATACGTCGGAAGTTGCTCGAATATGGACTTGATGATCTTCGTTATGCCGCACAAACTCCGGCGAACGGTGTCAAGCCTGTTTTAATGGTTGTGCTGGAATGGTTCACCGCGAACCATTCGATATATCGAACGCACTCGCTGACGATCCAGGGTATGAGGGATCATTTTTACGTGATTGGAGTGGGGTATGGGGACAAGGTTGATGAAACTACAAGGCAAGTATTTGACGAGTTCATCCAATTGAGTGGGGATGGGATCTGGTCGGACATTTCTCAGGTTAGAGATATCTCGATGATCCGAGATGTGCAGGTTTTATATATGCCGAGCGTCGGAATGTTCCCCTTGACTATGGTGCAATCAAACCTGCGAGTCGCCCCGATTCAGATCATGGCGCTTGGGCATCCCGCAACCTCTCATTCATCTGTTATGGACTACGTTGTGGTGGAAGAGGATTACGTCGGAGATCCCGATTGCTTCAGTGAAGAACTATTAATCTTGCCATCTGACGGAATGCCTTATCGCCCGCCCGTCGGGATGTCCGCCATGAAACCGCTTGAAAAGCGTGCCAGTAATGATGGTGCGGTCAGGATCGCAGTTGCAGCGACAACGATGAAGCTGAATCCTGGTTTTTTGAAAGCATGTGGGCAAATAGCCGCCGGTGCAAAATTCCCTGTTGAGTTTCATTTTCTTGTTGGTCAGGCGATTGGATTGGTTATGCCTCAGGTAAGGCGTTTCGTAAACCGATACCTAGGCGAGAAGGCGATTGTGCATGAGCATCAACCATACGAAGAATATATGAATCAAATTTCTCGGTGTGATATTTTTCTCAACCCATTTCCTTTTGGGAACACTAACGGGATTGTTGATACCGTATATTCCGGTCTCGTGGGTGTGTGTAAAACGGGGCGTGAGGTGCACGAGCATATTGATGAGGGGATGTTTCGGAGGTTAAATTTCCCATCTTGGTTGATCGCGGACGATATTGAAAAATATGTCGATGCGGCATTGCGATTGATCAATGAACCGGAAGAGCGTCGTGCGCTCGCCAATGCTCTGAGCGGTCCGAACGCGTTGACGAGAGTGATTTTTACCGGTCGCCCGAAGATCTTGGGTGACAAGATATGGAATATTTGGCAATCCAGGCTAGCGAGTACGGTGGATGTGAATGCAAAAGAAAGAAATATTGTGGCATAAGGTATGTGTTTAATTTTGGGGGGATCTCCTCTTGTGTTGTGTTTTATGGTTTTTTGGTATTGACAATAATTAGTCACTGTCGGAGTGCTATATGCGTGAAACGGAAAAGGCGGTGCGTCGAAGAAGAAGTGATCTCGTCTTTCAGGAGCGCTATTTTCTTGGGGATGGGATTGATATCGGAAGTGGAGATGTGCCGTTGTCGTTATATCTTTCCGATTTTCCTCGGATGCAATCTGTGAGGGCATGGGACATCGGAGATGGTGACGCTCAACTTATGAATGACGTGAGTGATGATACATATGATTTCGTTCATTCCAGTCACTGCCTCGAACACCTTGAAGATCCTCACGAAGCTTTGCGGAACTGGCTTCGAATTCTAAAACCGGGTGGTTACTTAATTGTTACCGTACCGGATGAAGTCTTATATGAGCGTGGCATATGGCCGTCACGCTTCAATCCAGATCATAAATGGAGCTTCGCCATCCACAAGACCAAAGGGTCGCTACCTAAAACACTTGGTGTAGTGGATCTCCTACAGGAATTTCGCGATTTCGTCGAGTGCGAGCGTATCACTCAGCTTCGCACGCATTTTGACGATGCTGCATCGGCGGCTATGGATCAAACGCTTGGCGATGCCGAGTGCGCGATCGAGTGGGTATGGAAAAAGAGATGTGGTGTAGTTCAGCAGGAAAAACTCCCAACGGATTGGCTCCGTGAGGGGTTCGTTGCAGAACATCAGGAGCATGATGATGTTCGTGCGGAACTTGCTTATCGGAGGGCGTGTGCCGGGGAGCATCCATCATTGGACGCGTATTTGAGCCTGGCTCACCTGCTAACTCGCTTGAAGCGTTACGACGACGCCGAAGTGCTTTGGCGAGAGGCCGTGTGCCGGGTTCCCGGTAAACAAACGCGACTCTTTCAGGCACTTTTTCTATTGCAGCTAGGGCGGTTTAGAGAGGGTTTTCGTATTCGTGAAGCTAGCATAGCTGATGCAAGACGCACACCGACGTTGCCTGAAAATGGTTGGAGACGTTGGCAGGGGGAGCGATTGGACGGTAAATCGATCGCTCTCTGGACTGAATTTGGGCTTGGTGACGAAATCATGTTTAGCCGCTTTGCGGGCGAATTCAAGGCCAAATTTAATGCAGATCGTGTATTTCTGGTTTGTCAAGATCCACTGTATCCAGTGATGAAGCGGCTGAGTGGCGTGGATCAAGTCTTTCCTGTATCTCGTCATTCTGAACTTTTGCAGCCGGACTACTGGGTATTTCCTCATTCAATACCAGTATACAGAACATTGGAAATTGGAAATATTCCTCGAGATCCGTACTTATCGATATCTGATGAGGCAAAAAAATCATGGAAGGTGCGGTTGGGATTGAAGGCGGGGGCACGTAAAATTGGTATTGTTTGGAAAGGAAATCCAAGTCACGAAAACGATGCGTACCGTTCGCTCCCATCGCTGGAAGTATTGGGCCCACTACTCAACACGCCAAATACTACATTCGTAAGCCTGCAAAAAGGAGAGGGCGAACGCGAGGCGCTTCAGTTTGCGGAACGATATGCAAATTTTATTGCAGCTGGTCAGGAAATTGAGGATATGGCCGATACTGCTGCGATTATAGCCAACGTAGATCTTGTTGTGTCTGTCGACACATCGGTGGCTCATCTGGCGGGTGCGATGGGCCGCCCGGTATGGTTGTTTCTTCCCACATTATGTGATTGGCGATGGTTGCTGGAGCGTCACGATAGTCCTTGGTATCCACATATGCGGATATTTCGGCAGCAGCGATTGGGGGATTGGATTCCCGTCGTCGAGAAAATGACATTGGAGTTGTTGCGGTTGCAGGTTGACTCTCGCAATGGAGAGAAATCCGTTCGACGATCACCTCCAGTCCGCAAGTAGTTAACGATGGATTTAAAGGTGACTGAGATGAGCAAAGAGTATGTCGCTGACCGAGTAGTGAGTGGGGCATTGGTCGCAATCTTGACGAGCGCTCTAATGGTGTCGTTTATTAGGTATTTGAATGATCAGTTTTACATTGTGGATGAGAAAGATTACATCTGGTTAAAATTGATTTGTTTCTTGATTTTGGCTATGGTTTTCTTGGCGGGGCCGTTTTTTTGTGCATTCATTTCGAAGAGAGTGACATGTTTTGATAGCAAGGATGTGTGCGTTGCGATTTTGTGTGGTCGATCTATAGGGGTGGTGCTTGGTCTGTTGATCGGAGTGTCTGTTTCAGGTGGTTTTTGAGTCTGGGCGATTTCCTTTCTGTCTGGTGGGTAATATATTAGGATCGCGAATTACTGTGTGCGAGATAGGGGTCGCTTTTTCGTAGTGTTGTTGGGTGATTGAAGGCGTAGTGCTTTCTGAAATATATTCATGAGAGTGCGTGACTCGGAAACGTTGGGTTTTATGAATTAATTTTATTAATTGAATGTAAGCTGATTATGCTAATAAGTGACGAGGAGTGGAGTGCTGTCTCGACATTTGCCGATGATGCCCCTGAGACGAGGCTGCGGCGCGGGCGGAATCGAGTGGATCGGCGCGCGGCGTTGAGCGGTATTGTCGACATTATCACTGGCGATATTGCTTGGCGAGCATTGCCGACCGAGCGCTATCAGGTGTCGGGCAACACGTGCTGGAGACAATTTCGCCAATGGGTGGCCGATGGTACATGGATATCCATTGAGTTCGCACTTGTTCACAAGTGGTTGGAACTGGGGCAGAACGAAAGGGCCGCTGCGCTGATGTATTTTGCGGACAAGCGAATCGAGGCCGCTTTCCGACGAGCTTCCAAGGGGTAATCTAGAAGCTTCATGGAAAAACGGTGTTTTTGATAAGCCATTGTCCTGGGTCGCGCGAGTGAATAGCATCCCAATATCGGTGTATGGTGAAATGAGTGGGCATGTTGTTGGGAGGATTTATAGTATCTGTTTGCAGTTCAATGATTTGATGTGTTTCGATATCAATGTGATTTAATCGTTAATTTTTGAAAGTTGAGTGGCTGTGTAGGTGGTGGGGCTGCTATATTAAAAAATGAAAGGTTGAGAAGTGTCTGCATCTCTAACCGATGCGGGTGCAGCGTTGGTCGTGAGTGTGGAAAAGGTTTGATTGGAAAGTACTAGTCGGGACTGAGGTCGCATTCTCCATACTCCCGGTGCCACACACTGCGTTTAACGACAGTTCAAGAATGGAGTGATAGTGCAGATGCCGAGGGATAAGATGAAAGCGTGGCTGGGTGTGCCGATTGTATTCCCTCTATCAGGCGTACCAGCTCCGTTCGGACGGGCATGGTCATGGTTGCCGCCCTCCCAGTGGGCTCATGTTTCGAGTCGACTGTATATGGTGAGGCATTGTCAAAGGGTGATTCCATCGATTCGCCGAGTCGCTGGCAACCGCATGCGATGGCCGGTAGCCTTGGTCGGTTTTCCGATTGGAGCGGCACTGGGATGCCTTGCGGGGGTACTGCTACATATATCGTTCGAGTCAGCAGTTCCGCATGCGGCTACCGCGGTCCAGATTGTAGCTCCGCAATCGGCGTCGTCGGTTCGTTCGTTTGCGCAATTGCCAACAGCGCCATTGACGATGTCAGCCGACGTGTCGCCGTCATTCAATGCTGCGGCAGCGCGAACGGCTGTATTGCCTGCAACCGCGACTGTCGGCGGTGCGAGAGCCGTTCGTAGTTATCCTCATGAGGCCTTGTATCGTTCCCGGCAAGCCCAGAGTGCCAAGCACGTACTAGCTCCATCTTGGGTAAAAAGAGTCAACCGTTTACGTCCCCTGACGCAGCCGCATCTTCCGGCGCGAAAGTTCGCATCAGTGCAATCGCGGTACGATGCCCGGGGAAATGAATCGCAGGAGCGAGCACGTCCAGCTATGAATATGTCGGCGACAACGCCAAGTGACTGGATGAATTACTTGTCTCAACGCCGCCTAACGGAAGTCCCGGGGCGTTTTTCTCAATAGGGTGCGAAGGGGGCGAAAGGAATGGCTGTATTCGAACGGTCGCTTCAGCGACAACAGAATGGTCGCGATGGTTGGATGTTGCCGTGTCTTATCCGATGGGGCAAGTGGGGCGCAATCGTGTGCCTGTTGGCTGCCTCCGGTTGTACACGGCATCAGGCCGCAGCCCGGCCGACACCGCTGACCGCGATTTCCTCGCAAACGCCAAGTACTGTGCAGTTAGACAGCGTGCCGGCACAGTCGCAGATGAATTCTGACGTTGCGGGCGAAGTGGGCATGCTGCAGTCCTTGATTCGGGATCCGCAACTTAAAGAGTTGCGGACAATGTACCACGGTGTGTACGGTGCTAGTCTATTCTTCTATGCCACGAGCCTGACATACTATGTCGCGTTGTTCCAGGACGGACATTTGTGGCGCGTAGTTTCTACTGCAAATGAGACGAGAGCTGAATCGATTTTTGCGAGCTTTGCCGACCGCGCCAGACAGTTGGCGGCGAACGAGATTGGCGTGTCGGTCGCGCAGGCAAAGCAACAGCACGACGCGCAGCAGATTGTTATTCTCGAACAGCAAATGCAGCACTTGCGCGCGGATCTTCAGATCGAGCGGGAAGAGACTGAGGCGGTCCGGCAGCGACAGCAGCAAGCCAAAAGCCAGGTAAATGAGTTAAGAGTTCAGAAGGGACAATCTAGCGAAAAGCTGCGACTACTTCGAAAGAACGTGCATGTATTGCAGCGGACATTGGAGGGTAAGTCGCAATGAGGCATGATAGGCCTTCTGCGTCCTCCATGGCTCAAGCCAACACGGGACCTACTAACTTTGGATCGCCGACTTCACCCGTGCGCATACATCGGCGCGGGGCTTCGGGAAGTGGAGCCTTTGCCAGCCATCCGAGCGTGTTCGCTCGCAGTTTTCGTCATCTTCTGCTGCGGTTTACGCTTGGACCTTGAGAGCCGAACGTGCGTTGCGAAGAACCTGATCTCCAGTTCGCCATTTGGCGATTGCTACGAGGTCTTGATGAGCTGCCCCAGGCAGTCGTCGTCGGTGTGCGCGTTACGATAACGAAAAGCCCGCGTCCAAGCACTGTCGCGCGTTACGCAGTCTTTCAAAATGACTGTCCAATTGCCCTCAAGCTGCTTTTCATGCGGTACATACTTGCCAGAGTCAACCGAAATCGGCGATCATTGATTGTATCGTGATATTCTCCGTCTAAGCGCCGTGCTTTGATTCATGAAGTTCGTCTGCTGTGACAATTTCATGTGTGCGGGATTTTTAAATAATTTTTAAAAAGTAAAATTGCAAAAACAACTGCGCGTTCATTTTTATTGATTAATTAATATGATTTAATATCATATGGAGGGGTGGGAAAAATATTTCCCGGTGATCGTCGGGCGGAACGGATGCGGATGATGTGCCATTGATCGTTCGTGTCCGTTGTCTGTACCAACATGCAAATCTGAAGTTCAGTGTAGCTGAGATGCTGTATCCAGCAAGGAGAAAACTCATGGCCAGCGAGCCTATCCGCGATCCGAAGAAGGATCATCTGCTCACCCCGCAAAATGCGGCGTTCGTCGTCATCGACTATCAACCACCGCAGGTGAATACTGTCGCTTCGATGGATCGCCAACTTCTCGTCAACAACATTGTTGGTGCCGCGAAGGCGGCCGTTGTTTACGGTTTGCCCATCGTCCATTCCACGGCGAATGTAAAGAATGGTTTGAACCAACCGCCTATTCCGCAACTGCGAAAGGTATTGGACCGATATCCCACATATGACCGTACCACCGTCAATGCATGGGAGGACGTCGAATTTCGTAGGGCAGTTGAGGCGACGGGGCGCAAGAAGCTCATCATGACAGCTTTGTGGAGTGAGGTATGTCTTGCTTTTCCCGCACTTGATGCGCTGGAGCAGGGCTACGAAGTCTATGTTGTCGCAGACGCGGTCGGCGGCACGTCGATTACCGCACACGACATGGCGTTGCGACGCATCGAGCAGGCTGGTGGCAAGATGATTAGTGTTCCACAGCTCTTCTGCGAGTTGCAGCGAGATTGGGCACGCAAGGAAACCGTCGCGCAGTTCGTCAACCTGTTCATCGAAACGGGCGGTACGGCAGGGGTCCAGTTCGCATTAGGACACGAGTAACGACAGGTGTGGTGATCGCTAGGTATCGACCTCGCGATCACCGTACGTGGCAGCCTCAATACCAGACTTCGACTTTGACAAGTGCTTGTTTCAAAATGGGGGATCGGTAGGTCAGGCTTGGTTTTCAGCCGCCCCAACGGCGCCAATCGATGACGAATCGACAGCGGCTCGCGAGAAGTCGATCTGGTTTGGCTACTCGCTGCTTCACGGGCAGCTCTGCTTGTGTAGGCGACTCTGCCGATCTATTGCCAGTTGTGCAGTCTACGCCAGAAGCTTGTGCCCGCGCCCCGACTACATGCCCTCCAAGCTGAGAGCGGTCTGCAGGAAATCCATCGCATGGCGCCTCGATCGTGGGCCGAGCGTTACCGATGCATTCGTGTCACGAGGCACCTTCACCGACGTTGGGATACTAATCGACGAATTCGTGGAGGAGTTCTGAGGGCGATCTCGATTCACGCGACGCGCTATTTCCGGGCGGCGAGTATGACAGGACTTGAATGACTGTCGGAGCACCCATGTTTGTCCATTGCTCATTCGGCCATGTTCAAACCGGGAGGATGAAAGATACGGCGCGCGATCTGCAGAGCCGAATGCGCCGTGGGCCAACCGGAGTAAAAAGCAAGATGCGTCATCAACTCGACGAGTTCATCACGCCCAACACCGTTCTCCAGCGCCTTTTTCACGTGAACTTCAAGTTCGTTGGTACGATAAAGCGCCGTCAGCGCTGCGACGGTTACGAGACTGCGATCGCGCGGCGAGAGCCCTGGCCGCAACCAAACGTCGCCGAATAAAACATTGTCGGTATATTCGGCGAGGGCGGGTGCGAAATCGCCGAATACTTTGCGTCCTGGAGACATATCATCTGGCGGCATGGTGGCTCCTTCAATGCAACGTGTGCTGAATGAATTTGGTAGTGCGTCGCGGCTGTCTGCGCGCAGAGACGAGTGTCGCAAGCAGCACGGCGACATGGCTGGATTCTCGAGCTATGCAGGGTCTGTCGGGGTCGACTCGGAATGCTCGGCGCGAAGTAGCTGTTCGACAACCCGCCGCATGCGGACCGGTGCGGAGTCGACTGAAAGAAGGGTCGGTTTCATCGACCAGAAGTCGGCATCGCCGAGTGCGGCTTGCTGGGCATCGAGCATGACCTTGTCCTGTTCAGCGAATGCGAACCGCCGCATTTCGGCGTACCGGGATTTCTCGGCGTCGGTCAGTTGCGTGCCCAGCGGCAGCGCCGCCGCGTAGAAATAGTGTGTCGTGCGTTCGGTTTCCGGCGTCAGGATATGCTGGCCGTACCACCAGCCGTGATCTTCTCGTTCAGTCACGTCGAGTGCATGAACGCCGCCATCGAACCAGAAGTGGCTTGGTGCTTGCCACTGTATCTCGGTCCACATGGCAACGGGTTTCCCATCACGTCGGTAAAGCAGATCAAAAATCTTCGGCACGCTGCTCTTTGGCACCCAGCGCCGACAGATAATTTTGCCGTCTTCCTCGCGTACAGATTGATCGGAATCGACCTGATCGCGACTGCCCAGCAGACCGTCATGCAGATACATCAGGTGACTCAAATCCAACAGGTTGTCGCCCATCAACAAATAGTTTGCCGAAATGTGGAGGTAGCCACCGGTAACAATCTGATAATCCGATGTCGCGTCGATCAAGCTGTAGTCGGGTATTCGCGCAGGATCCGCCGTGGAGTCTCCCATCCAAACCCATATCAGATCGTGCCGCTCCTGTACCGGATAGGCTCGAATGTGTGCGGCATCGGGGATTCGGCCATTGCCATGTGGATTTTTCACGCAGCGCCCGGCGCAGTCGAATCGCAATCCGTGGTATCCACACTCGATTTCGTCTCCGCGCAACATGCCGAAATGCAATGGCACGAAGCGATGTGGACATCGATCGACCAGCGCGGCTACCGAGCCGTCGGCTTTTCGATAGAACACGATCTGCTCGCCCAGCAGCGTGCGGTGAAACATCTTGCCGGAAACAACTTCGGTGCTCCAGCCGGCCGCGTACCATGCATTCCTGATAAACGTCATGTGGGGACTCCGGGAAATTGTGCTTGCTTATTGATAAGTCGAGGGGCAGGTGCCTAGCGTGCCACAGGCGTCGAGTGGATCAATACCTTGTCGGTGGGAAAGCAACGTGCCGAAACGTCTGTGGCGGCGCGCATTCCCACATAAATGAAGCCAACGATTTCGTCATGGCGCCTGATACCAAGCGATTCACGAACAACCGGACTCGTAGCCCATGCCCCGGTCTTCCAGATTGCGGCGAGCCCGAGCAAATGAGCACTTAGAGTGATTAACTGGCAGGCAGACACCGCCGAAAATAGCTGGTCGCGGAACGGAATCTTGCATTCGCGTCGCACGGTCGAGACACAGATCACAACCGGCGATCTGAAAGGGGCTGTCTCGGCCTTTTTGCACCGATGCGGCTCTTCGTGCTCGGCAATGGCGTGTCGAACGAACGCGGCCGCCAATGCCGCCCTGCCTTGACCCGTGAATATTCGAAATTCCCAGGGCTGAAGTTGCCCATGATCATTTCCGCTCATTGCGGCCTTGAGGATGGTTTCAATTGCATCGGCTGCGACCGGATCATCGCTAAATTCGTGGCATGAGCGACGCCGAAGTATATCGACGATGGTAAAGGATCTCATTATTTGGTCCTCGTGGCTCGCTGGAAGAGCAAAGATTGCGTGCTCGATTTTCTAGTTGAGCATGTCGTTGTAAAATCCGATGTATGTATTCGCAAACAATCTACTGCCGAATCGAATACCATTCTTGATCAGATCTTGCGATCGAGCGTTGTTCCAGTCTTGATTGACAACCTTCAGAAAATCTTCCGCATGTTCGATGTCCAGTGTGCGATGAAGGCCGTAGTGAGTGATGCGCTCGGCGGGCAGCCAACCATGGGCGACAATGGACTGAAAGATCATGGTTGAGATGTCAACGAAGGCTCTTTCGATTCCGGCGAACGTGGCGGTAGAAAAGCGATAGTCTTCGAAGGAGGACACACTGCGCAGTGTTTCATTGAAGATTCTTGCGTTTGGAGTTGGCTGGCTCAAATCGATTTGTGCGGAGTCACCGCCAAGTCGATCGATGAGCGTAAGAATGGTCTTGCCGTGTACGTTCTCCTTCACGCCCTTCCCATGCTCCTCCCATAGGTTGCCGACGAGCGCAACGCGCGGCAGGGGATCTGGAACATTGGCAATGACTTGTGCCATTGGGCGGCTAAAGAAATGAACCATTGATGCAAATTCGACCTGACTTCTTAGAAACTGCTGCTTCGACATCTCTCCGGAACATAGGGATTTGAAATAGGGGTTTTTTGTAAGGTTGAGATCATTGATGCACGATTCCAAATAATTTTTCAACCCAGCATGAAGACTCATGATGTTTCCCCGACGGTTGAGTAAGTTGCAATTTGAGTGATGCGAATCAACGACCAACAAGTCGGAATGTTAGGTTGTATTTGAAGGTTGTCAAGGCCAATCTTGCGCATCTTTTGTCGCAAAATTTATCTTTATGTTAATGTATTAACAAATTCGCGTGGTTTTATTTATATTGGAATGTTGACCTGAAGTAAGCACTCGGGTAAGCCGTAGCGTAAGTCGCTACCGGCTGGGGATTATCGATGCTATTGGATGGGTTCGGCGTGAGGAGTTGACGGCAGCGATGGTGTCGCGCTCCTCGGCGACTGTTCGTCGAGGCGGTTGACCGAGTGGTCAGCGATGCCCACGAGCATGTCGGCGAGATATGTCGCGGGATCAAGGCCAGTTGGTGCACTGTCGATCAGGTTGTATACCGCGACGGCATGTTCTCGAACCTCATTCGAATAGCGTTTCGCGCAAGCAATGGTCAAGAGTGGGATACGCGGTTCGAGTGTAGAGTTCGTTCCGAGGTTAGCCTTGGCAGCGAGTTGCTAACCATATGCACCGGAATAGCCGAGACGGAGGGGATATGCAAGCCGGTCTTCGACGAAGAATTGTGAGCACTGGTCGACCATTACTTCCTGCCCCAAGTTGCAGCGCGAGAAGAACCTGCCTGAAAAAGATGGGCCGGCTCAGGTGCGACATGTTGGCAACGGTGAACGGCCACGCGATCGGCAGGCTGCCGGCGTTTGATACCGCTTGGGCGAGCGGCTGCTCGCGAGACCGCGCGCAAAAATAGTCGTCGAATTTGCCGTGCTCCTGAATCCGGCGCTTCACGCGCATGCGCCCCTGCGGCTCGAAGTAGGTGCCGAATCGAAACAAGCCGGGCCTCCTTCAGGTGGCAGGTTATCTCGAAGCTGACCAACACGCCGGGGTCGTAGTTCTCGATGATCTCGACGTCGATCAACCGGATACGCGGTCCATACGTGAGAAGTGTGGCCTCCATCTGCTCCTTGAGTAGATGGGCAGACGCCGGCAGGCCGTAGTCGGGCTAGTCGGGTAGGTGCTTGAGTGCGCCCGCACGCGTGTTCAGGATGCGCTGGACGTTCTGCTAGACACTCAAACATTCGAGCGTCCGATCATCGCACGTGTTCAGCGGCTCGCCGCCGATCTGGCCGAGCAGCATGTCGTAGAGAGAAGGACAGGCCGGCATCGCATCGCTCCGTTACGCGACGGCCGGCGCAGGCGCTGCGGCGCGTGCCGCCTCGTCGCGGTCGATGAAATCGATCGTGAGGTTCCCGTCGGCCGAGCTCGACAAGGCGATCTTCGCGGGCGCACCGCCGCTTGCCATGCGCGCCAGCAACTCGCGCGACACCGGCGGCAGGATGCGCTGGTTGAGGAACATATCGACGTTGCGTGCGCCTGATTCGCGGGAGTGACACAGTTCGGCGATCGCGTCGATCGGCGATTCGTTGCAGGTCAGCGCCACGCCGTGCTGACGGTGCAGGCGATCGGCGACCTTGGCGAGCTTCAGTCGCACGATGCACGCAGTGCCGTTGCATCGTGCGGTCGATAGACGAGCGTCTGGAAGCGCGCGAGCAGCGCTGGCTGGAAATGCGCGAGGAGTTCCAGGTGGATGGTCTCGAGCAGTGCGGGGTGTGCGATGTCGGGGTTGTCCACTGTCGCTTCGGCGATCTGTGCGCTGCCAAGGTTGGACGTCATCAGGATCACGCAGTTGCGGAAATCGATCTCGCGCCCATCGCGATCGCGCATCGTGCCGAGCCCAATATGGGTAGGATTGTGGGTAGGAGGCTATCTGTAACTGCGGGAGTCTTACCTGGCGGGTCTGCGCGACCGATGGTTGCAGTTGGCTGCCTTAAACTCCATTTAGACCTCCGATACGTGTGTCCTTCAGCGATTCCGGTATCCCGGGGAATCGCAAACCGCTTTGTGCTTCGAGCTCGTGTACGGTCGCGATCGTGTAGCGTTTGGTCGCGGTGTTGTTCGCGACGACCGCGAACGCGAGCCGCTTCTGAGGAACGTAGACTACCTTGAAGAGTTGGGTGGGCACGACGACTCCGCTTTTGCCGATGGTCGTCAGTTCCGCGCCCTTGAACAGCGGGCCCGTGACGACATAAGTATCTGCCACGTGCAGGCCAATCCGGCGAACTGCTTCCTCGATATGTGCCCACAGGTGACGGTTGTTCGTCGGATTCTGCGGCACCATGTTCGCCAGCGTAAAGGATTCGGCCATTGCCCGATCGTTCCAGCGATCGCCAGCCGGGCTCATGTGCCCGCGATCGTAGCCGCTTTTGCGATAGTCCGCGAGTCGCGCGCGTTCGCCGTTCGGTAACCGCGGCTCCTCGAAGAATCGGTTCGTGCGGATCTCGCTTTTCGCTGCTTCCAGATGCGTGCGGGTCAGGTGCTCGGCCGACCAAAGCGGTCCGTGCGTGATGCTCGAATGCAGCACTTCAAAATCCGAATAGCACAGAACGCGCGTCGTCGCGGCGATCCGGGGATTGACGACAACTGGAGATTTTCCTTTGGGGGTGAATTGGGGGCAGGAGTTGGACGCAAAGGCGTGTGTGGCGAGCGCCATGAGCCCGCAGGTGAGGAGTTTCCGCATTGAATCTTGGTGAATGTTGAGGCGAGATCGCGGCACGGTGATGGGCATGATGCCGTTGGTCGCGATCGGATCATACAGCGGCGGCGAGCGCCGCCGGGTATCGTTCTATCGGGACTGCCGTTGGCTCAACAATCGCCTTTCTTTTCGTGCCCGGGCGGGCAGTGACGATGGCCGCCGCCATGGTGGCGATCGTGGCGGGACGCTCGTTCCACTCGTCACGTGTCCAATAGCGGTTGCCGTCGTAATAGCGCTTACCGTACCAACCTGGCGTGACTACGTTCACGCGAGAAGGAACGGTAAGCGCCGGGGCTGGCACGACGGGCGTTGGCATACCGATGTTGATTCCGATATTGGTTGCGTTGGCGGTGGCCGTAAGTCCGGCTGCTGCCCCGACGGTGCATGAGAACAAGAGCGCTTTTTTCATCAGGGTATCCAAGCGGTATTCGCAGAGGCGAGACACTTCGCCCCTCGCCCCAGAGAAACGTCGCATCGCGCGGTGCGTTGACGGCGCGATTCGTTCCAAAGCCCGAGTTGACCATGTTTGATGGTTATACCTTCGAGCGCGTTCGCTACCTCACTGTCCATGCTTGCGATGTCGATCGGTCAGGGTACGGCTTCATCGCCAGACGCTTCGCATGCTGTAGGTCGGGTTCGGGGATTGCCGCGCACCGTCCGGGCTCGTCGGGCAGCGCGAGTTCGGTTGTGTTGCTTCCGGTTGGCGGCGCGAAGGTAGAAGGAGGGGGCATCGGCGACGTCGATGACGGGGCATGCACATATTGAGCACGAGTCGTGGGGACAGTCTATCCCGGACTCGGATCCGGATTTGGCGAGAAGTCTAGAAATGATGAGATAACAGGATGAATGTTGTGTTGTAAATGTTATGAAATTTAAAATATAAATATAAAAATATCGGATTCCATGGTAATCGGTGTGTTGCGGGGCGGATGGCCTGTTCTTTTAACATGGAAACTAAAATTTACTAAAAGTAGACATATACATATCGGATGTAAGGTTGTGGTGCTGTGTAATGTGCGATGAATAACGCGATCTCGGCGAGAGGTGATCCGAGCGTGACGATCTGAGCTGCGATTCGATTCGGATTTGCTGTTGTTCATAAGTTGACGTGACCGGAATTCACACGAATAATGCGCGCCTCGCGCCGGTTTTTTGTCGTTATCCCCGCCTATAGCGAGGGAGCGGGATGATGCCTCGATTGCTTGGTAGTCGATCTATGTTTATGTCATATGAATAGGAATCCTTGTCGATATGGTCAGGGCCACGAACGCGCTGACAAGCGTAACGACGGAAGCGAGGTCTTGAACCAGAACCCGGAGATCCGACAGGAATCCTCCATGCGCGCGGGCAGCGGCGATGGTGCTGGCGAGGCAACGGTCAAGGAACTGATGTCCGGGCAATTCGAGCGCGAATCGATCACGCGAGTCCGAACCTGATGACGTACGCGCTCGCGGGCCAGGATATCGACCAAACCACGCTGTGCGTGCGCAAGGTTGCGGCTATTCGCTCGAATACCCGTGCCGACCGTTTGGCGACAACTAGAAACAGGACAAGTGTATGAACGACGATCAGGTGCAGTGGGCGACGCTTTCGGATAATGCGCGCGAAGGGGGCCGTATCCAGAGCACCTCGCGCCGGCACTTCATGGTGGGGATGGGGGCGTCTTTGCTGGCCGGTTGCGGAGGTGACGGCGATGGTGCTGCTGCCGTCAGTGCGGATGCCGCACCGGCAACGACGGGCAGCGACGATCAACCCGGTGCGAGCACGCCGACATTGTCCGATGTCCCTGCGCCGGCGAAGCCGCCAGTCCCGCCGTCCGAGAGCATCGTGCAGATGCATGGCTTCACGCATCCGGGCCTGCTGCACACCGACGCGGATTTCGCGCGTATGCGCGCCAAGGTCGGGGCCAAGGCCTCGCCCTGGATCGACAGCTGGAATCTGCTCGTCGCCAACGGTCACACGCGCCTGACGAACACGCCGAACCCGCAGGTCGGCATCTATCGCGGCAATGATCCGACGCATGGCCAGAACTACGGCGCCCTCTACAACGACATCGCCGCCGCCTATGGCGACGCGCTGCGCTGGAAGGTGTCGGACGACACACGCTACGCCGACAAAGCTGTGGAGTATCTGGACCAATGGGCCGCGAAGCTGACGACGCTTGGCGGCAGCGACGTGGCGCTCGCCGCCGGCATCTACGGCTACGAGTTCGCCAACGCAGCCGAAATCATGCGCGGCTACAGCGGCTGGAGTCCGGCCGGACTCGCCGCGTTTCAGGCGATGATGCGCAACGTGTTCTACCCGGTCAGCCATGCGTTCCTGACCCGTATCGACACCGCGATGGACACGCACTACTGGGCCAACTGGGGCCTGGCCAACATCGCATGCGTCCTGGCCATTGGCGTGCTGTGTGACGATGCCGAACTCGTCAACGAGGCCGTCACCCATTTCAAGAGCGGCGGCAGCAACGGCTGCATCCGGCAAGCCGTGTACTACATGCACCCCGGCAACCTCGGACAATGGCAAGAAGCCGGCCGAGATCAGGGCCACAGTGTGCTCGGCATTGCATTGACCGGCGCCATTTGCGAGATGGCCTGGAATCAGGGTATCGACCTGTACGGCTATGACAACAACCGCTTCCTTGCGGGCGCGGAATATGTGGCCAAGGCCAACCTGACGCAGGCGGACGGCGCGTTCTACACAGTGCCCTTTGTCACGTACAAAAACAGCGCCGGCGTCATCCAGACGCAGATGTCCACCGGTGGGCGAGGCGGCGCCCTGGGACGTCCCTGCTGGGCGCTGGTGGCCAACCATTACATCAACCGCAAAGGCCTGGCGGCGCCTTACACCCAGCGCGCTGCCGAGCGTGTCGCGCCGGAGGGCGGCGGCGGCAACTACGGCCCCAACAGTGGCGGCTTCGACCAGCTTGGCTACGGCACGCTCACCTGCACGCTCGACCCCGGCACCCCTGCCGCCACGCCGACCGGCCTGACCGGCTACGCCAGCGCGGGCAAGGTGGTGCTGTCGTGGTGGGGCAGCAGCAACGCCGTCAGCTACAACGTCAAGCGCGCCACCATGGCCGGCGGACCGTACAGCACCATCCGGAGCGGTATCACCGATCTGCTGACCTACACCGATATGCCAGCCGGTGACGGCACGTATTTTTATGTCGTGACAGCGCAAACGATTGCGGGCGAATCGGCGCTTTCCAACGAAGTGAAAGTGATCACGGCGCAGCAGTTGCTCGCGCATCTCCCGTTTGATGAAGGCGGCGGCATCACGGCCGCCGATCGCTCGGGCAACGGGCGCAATGGCACGCTCAACGGCGCAACGTGGGCAGTGGGGCGCAGCGGCAGCGCGGTCTCGCTCAACGGCTCGGGCGCATATGTGGCCTTGCCCGACGATCTGCTGGTCGATGTGTCGGACTTCACCATCGCCAGCTGGGTGTTCTGGAACGGCTCGCAAACGTGGGCACGCCTGTTCGACTTCGGCACGGGCTTCCACCGCTACATGATGTTCACGCCGCGCGCGCAGTTGCGCAGCGGCTGGACGGGGGCGCGCTTCGCCATGACGACCAACGGTCCCGGGGACGGCCCTCCCGAACAGATCATCGACGCGCCCAATGAACTGCCCAGCAAGCGATGGGTGCATGTGGCCGTCACGCTGTCGGGCTCGACCGGCACGATGTACGTGGATGGCATGCCAGTCAGCACCAACACGGCGATGTTCCAGGCGCCGTTCCGCCTGGGCAGTACCACGCAGAACTGGCTGGGCAAATCGCAATACAGTGCCGACGCCACCTTCAGCGGTCTCATCGACGACTTTCGTATCTATCGCGGTGCGCTCAGCGCCGCGCAAATCGCATCGCTCATCGCGAATTAATTGCCGCTCTGGGCCCGACGGCGGGCCCGCCAATTCGATGGACCTCTTCCTTCAAGGATTTCTCCGATGACCGTGTTTTCTCAACGATGGATTGCCGCTGCGGCGATGGCGTGTACGCTATTGGGCTGCGGTGACGGATCGGATGGCACACAGGGAAGCAGCACGGCAGCCGCGGGCAGTGGCGCCGGGACACAAGGCGGTGCCGCTAGCGGTACCACGCCCGCGACCAGTGATGGCCAGGCCGGCGCGGTTCGCGGTGGAAACACCGGAGGCAGCACATTCGGCGGCAACCTGCCGGCGGCCAGCTGGACCAGCGTCAAGTGGGGCGGGGGCGGCTATGTGACCGGCCTGATCTACCATCCGACCAACGCGAGCCTGCTGTACGCACGCACCGACGTCGGCGGCGCGTACCGCTGGAACGCGACCAGTTCGACGTGGACGCCCATCACCGACGGCATCGGTTTCGGCGCAGGCGAGGGCGATTTCCACGGCGTCGAAAGCCTCGCGCTCGACCCGAACGACGATCAGCTCGTCTACATGATGACCGGCGTTACCGTGACGCAGGGTCACAACGGCCGCATCTACATCTCGAGCGACCGTGGCAACACCTGGGCGCACTACGACCTGCCGTTCCCGGTGGGCGGCAACGACAACGGCCGGGGCACCGGCGAGCGCCTGCAGGTCGACCCGAACAATCCGTCGACGCTGTTCTACGGATCGCGCACGGCCGGCCTGTGGAAGAGTGCCGATTCGGGCCGCACCTGGGCGCAGGTCGCGGGGCTGTCTTCCACCACGATCAGCGGCGGCAGTTCCCCGATCGGTGTCGAACAGGTGATCTTCGATACGTCGGGCAAGGGTAGTGGCCAGCCGACCTGGATCATGTGGGCGACTGTCGCTCCGGACTACGCCAACGCGGCGGGCCTGACGTCGACCCTGTACAAGTCCACCAACGGCGGCTTCTCGTGGACGCCGGTGCCCGTCCCGCCGACGGTGTCCGGCTACTACATCCCGCACGTCGTGCGCACTGCCGGCGGCAACTTTTACGTGGTGTTCAACGCGGGCGTCGGCCAGGGCATCGGCGGACCGAGCTATCTCTACCAGTTCGGCGGCAGCAACAACAGCAACTGGACGCTGCTCAACAGCTCCAACAGCAACGGCTTTGGCGGCCTGTCCGTCTCCGGTCTGGGCTCGTCCGCCCGCATCGCACTGGGCATGACCGGCTGGAGCGACACCAGCAAGATCATCCAGCTATCCGACGACGGCGGCAGCACGTGGCGCGAAATCGAGGCCGGCATGCCGCATACCGGCACTGCCTCGGGTGGCTGCGCCGGCTGGGTGGAAGGCGTCACCATCGACCCGGCCAATCGCGATCACATCATGCACGTCCACGGTGGCGGCATCTGTGAAACCATGAACGCCTCGTCGCCCACGCCGACCTGGAGCGCCAAGGTCGACAACCT
Source organism: Burkholderia reimsis (assembly GCF_003294055.1). Taxonomy (NCBI): domain Bacteria; kingdom Pseudomonadati; phylum Pseudomonadota; class Betaproteobacteria; order Burkholderiales; family Burkholderiaceae; genus Burkholderia; species Burkholderia reimsis. The sequence continues at coordinate 21,117 of NZ_QMFZ01000049.1, forward strand.
CGAGGAAACCGTGACGCTGGCCCTCGTCACGGCGCCGCCCGGCGCGTCGTACAACTTCATCAACAGCGCCGGCGACATCGGCACGTGGGTCAATACGGATCTGTCGACGAGGCCGACGAAAGGCCCGTTGAACACGTGGAGCAGCGGCAATTCGGCCGATATGTCGTGGTCCGATCCGACGTACATCGCCGCCGCGGGCGTCGACAACGCCAACGGCCATGCCACCAAGGGCTTCTGGTCGGGCGACAGCGGCAATAGCTGGGCGACGTTCGCGTCGCTGCCCAACGGCGCCGCGGCAAGCCAGAGCAACGTGGGCAACCTGGTCGTCCCGTCCCGCAACCACGTGGCCTGGGCACCGCCGGACTCGGTCCCGTCGTACACGACGAACAATGGCGCCAGCTGGACGGCGACCAACCTGCCGGCGTTCAGTGCCACCTGGAACGGCTTCCCGCGTGCCTACCGCCTGGCCGCGGACCGCAAGAACCCGAACAAGGTCTATGCCTACGACTCAGGCGGCGCACCGTGGAGCTGGCAGCGCGGCAAGATCTATGTGTCGACCGACGGCGGCCATACGTTCACGCTGAGCCAGGGCTCGGTGAACGCGAACCTGGCCTGGAATGCGTGGGGGGAGACGTCGATGGTGGTCAATCCGAACGCGGAGGGCGATCTCTGGCTGGCCGATGGCACGGCCGTGTACCACTCGGTGGACTCGGGGGCGACCTGGACGAAGCGCGGCGCGTTTGCGTCGGCCAACGGCACGCTGGGCGCCACCGTGATCGCGTTGGGCAAGGCACGGAGCGGTTCGCCGTATTCGGCCGCGGTCTATGTGGAAGGGACGCTGAACGGCGTCTGGGGTATTTACCATTCCGACGACGGTGGTGCAACGTGGGCGCGCTTCAACGATGACGCGCACCAATTCGGCGACTCCGGCGTGATGGCGGGTGACTGGAACCGATATGGCCGGATTTACGTCAATGGCGCCGCTCGGGGGCTGATCTTTAGCAACTGAGATTGATCATCTGCCGGCCGTCCGGTTGTGGCTCGCAGCCGGACGTAAAGCTTAGGTGAATGGGGCAACCCATTTATCGAATCGGGAGGTACGGCAGGAGTCCAGTTCGCATTGGGACACGAGTAACGACAGGTGCGGTGATCGCTAGGTATCGACCTTGCGATCATCGCGCTTTCGAACGGGCAGGATATCAACGGCGTCGGGCGTCAGGACCGAGCGCTTGTCCTGAGGCTTGTGCATTAGCGTGCAGTATTTCGCGAATTTTGAAGCCGCTCCACGTAGGCGTCATTTCAGAAAAAGCCACCGAATCAGCCGCGCTCCCGAACCCGCCGCTTCACGCGCATGCGCCCAGGCGGTTCGAAGTACGTACCGAATCGGACCAGACCGGCCTTCTTCAGGTGACAGGTCATCTCAAAGCTCACCAGCACGCCGGGGTCGTCATTGTCGATGATCTCGACGTCGATCGATCGGATACGCGGCTCGTACGCGAGAAGCGTCGCCTCCATCTGCTCCTTGAGCAGGTGGGCAGACGCCGGCAATGCCTTGTAGATGTTGGTCAGATCCGGCAGGCCGTAGTCGGGCAGGTGCTTGAGCGCACCCGCACGCGTGTTCAGGATGCGCTGGACGTTCTGCTGAACGCTCAAACATTCGAGCGTCCGATCATCGTACGCGTACAGCGGCTCGCCGCCGATCTGACCGAGCAGCATGTCGTAGAGAGAAGGGCCGGCAGGCATCGCGTCGCTCCGTTATGCGGCGACCGGGGCAGGCGCTGCGGCGTGTGCCACCTCGTCGCGATCGACGAAATCGATCGTCAGGTTCCCCTCCGCCGAGCTCGACAACGCGATCTTCGCGGGCGCGGCGCGGCTTGCCATGCGCGCCAGCAACTCGCGCGACACCGTCGGCAGGATGCGCTGGTTGAGGAACGCATCGACGTTGCGCGCACCCGACTCACGGGCGAGACACAGTTCGGCCATTGCTCCGATCAGCGAGTCGTCGCAGGCGAGTTCGACGCCGTGCTGACGGCGCAGGCGATCGCCGACCTTGGCAAGCTTCAGCCGCACGATGGACGCGAGCGCGGTCGCGTCGAGCGGCCGGTAGACGAGCGTCTGGAAGCGAGCGAGCAGCGCCGGCTGGAAATGCGCGACGAGTTCCGGGTGGATGGTCTCGAGCAGCGCGGCCTGTGCGATGTCGGGGTCGTCCACTGTCGCTTCGTCGATCTGCGCGCTGCCGAGGTTGGACGTCATCAGGATCACGCAGTTGCGGAAATCTATCTCGCGCCCCTCGCCATCGCGCATCGTGCCGCGGTCGAACACCTGGTAGAAGATGTCCAGCACGTCGCGATGGGCCTTCTCGATCTCGTCGAGCAATACGACGCTATATGGGCGCTGGCGCACCGCCTCCGTCAGGATCCCGCCACGGCCGTACCCGACGTAGCCCGGGGGCGAGCCCTTCAGCTGCGATACCGTATGCGATTCCTGGTACTCCGACATGTTGATCGTCGTGAGCGCCGCTTCGCCACCAAAGAGCAGGTCGGCCAGCGCCAGAGCGGTCTCCGTCTTGCCCACGCCGGACGGTCCGGCTAGCAGGAACACGCCGAGCGGCGCATGTTCGTTCTTGAGACCCGCTTTTGCGGTGCGAAGGCTCTCGGCCAGCGCGGCGAGCGCATCGTCCTGCGCGACGACACGCGTCGCAAGCTGCGCCTCGAGCGTGAGCAGGCTCAGCAATTCGTCCTCGACCAGGTTGCCCACGGGTACCCCGGTCCATTCCGCAATGACGCGCGCGATCGCTTGCGCATCGACGTCGGCAAAAATCAACGGCGCTTTACCTTGAGCGCCGGCAAGCGCCTGCCGCGCTTGAGCCAGCGAAGCGTCGTCGCGAGCCGACGGTTCTTGTTCACGTTGCTCGTGCAGCGCCTGCACGAGCTTGAGCTCACCGTCATAGCGAGCCTGCAGATCCGTCAGTTCCGACTGCGCGCTCACAAGCGCCGCATCGAGTGCCGCACGGCGTGCCGATGCGTCGTCGATGCCGGCGTGCGCATCCTCTTCCACTGTCGCGTGTTCGAGTTCCAGCGCCGCGACCGCCGCGCGGGCTCGTTGCAGTTCCGCGGGTGCAGATTCGAGGCCGATGCGAACACGCGCGGCCGCCGTATCGATCAGATCGACGGCCTTGTCCGGCAGCTGCCGCGCGGGAATGTAGCGACGAGAGAGTTTCACAGCGGCGACGAGCGCCTCGTCGCGGATGTGAACACTGTGGTACTTCGCGTAGCGACTCTTGAGGCCGCGCAGCATCAGGCACGCCGCGTCGTCATCGGGCTCGTCGACCTTGATGATCTGGAAGCGTCGCTCGAGCGCCGCGTCGCGCTCGAAGAATTCCTTGTACTCCGACCACGTGGTGGCCGCGATCGTGCGCAGCTCGCCGCGCGCGAGTGCCGGTTTCAGCAGGTTTGCGGCGTCGGCGCCGCCGGCCGCATTGCCGGCGCCGATCAGCGCATGCGCTTCGTCGATGAACAGCAGGATCGGCACGGGCGAGGCCTGTACCTCGTCGATCACGTTCTTCAGGCGTTGCTCGAATTCGCCCTTTACCCCAGCGCCGGCCTGCAGCAGGCCCAGATCGAGCGTGAGGATGCGCACATCGCGGATCACGTTCGGCACGCTGCCCTCGGCCACGCGCAGCGCGAGCCCCTCGACGAGGGCGGTCTTGCCCACACCCGGTTCACCAACGAGGATCGGATTGTTCTTGCGTCGACGCGCCAGTACGTCGACCATCTGCTGGATCTCGCGATCGCGACCGAATACAGGGTCGATGTGGCCGCAGCGTGCCTTCTCGGTCAGATCGATCGCGAAGCGGGCAAGGGCGTTGCCCTCGACGGATCGTTGAGGCGAGGGCGTTCGTGCGCTCTCGCTTGCAGCGGACACTGGCCGAACCTCGTCAGCCGGTGCGCCCGCCGTGTCATCTGTTTCCGTTTCCACGTCTTCTGGCTCGTTTTCGCACGACCGGTGACCGAGACGTGGCAGAAGCCGCTGGATTTGCGCGCTGCTGACGGACAGCAGCGGCCACGCGTTCTGCGCGCGCAGCACGTGCGGGGCATCGACGATGGCCTGCAGCAGGTGACCTGAGCGGATGGCGGCGTCATCTGTCTCGGCCGTGGCGCGTAGCCACGCGTCCTGCAGGACGACAGCCAGTTGCGGCGAAAGCGCCGGCTTGCCGCGCAGATTGCGAGGCTGGTGCTCGATCGCGGCAATCAACGCATCCCAGACAGCATCGATCGCGATCCCGTAATGCCGCAAGATCGTCGGAATATCACCGTCCCCGGCCTCGATGAGCTTCAACAGCCAGTGTTCGACCGTGATTTCGTCCGAAAGTCGTCCTTGGCAAAGGCTGGCGGCCGCCTCGAGCGCCTTCGCGCAGTGCGGGTTGAGTCGGCGGAGCAGGTGGGTAGAGTCGCGCAGCGTCATGGCGGAAACAGGTCACGATGGGAACGGTGCTGCCGACAGCAGGCTGGCTCCCAGATGGAAAAGGACCAGCCCGCATTGCGAGCTGGCAAAAGGATCGGTTGCAGCAAGCGATCCGGTCACCACATTCAGGCGATCAGGAACGCTCGGTCCAGGTGTCCTTGTGAATGATGTTGCCGTCCTTGTACGACCAGGTGATCGTCTCGTAGCGCAGCTCCACGTTCTCGAGGTGGTTGTGCTTCTCGTAGTCCGGGTTCTTGATGTCGTGCATCACCGGGTTGACCGCCACGATCTTGACGTTGTCGAGCTTGGTGTTGAAATATTCCTTCTCCTTGCCCGCGTCGTCGATCTTGTACCACTTGATCTCGACCGACTTGAGCGTCTGGCCGCTCGTCACCGCCTTGTACAGGTACGGCGTCGACGCATCCGTTTCCTTCGTCAGCGTGATCGGCTTGTGCACGCGCGTGCCGGTCAGCTTGCCCGTGTTACCGTCGGTCGGGATATGCACGCCGTGATTGAACGCGACGAGCTCGACGCTACCTTCACGGCCTTGCACCGTCACCGAACCCTTGATGTCGGCGCCGCCGTCGTCCTTGAGCCACATATAGGCCGGAATTGCCATTGAAACACTCCTTCTACTTACTGCCAAAATCGCCCGGAGCCAGCCCCCGAGCCTCAGAATCCCGAAGCAGAACGCTCCGGGGGATAAGAATTTCCTTCACTGCCCGCTGCGGCCGGCCACAGTCTCCGGAACCAGCGTGATCTCCACGCGCCGGTTCCTCGCGCGTCCGTCCGGCGTGTCGTTGCTCGCGATCGGCCGCGTATCGCCGTAGCCCTGGATCGCGAACTGTGTCGCCGGAATGCCGGACGCGTCGATCAGCCAGTCGCGCACGGCTTGCGCGCGCGCCGTCGACAACCTCAAATTGCTGTCCGGATTGCCTGCGTTGTCGGTATAGCCAGCGACGAGAATGCGTTTACCCGGGTGTGCCTTGATCATTTCGATGGCGCCCACCATCGCGCGGTTCGAGCCGGGCTTCAGTTGCGCTTTGCCGCTGTCGAACAACGACATGCTGTCGAGCGTCACCACCGCCGGCGGTGGGGGCGGTGGCATGTACGAAGCAATCGCGTCGTCGAGCGCCGGCATCAGTCCAGCGCCGCGGTACATGCCGAACGACAGGCGAGGCGGAATGCCAGTGCGGGCGTAGCGGTCGAGCTGGTCCCGATCGGCGACGAGCGCCTGCAGCGCGTCGCGCTTCGCCGCATCGTGTGCGGAAGTAATCGCCGAATAGCGGCCAAGATCGGCACCAATACGGGTCAGCAGCGCCTCGTTGTTCTTGGCCGACGCCCAGAACGCCACGGCGGCCGCGCACGCGAGGATCGTCAGCGCATGGGCGAACGCAGCCATGCGCGGCGATGCCCATTGCCGGCGCGGCATCGCTTCAATCAGCGGCTGAGGGAATGGCCAGGGCAGCGCGGAAGCCGCGGCGTCTGCTCGCATGACGCAGGTTTGCATCTCGACGTCGCGTTGCCAGGGATTGCCCGGACCGCTTTCGGGTCCGCAGTCGATCCAGCCGGCACCGAACAACGCCCACGGCGTGGCCGGCTGCTGCCGGTCCGTGAGCGCGCCGATCACGACGCGTTGCGTCCATCCGACGATCGATGCAAGCGCCGCTGCACGAGCGGCGACCGCGCGCTCGCCCGCGACGTGCTGCACCTCATCTTCGGCGGCCCGGAGGACCGGCTCGAAACGGCCCGCGTCGACAAGGCGCGTCGCCGAAGACACGCCGTACCAATGCGCTACGGGCGCGCCGTTCGTATCCGACCAGCCCGATTGAGGGATGGCCTGCGCGTGCACACTGTCGCCGGAGGTTAGCCGTTGGTAGACGGCGACGTAGCCGGGCAGGCGGGTGCCCAGGGTGCGTGCCGCGTCGGCCACGGCCTGGCGCACCAGGCGTAGCTTCTGCGTCAACACATCCGCGCCCGTATGCAAAGCCGGCGCGACGGACAGCACAATGCCGTCCGGCGCGCGACCATCGCGCCACTGCCGGACCGCGACGGCAAGCCGCGGCAGTTCCTGAGGACGATCGACGCGCAGCCAGATGGCGCCGTCGCCCACGTGTGCGAAGCGCTCTTCTGCGTGACGGTTGAACAAGGCGGCCAGACCGTCGCCCGTGACCAGCACAAGCGGCATACGCGTGCGCAACCTGACGGGAATATCGGACGTCGCCGCACCCAACGCAGTCAGAACCTGCGCACTGTGTTCGCGGGCACGTGCAAGCCGTCGGGTGTGCCAGCCCAGCAGCGCGAGCACGACGATTCCGATGACCGCCGTGAGCGTCCAGGCGAAACCGCGGGCAACCGGTAGCATGAGCCAGATCACCGCCAGCGCCAGTGCCGCCGCGAACACGGTTATCGCGCGAAACGGATAGCCGAGCCCCTCGTGCCCATGATCCGGTGTCTGCACCGGCGCCTCGGATAGAACGGGCAGATCCGACTTCACGGCTGGCGGACCTTTGCCGGCACCAGGTGCGCGAGCTGAACATCGAGTGCAGCGGCCCACACCCACCATACGACCAACGCGATCGCGCAGGCGATGCCGGCAATCGCCCAGGGTGAAAGCCGGTAAAACCGGTCGGACAGGCGCCGTCCCGCACGATCGGCAATGAACGGCCGTTCCGCCGACGACCGCAGCTTCTCCAGTTGGGTATTCAGCGATGCGATCAGCGCCGTGCGCTTCGCTTCGCCCTCACGGGCATAGCGCCCAACGAATCCCATGCCGAGGATCGCCGCGTAGCACTCGAGGAGATCGATCCGCGGCGACGTTTCACGCATACGCGCGTCGAGCAGGTCGAATACGCGCTCGCCTGCGTCGTGCAGGTTGAACCGCTCGACCTGCAGCGGCTTGAGTTCCCAGCCGGCCCGGCTATCGGCCGGCAGATGGCGCAAAGCGGTTTCGTCGAGCAGCCCGCATTGTGCGATCAGCGCTTCCTGCCGCACCTCGTCCGGATAACCCCGCTGCTCCAGCGCGTTCGAGAAACGCTCGATGAGCTGTCGGCAACGATCGCGGAAGCCGGCCGCATCCGGGGCGTGACCTCCGGAGCCAAGCGTGGTCACGAGCAAGGCCGTATCGCGCAGCAGATCGCGGATGCCTTCGCCGGCTACACGCGCCGTGCCTGGCTGGCTATCCATAAGCGCCGTCGCGTGACGGCTGGAATTCAGCGTGTTCATGAGCGCAGCACCGCGTAGAGTTCAAGCGCGGCATCGGGCACCGACGCCGGCAGATAGATCTGGCAAGCGCGCGCGGCGAGCATTTTGGCGTGTGCCGTGCTCGTCGAATCCAGTGCGAAGTACTGGTTGTCGAGGCGCACGGGAATCGCAGCCGGCACGCGCTGGACCGCCTTGAGCGGAATGCCGAGCAGCGCGGAATTGACGATGTGCTCGACATCGTCGGGCGCGCCGATCTTGCACAAACGCGGAAACTGCTCGACGAGCTCGAACGCGGACATCGGCGCGTTGACCGACAGATACCAGTCGGCGGCGTCGCCGACGATCCGTTCGTCGAGAAACTGACCGGACCACGTCGTCGGCGTCTTGCGCGCGAGCCCAATCGACACGACGCGCGACGGAATGATCGCGTCGAGCAGGTCGCGGATCATCGACTCGAGCTTCGCGAACACCTCGTCGGCACGCGTATGGTCGTACGCCGGGATATCGGCGAGTTGCAAGAGCGTGGAGAACGTCATCAGCGCACTGGCAAGCTGCGCCAGCGTGACATACAGGTGCTCGGGCGATCGGTTCGGGTGTGTCGCGTACAGCCGCAGTTGCGGCCAGGCGGCATGAATGCAATGCAGCAGCCAGAACAGCTGAACGTCGGCCACCCCATATTCGGCAACCTGTTCGATGCGCTCGCTGCGGCGTGCTCCGAGCGCGAGGCTCTTGGCCTGCAGAATGTCGGTGAGCCGGATGACGCGTTCGACGTGCAACACGTGGCTCGAAAGCGTCAGGCACGGCGGCACGAACCGGTGATCGACCTGGAACTGGCCGTTCGTCGAACGCGTGAGCCGTGCGATCGCGCAGACCGTGTCGTCGGCGTGAGACTCGAAATCGAACAGCAGCCGCACCGCGTGACGTTCGGCCGCAATCTCCGATTCGCTGCTGCCGTTCAGGTCCGTGACCTTCACGAATTCGCGATACGCGCGGCGGGGGCGCGCCAGCGTGGCTTCATCGAAGCGGCAGTTGTTGCCGTTCGCGTCCGGCAGCGCGAGCGCCGCGAGTACGACGACGCTCTGAAGATCAGCCGGTACCCCTTGCGTCAGATCGCGCGCAGACGGCAAAGCGTCCGCGAGCGACGTGTCGATCGGCGTGCCGTCGGGAAAACGAAGTTTCAGGCGCGTCAGTTTGACACGCCCCGTCGCCAGCGCCTCTTCATCGACCTCGACGCCCAAGGTGCCCCATGGCTCGGCGAGCGCGGCGCTCGCGAACTGCTGCATCGCGAATCCGGCCCAACGATCCTGCTGCTGGAAGTGCTGCTGCGTGAGGATCAAGCCCTCATGCCAGAGCGGTTTGTCGATCCGCATAGGTGTGGTGTATGGCTTTCTGTTGATTCTGTTGGAAGGGCGATTCTATTGCTACAAACGTCTTCCGTATACGAATTTATTGATTTGGAGTGCAAATCGTAAAGAGATCGTGGTCAATCAGTCGAGTTGAGTGGCCAGAAGGACGGTCGCATCAAACCGGGTAGCTTTTATAATTTTTTTGTCTTTTGTCAGAAACTGTCAAAGCGAATGTCGTCAATTGTTAAATTATGGCCATTCCCCCTTGCAAAACAAGGCTAGGAGGCCGATAGAGCGGTGCCTTGCAAGGCGCTCGACAATATCGGATAAATCATATCGAATTGAAAAATCTATAGGACATTTACGAAAACTGGGTATCTTGATAATCTCTGACATTGCGTCTCTTCTTCGCGACATCGAATACCCTTTGACGCAAAGCGGGTAAACCTGTCTAATACGCCGTTGCAATGACGGCGCATGAATGAAGGCCGCGCTATGAGGTGCTGTCGGTACTCCTTTACGAGGGGCGCATACGCGTTCTTGCAAGCGCAACCGAAGGGGGCACCGCGACGCAACGAGCGAGTTCTGCGGGTGTCTTGAACTTGAGTAGATGAGGAATACTATGGATAGCTTCCAGCGCGAAATCCCGAAGAGCCGGGTATCAATCACATTGGATCTGCACACGGGCGGGGCGCAGAAGAAGGTCGAGCTGCCGCTCAAGCTGCTCGTCGCGGGCGACTTCAGCGCGGGCCGTGAACAGGCGCCGCTGGCTGAGCGCAAGAAGGTCAATATCGACAAGAACAACTTCGATGCCGTGCTTGCCGATTACGCGCCGGATCTAAAGGTCGCAGCCGAGAACACGTTGGCCGGTGACGGCTCGGAGCTGCCGGTGAATCTGTCGTTCCGCTCGATGAAGGACTTCGAGCCGGAACAGGTCGCACGCCAGATTCCGGAAATGCAGGCGCTGCTCGCGATGCGCAATCTGTTGCGCGATCTCAAATCGAATCTGCTCGACAACGGTACGTTCAGGCGCGAATTCGAGAAGATTCTGAAGGATAAACGGCTGTCTGAAAAGCTGCGCAGTGAGCTCGCGCAGGTCGCGACGGCGGCGACGCAGCAGGAGGGGCATGCCTGAGCGCGGACGGCCCAAGTCGGCCTTCACCGCATTCCGCAACCGGGCGTCCATACCAACGCAGACAGGACCACACATGAAACAGAACGAAGCCCGTCAGGGCGCGACCGAGACCGTTGTGCTCGAGAATGACAGCGTGTACGCATCGCTGTGCAGCAAGATCAACCTGAATACCGTCGCCGAGGCGCGTCCGCTTGAAGCATTTCGCGACAACGATACCTTGTCCGAGGCATCGGCCGACGAACGCGTCGCCCGCGGCATGGACGCGCTGCTCAACCTGATCGCGAAGGAAAGCAAGCCGGTCGATCGGCTCGACAAATCGCTGCTGGACTTCTACATCAGTCAGCTCGACCGGCAAATCAGCCGCCAGCTCGACGCTGTCATGCACACGCCGGAATTCCAGGCGCTCGAGGGCCGTTGGCGCGGCCTCAAGATGCTGGTCTCGCGCACCGACTTCCGCCGAAACGCGAAGATCGAAGTGCTCGACGTGTCGAAGGATGCGCTGCAACGCGACTTCGAGGACACGCCGGAGCTGATCCAGAGCGGTCTGTATCGCCTTGCGTACATCGAAGAGTACGACACGCCGGGCGGTCAGCCGATCAGCGCGATGATCAGTGACTTCGAGTTCGCGAACTCGCCGATGGATGTCGCACTGCTGCGCAACATCTCGAAGGTCGCGGCAGCTGCTCACATGCCGTTCATCGGCTCGGTGGGCGCCGCGTTCTTCGGCAAGAAGTCGATGGAAGAAGTGGCCGCCATCCAGGACATCGGCAACTACTTCGATCGCGCCGAGTACATCAAGTGGAAAAGCTTCCGCGACACCGACGATGCCCGCTATGTCGGCCTGACGATGCCGCGTGTGCTCGGCCGCCTGCCGTACGGCAAGGATACGAGGCCCGTGCGCGCCTTCAACTACGAAGAAGCGGTCAAGGGCCCGGATCACGACAAGTATCTGTGGGTCAACGCATCGTTTGCGTTCGCGGCCAACATGACGCGCAGCTTCGTGAACAATGGCTGGTGCGTGCAGATCCGCGGTCCGCAGGCCGGCGGCAAGGTGGAAGACCTGCCGGTACACCTGTATGACCTCGGCACCGGCGTGCAGCCTAAGATCCCGACCGAAGTGCTGATTCCGGAGACGCGCGAGTTCGAATTTGCCAATCTCGGCTTCATTCCGCTGTCTTTCTACAAGAACCACGACTTCGCGTGTTTCTTCTCGGCCAACTCGACGCAAAAGCCCGCGCTGTACGAGACGAAGGAAGCGACGGCCAACAGCCGCATCAACGCGCGCCTGCCATACATCTTCCTGCTCTCGCGCATCGCGCACTATCTGAAGCTGATCCAGCGCGAAAACATCGGCACGACCAAGGACCGGCGTCTGCTCGAGCTCGAGCTGAACAACTGGATCAAGGGGCTCGTGACCGAGATGAAGGATCCGGGCGACGAACTGCAGGCATCGCACCCGCTGCGTGAGGCGAAGGTGACGGTCGAGGACATCGAGGACAACCCGGGCTTCTTCCGCATCAAGCTCTTCATCATCCCGCACTTCCAGGTCGAAGGCATGGACATCGGCCTGTCGCTGGTCTCGCAGATGCCCAAGGCCAAGAGCTGATCCTGTCGCACGTATGTGCGTGTCGCCGGAGCCTTGACAGCTCCGGCGTCGCTGTTTTTGTCGTTTGCTCGCTCAACGGAGTTGCTGCATGTCGTCGATCCTACCTACCCAGGCTTACGAGTTGAAGCTGGCGCCGCATCCGGCGCCAACCTCGGTTCTGAAATTCGCAGGCAGGGATGCCGTGAGCGAGCTGTACCGGTACGACATCGAGTTCACCAGCCCCGAGGCCGGCATTCCAATGGAGCAGGTGGTGGGCCGTTCCGCGAAATTCATCATTGCCCCGGTGGATCCGAATATGGACTATCTGCGCAAGATGTTCGGGGAGAATGCGGAACAGTTCAGCAAGATGCCGGCCGCGTACACGATCCACGGCGTGATCACGGAGTTCGACGAGTATGCGACGTCGGCCGATCAGACGCACTATCGGGTGCGGCTCGAGCCGAAGCTCGCCGACCTGAACCGGGGCGTCACGAGCCGGCTGTTCCAGAAGCAGTCGGTCGAGGAAATGGTCACTGACACGCTGCGCCACTACGGCTACCGGGCCGGCGTCGACTTCGAGTTCAAGCTGCGCCGCCAGTACAAGCGGCACGAGTACGTGACGCAATATCACGAGACGACGTTTGCCTTCATTCAGCGCATCTGTGCGCAGGAAGGCATCTGGTTCCGCTGGGAGCAGAAGAAGGACCGCGCGGTCATGGTGTTCGGCGACGATCTCGACGCCTATGCGCGCAAGCAGCGTACGGTGCTGTACCGGCGTGACTCGGGGCTCGAGAGTTCCGGAATGGACGCCATCAAGACGCTCGAGAAGCGGACCCGGCGTGTGCCCGAGGCGGTGCGGTTGCACGATTACAACCATCGCGAGGCCGGCGTGTCGTTGCTCGTCGAGGAAAATGCCGCGCGCGACGACAAGACGACGAGCGGGATCGATTATCGCTGGGGCGAGCACTACCAGACGCTCGAAGAGGGCAAGGGCGTGGCGCGGTTGCGTCATGAGGAACATCTGGCGCAGCAGATTACCTTCAAGGGAACCGGCAATCCGTTCTGGCTCGAGGCGGGCGAGGTGATGCGGGTCGACCCGAATCCCGCGGACGCGAAGCACGGGATCTTCGTTACCTCGATCGAGTCGAGCGGTGGCCGCGGCGACTCGTACTGGGTCACCTTCGAGGGGATTCCGTCGGATCGGGTCTGGCGTACGCCGATGCTGTCGATCGAACGACCCAGCATCGACGGTATCCTGCCGGCCCGGATTACGTCACCGGGAGACTACAAGTACGCGTACCTGACCGAGCAAGGTTGGTACGTGATCAAGTTGCCGTTCGACCTTGATGAGTGGAGTCCGGGTGGCACGAGCAGGCCGGTGCGGTTTGCGAAACCGTATAGCGGGGACAACTACGGGCACCACTTCCCGCTGATCGACGGGGCGGAGGTGGCGATCGTCTTTACGGATGGTCATCCGGACCGGCCCGTGATCATCGGCGCGATGCACGACAGCCTGCATCCGGATCTCGTTAACAACCTGAACCACACCCGCAACATCGTGCGCACGGCCGCGCAGAACGAACTGCGGATGGAGGACAAGGAAAACGTCGAGCACATCCACCTGACGACGCCGTTCCAGACCAGCGAACTCAATCTGGGGCACATGGTCGACGGGAGTCGCAAGGAGCGAGGTAGGGGCGCCGAGTTGCGAACCGACGAGCATGTGGCGGTGCGCGGCGGGAAAGGAGTCTACATTTCTGCTGATGCGCAGGTAGGAGGCAGTGGCAAGCAGTTGGACATGCGGCTGGCCGAGGGGCTCCTCGAGCAAGCGCTGCAACAAATGCAATCGCTTGCAAATGCGGCAAAGGCCGCCGAAGCAATCGCAGCAGACTACACCAAGCAGAAGATGTTGCTGGACGACACCCTGAGTGATCTCAAGAAAGCGGGCATCCTCATGAGCGCACCGGCCGGAATCGGGATCGCGTCCGGCGATCACCTCCAACTGTCGGCCAACAAGAACCTCATCGCAACCGCGGGTGGAAATGCAGATATCGGTGTCATCAGGCGATTCACAGTGGCTGCCGGGGAACTCGTGTCAATATTTGCAGAAAGGCTCGGTATCAAGCTGTTTGCTGCGAAAGGGAAAGTGACGATTCAGGCGCAAAGCGATGAGATGGCGCTGGCTGCGCTCAAGGACGTGACCATCACTAGTTCCGAAGGTCGTCTCATACTGTCCGCAGCTAAGGAGGTATGGATTGGTGCTGGAGGATCGTATATCAAGATCAACGCCAATCGAATTGAGAACGGCACGCCGGGCGACATCCTGGAAAAGTGCGCGTCGTGGAACAAACCTTCTGCTGCGTCTGCTCAATTCAGTTCGACACTCCCGACTAGCCTTCCTGCCCAACCGTTGATGCTCAACCTGGCAGCATCGCCGTCATCAAAAGGCACTGTCTTCGCTGGTATGCCCTATACGCTTCATGCCGACGGGGCTCTGATCAAGGAGGGTGTGATCGATCACAGCGGGCAGATACCGATCGATCACAGGGTGACGACCCGCGAATACCAGCTTGAACTTGCCAACGGCGTGAAATACTCAATTCCTGTCGCTGACACATATCGTGGCGATGCGGGTAACGGCGAGCTGGCGAATCTGGGCTTTCACTATCACGAAAGCGGCACCGATGGTGACATTACCCCAGCAGGCGATCGCGCGATCCATCGTGAGCGATATAGCTCGCTGCTCGATCTGCGTTCCGAGGCTTCTTCTGAAGAGTGACCATGGCCAATCCTTCAAAAATCGTTGCTCCCATTGCACTCAACGAGACCTCCGCTGCGAGGCTTTGTCTCCCGTGGTTTGTAGACATGACACCAGAAGGCAAAGCAGAATTCCATCCGGTGCCGGCCTCGTACAAGCCGCTCGTCAACGGAGAAGAGGCCTTTGGCGCGTTGTATGATGCGATCCTTGCCGCAAAACACTCGATCGACTACATATGCTGGGGTTTCCAGCCATCGATGTATTTCAGGCGGGGTGGCGGTGACTCGCTCTGCATCGGCGACCTCCTGATTCAGAAAGGACGGGAGGGCGTGAAGGTCCGCATTCTGTGCTGGGCCGATACATTCGCAATCGCGCAGAAACTTGAAAATCCGAACCCGGGATATGATCTGGTGCGAAGGGCGTTTACGCAGAATGAGAACAATACCCAGCTCGAGTATGACCGCGAATGGTACTTCCGGGCACGCATTGCGCCGTCACCGGAACAACAGGAATTCTCCGACACGTTGCGTCGCTCAATGGCGCCCGACGCTCAAGGCGGCAAGTCCAAACCAAGCCTCACTGTCAGGCCGCTGGAGAATATTCAGCTGGTCACACGTGATTTCTCCTTGAGCGATCGATGGGAGATCATGTACCGCGAATCAAGGTTTCGCTCAGACACCAATCTCAGCGAAGCAGGCGTAGTTGTCGGCTACGGCGGGGGGCCGTCGCATCATCAAAAAATGGTACTTATCGATTACGAAGCACCGAGCCAAGCAATCGGCTTCGTAATGGGGCACAACACCCTCGACGCTTACTGGGATGACGACGCGCATCGCTTTGGACGGATGCATCCGCGCTTCGGCCGCAATGGAGAAACTCCTCGCCAGGATATGTCCGCACTCGTTACGGGCCCAATTCTGGAGCATCTGAATGTTAATTTTTGCCGCGCATGGCAGCGCAGTGCAAAGGTCGATCTCCTGAGCAAGCGCAAAGCGTATGCCCCGCAACTGAAAGTGCGACCAGATTTGGGCACGCCTGTGATGGCACAGGTCAACCGCACGCAGTCTCAGGAAGGCGTGCGCAACATCAAGGCCCTCTATTTACAAGCAGTCAACAACGCGACGCAGTTCATCTACATCGAGAATCAGTATTTCCGATGGGCGCCACTCGCTGAGAAGATCAAGGCTGCTGCCCAGCGACACGTTTCGGCCGGGCGCGATCCTGGTATTCACGGATCACTTCACCTATTCGTAGTGACGAACTCGACCGATGATGCCGTGGGCATGGGGACTGGTACGACGTACGACATGCTAAACAGCCTCGGCCGCGCGGACACGATGCCCAATGTAGCGCGAATTTCTCGCTCCGAACAACTTGGAATTGAGGTCGAGCGTGCGGTCAACGAGGTAGCAACGGCTCGGTTCGACCGTAGCGCGAATGGTCCAGCACGCCAGAAAGTCGCAGAAAAGAAACTGGAAGAGCTGCAGCAGAAGTATCGAGACAACGGCAACGAAAACAAGCCAATCCTGCCGCAAGAGGTTCCCGGTTTGAAGATTCATGTGTGTACGCTGGTCGCACCCGATTCGCCGCCAAAGCAATGGATGCCGGTCTACGTACACAGCAAGATCATGATCGTGGACGACGTGTTCCTCACACACGGTTCGGCAAACGTCAACTTGCGCAGCATGGAAGTGGATAGCGAACTGAATATCTGTCACGAGCATTCTGGGGTGACGCAGGCTCTACGGCGGCGGTTGTGGAACATTCACACGCATGGAATGGGAGCGCAGGACTTGCCGAGTGAGGCGTTTAAGCAATGGGACCGTGTCATCAAGAGGAACGCTAGCAATCAAGCGAAAGGACTGGCGCCATATGCATCGCTAATTGGTTTCATGCGTATTTCAACAAGCAGACTCCGATTGGACTGATTCATGAAAACAATCTTCCTCTCGCTCTTCCTCATCCCATTATTATTCGCGTGTTCGAACAAGGATAGCAACGTGCCCTCCCAATCTGAGATCAGCGCGGTGCGCGCCAATCTGGCTTTCACGTGTGTTCACGAGGCGGATCACCTACCGCCGCTCGACCCCGAAGCAGACAAGCTGTTCAAGTATGGACTGTTTCTGGAAAAATTGGACGGCCATAAAGACCTCAATGCTGCCGCCCGCTATTACCGAATTGCCTCCGCCTACGGTCACTACAAGGCCAACCACAACCTGCAACTGCTGGTCTCGCAGGGGCGTGCAGATTCTCCGCATCCTGATAGGGAGACTATTGATTTAGTCGAGAAACTGATCAAGGCAGGAGTACCGGGTGGTTACTACGACATGGGCCATTACCTTGAGCTTGGATACGGGGTGGAGCAGAACGCTGACAAGGCGCGCCGCTATTTCCGCAAGGCCGCGGATCTGGGTAGTCCGGAAGCACAGGCCTACGTTGCCAATCTGCTAGCGCCCATCGACAAGGCACCTGATATCGCTCGACAGATGCGTCAGTGTGCCGTCGATCAGGGTCAACGAGACGCGGCTAATACATTGGGTATCGATCTCCAAACTGACAAACTTTTTCCGGAAGCTGTAAAAGTTTTTCAGAAAGGTGTAGCAGCTGGGGACACCCTGTCAGCATTGGCTCTTGAGGAGGGATTTAAGGCGCCACCTGCGACAAACGAACTGAACTATCTCGCACTAGCTAGCGACCCGGAACGGTCTCGCCGATACAAATTGATCGGAAAATTCATTGACGAGAGAGAGGGCCACAATCCGAAAGTGCCGGACATCGACAAAATCGTACCGCTACCGCCGGCCAAACTGCCGCCGTGGGACGGCACGTTCCAGTGGCAGAAGGAGCAGGACGCTGCTGTACCACCACAGAAGCCGTCCGAGGAACTGGTCCACAGGCTTGCGAAGTCGAAAAACCTCGACCCGGCGACCGGCTTGCCGCTTTCGTCGGGAGAGGCTAAAACCTCCCAAGTCGATGAGCCCGCCGAGCCCCGCGCTCGTACGCCTATTGGAACCACCGCGAAAGCGGGCGCTCGGTGTCCCGAGAGTGGCGTGTGGTGTGCACAGATTCGTCCGGAGCTTCAGGCCAATACGACGCGAACATTCAGCAAGGGCGACGTGTTGCCGTTGCTCGATGTGTACGAGCCGCGCCCGCTGGCGCTGCTCGACAGCGTATTCGGAAAGCGTCGCTACACCACTGACGTCATCTGGAAACTTGTCGCCTATGAGAAGGCGTAACGGTAGATCGGCTATTCGCATTGCATGGGTGTGTATTGAAACGATACGTGCGCGCGAACTCATTTCCCGCCTTGTTCGACATTTTCAGGAGTTTCCATGATTGATCTCATCCGTCTTGGCGATGCCACCGATCATGGCGGCAGAGTCATAACCGCATCGGGCACGATGTGCTTCGAGGACCGATACGTCGCGCGTAAGGGTGACGAGGTGACATGCCCGAAACACGATATCCGGCCCAATCTGATCATCGATGGCGATGAGACGATGCTGGATGACGGCGTGCCTATCGCTCGGCACGGATATCGGGCCATGTGCGGGTGCCGCCTGATTTCGAGCCTGTTGTAAGAGGACCGTCATGCCGGTAGAACTTCCCGAGGTCGAGCCATCCGGCGATGCCCCGAAACCGCCGCGCGCGATTGTCTGGCTCGGCGTTTTCGTCGTCGTCATGCTCGTCGGCGTCGTCGTTGCCTTGTTGACCTGGCCTAACGGCGAGCCAACCAATACCGTCTGGTTCTGGGTACGTCTCCTCGTATTCCCTGCGTTGGCGTGGTGTGCGCTGTTTGGCCTGCGCCTCCATTACTACGACGAGGCAACCCAACGGCGGCAGGCGCAGCATGACGTTCGCGCTGACGATCGGGCAAAAGCGCTGCTGTTTGCAAGCGAGCCGCTAGCCGTACTTGGCTGCACGTATCTGACCGCACCGGGCAGCGCGCATGTCGCCGCCAAGATCGCCAATGGTGAACTCGTATTGACTGCCGAAACTTCGCCTGCAGGCACTGATGCGGTGCGACACACGGCGTTGGCGTTCCAGGAAAGCAGTAAGCTACCCGAACGATACCGAGCGTGCTTCGGTGCCCTGCTTGAGCGGATCGCCGGTTCCGTGGCCGCGATACCCAGCAAGGTACCGCTGAGCGTTCATTTGCATTTGCCGACCGACGTGGATCAGGAAAGCCTGCTCAATCTATGGCAATCCTGCTGGACCGCGAAGGGCCTTCGGCCCATGAAGGCGAAACTGCTAGGTGCCGCTCCGGGGGTAATGATCCTGGACGAATGGCTGGATATCCGTGGCGGCCCGTCCCTTGAAAAGGCCTCCCTTATTGTTTCAGTACAACTGCACGATGCCCCGCCGCAATCGAGCGCTGAAGCCGCCGTTGGCGTGCTACTTGCGTGGGCTCCGCTCGCCGAACGTTGCGCGTTCAAGACGCTGGCATTGCTGCACCGCCCAGTGGAGGTCGGCGCGGACGGATTGGACGGCGCCATTTCCAAAGCCCTGCTTTGGGGCAAGACAAGCGCAAATGACGCCCGCGATCTCTGGCAGGTCGGTCTATATAAATCCGACAAGGGCGCGTTGCTTCAAGCCGCGTCGGATACAAAGCTAGCTGTTTCGCAAACGGACGGGTTCACGGGCGTGCACGATGTCGATCTCGCGATCGGCAATCCCGGAATCTGTGCTGGTTGGCTCGCTATTGCACTTGGCGTAGAGCATGCGGTGCAGATCGGTGTACAGCAACTCATTGCATGGCACGAGGGCACGCCGCGGCTCGCCGTGATCCGTGCTTCTCGCGCATAACAACAAACGGCCTCGAACGCATGAGCATTCGCAAGATTTTCGGATTCTGGGTCCTCGTCCCAGCGCTAACTGCAATCGTAGCGCTCTTGGTGTATTTCAAGGGAGCGGGGCTGGATCCGTCACCCGCCCATCGTGTCGGCACGGTTGTGTTCATTGGGCTGGTGGTCCTGCTCTTGCGTGCACCACTAGCCGCTGCATGGCGAATCGTGGCTCAGCACGACCGCGGCCGCGCAGCGAATCGTTACGATCGCGATCCATTGTCTCGAATCGGCGCGGCACAAGTTGAAGCACCGATTGACCTGAATGCGCACCGAGCGGAAAGCCTTCGAGAGGCACTGCGCGATCGACATGGCTGGCACTGGCGCTATCGCGATCGTTGGGTACTCGTTGCAGGTGACGAGCCGATCGTCAATCGACTGGCTCCTGGGCTTGCAGATGCCGGCTATGTCGTCAGTGGCAACATGGTACTGCTTTACTCGAAACAAGCCGGCGCCGTACTCGACACGGGTTGGCTCGATCAGATCCGACGCGTGCGCCGCCGACGTCCGATCGACGCGATCGTTGTTGTGACCAGGAATCGCAGCTCGGGCACTGCGCCATTTGATACCGACGAAATCGGCCAACGGCTGGCCCGTACTACGCGTGCCCTGCGCTGGGCGGCGCCCACATATCTACTTAACGTCACCGATTTCGGCAGCGAAACGTCGGGCCCCGACGAGGCGATCGGCTTTACGTGGTCGAACGCGCGTGTAGCCGCGGATGAGATCGACACGTCGCTTCAGGATCTTTCCTACAATCTCGCCGATGCGGGCGTCGTGCGCCTCATCAAGGACGCCGGGGACCGCTATCCCGCCGCGCTATCGCAACATATCTCGAGCCTGCGTGGTGCGCTCTCCGAACTCGTGTTGCAGGCGGCGCAGTCCCGTGAATGGAGGCACCCCGTTCATGGGCTACTGTTTACGCCGCTGTTCAAGGAACAGGAACTAGCACCTTCAACATCGAGTGCGGAGACAAGCGATGATACGGCGATAGGGCCACAGCGCCGGACGATCTGGCAAACCATTGCGGAGCATAGCCGCAAGATTCACGGCCGGCGCGTTGGCTTCTCGGTGTCGACGACAGCAGCATGGATGACAACGGTTCTGATTGGCTGCTGGATCGGCGGCACAATGATGTCCGGACTTGTCAACCGAGCAACGATCCAGAACGCGGCCGATACCGTCGCGAAACTGTCTGCCGCGCAAGACGGCACGCACACCTTGCAAACCCTCAACAGCCTCGACAAACAGATCGACACGCTGGAGGTCCGGCAGCGCGAGGGGGCCCCCTGGCAGACACGCTTCGGCCTGAACCGCGATGGCGCGCTGCTCGATGCACTGTGGCCGGGTTACGCCAACGCGGCAAGCCGCATCCTCGTTGCGCCGATTCGCCGGAAGCTCGAAGAACGTCTGCGCCAGCTCGCGTCCCTGTCGGACGCAGAAATTGCCGGCGGCGGCAATGCGCAAGTGCAAGCGGCCTACGACACGCTGAAGGCGTACCTGATGCTCGCAAAGCCCGAGCGGGCGGTCGCAGCATTTCTGACGCCGCAGCTCGATGCGACGGCCGTGCCGGCGCGCCCAGACAACGCGCCGGTATCGCCGGGCACATGGAACGACCTGCGCCAGCACACGATCGCCTTCTTCGCGAACCACCTGGGCCGAGATACCGCATCCAACGTGTCGGCATTGGCTATCGTGCCCGACGGCAATCTGATTGCATCGGCCCGCCAGACGGTCATCAGCGTGCGCGGCATCCAGAACTCGACCGACGCGGTCTACCAGCAGATTCTCGACGACGCGAAGGCCAAATATCCGCCCGTGTCGCTGGCCACGCTGCTTGGCGACACGACCAGCCGCGGCCTGTTCAATACGACGGCGGCTGTGCCGGGCGTGTTCACGCGTGCAGCGTGGGACGAGCGCATCGCGAAGGCGATCGACGAAGCGAGCGAACGGCGCAACGTCGCGGGCGACTGGGTGCTCTCGGACGTCAAGGCGACTCAGGCTGCGCCGTCGACGCTCAAAGCCCAGCTTCACCAGCGCTACTTCGACGATTACGCGCGTGCGTGGGCGCTGTTCCTCAACAGCCTGCGCTGGCAAAGTGCCCCGACGCTATCGGCCACGGCCGACCAGCTGACACTGCTGGGCGATCCGCAGCGCTCGCCGCTCGTTGCATTGATGAACGCGGTTGTCTACCAGGCAGGCGCGGGCGCGAACGCGCAGTCGCTTGCCGACAACCTGATCAGCAAGGCACAGCAGCTCGTCGGCGGTAGTGAAAAGGACCCGTCGAAGCAGACCCAACCACAGCTTGCGCCGCTGGCAACGGCTTTTGGGCCGATCCTGCGCCTGACGGGCAGCGATCTGGTGTCCGGCGCGCCGGCGAACAGCAAGGCCGCGGCGCAACTCGCCGCGACCGGAGACCTGAGTCTCGCGCGCTACCTCGAGCGGGTCACGGCCATGCGCCTCAAGGCATCACAGATCGTCTCCGGCGCTGATCCGGATGCGATGGCGCGTCTTGCTGCGCAGTCGGTGCTGCAGGGCAAGACGTCCGACCTGGCCGAGAGCCGCGACTACGCGAGCCGCGTCGCGGCAAGTCTCGGCGAGCAGTGGTCGGGTTTCGGCGAGCTGTTCCAGGCGCCGTTCGACCAGACCTGGCAGGTCGTCGTGCAGCCGGCCGCATCGAGCCTGAACGAGATCTGGCGCACCGCGATCGTGGCCGACTGGAACAGGGTATTCGGCGGTCGCTATCCGTTCGCGGATTCCGACAACGACGCGTCGCTGCCCGAAATGGCGCGCTTCATCCGTGCGGACAACGGCGTGATTACACAGTTCGTCACGACGCAGCTCGCCGGCGTGGTGGAACGGCAGGGCGACCGCTGGGTGGCGGCACAGGGTGCCAATCACGGGGCGCTGACGATCGATCCCGCGTTCCTCGCCAGCCTGAACAAGCTCACGCGCATCTCGACGGTCCTTTTTCCATCCGGCGATGCGCACGTGCGTTTCGAACTGCAGGCGGTGCCGACCCCTGGTGTCACCGACACGAAATTCGTGCTGTCAGGTCGTGAGTTGCACTACTTCAACCAGAAGCAGGAATGGATGCCGTTCGAGTGGCCCGGCCAGTCGCTGGAGAATCTGTCGCACATCGAATGGCAGACCGAGCACGGCGGCCTGCGTACGGCGCTCGATTCGCAGGGGCGGTTCGGTTTGATCCGGCTGCTGGAGCGAGCGAAGGTGTCTCAGCAGGATGGCGCACGCTATCTGCTGACGTGGACGCCAGATACGAGTCAGGGTATTCCACTCAAGGTGCAGCTGCGCAGCGAAGCCGGTGCAGGGCCGCTGGACGCGCTCGAGTTGCGTCGTTTCACGCTGCCGACGCGGGTATTCGTGACCGGCACCGCCAATGCGGCGCCAAAGCTCTCGGCTATCAGTCCACCGCCGTTGCCGCCGTCCATGATCGCGGCGGCAAAGCATGCGGCGATGCCGCTGCCGCGCGGCACATTGCCGGAGGCCGAATGATGCTGGGTGGACTTTTCAAGAGCCTTTTCCCGGCGCGTGATGACGCCGAGCAGCTCGCGCGCTCGCGCCTTGACGCATGGAGCAGCTGGCTTCAACCGCTTCCCGGTGACGCCGGCGTGGGTCGCGACCCCGGCTACGAGGATACGTTTTTCGAGCTGCGGGAAGAAACGCAAAAGCTTTCCGGCATCGATGAAGGGCTGATCGTGCGCTCCTGCGAGCAGCTCCTGAAGGACACCGGCAAGGACCTGCGGCTGGTCGGCTATTACGCGTTCGCTCGGCTGCGCCAGGATGGTCCGGCGGGTCTCGCGGACGGCCTCGAGCTGGCAGCGGCGCTCGTCGACCGGTTCGGGGAAGCCGTGCTGCCCGCGCGCGCCGAGGCAAAGAGGGGCGCGCTCGAGATGCTGGCTACGCCGCGCGTGATTGAGCTGCTGGAAGGTCGTGGCGACTTCGCACCAACGGACCTCGAACGCGCACTGGCCGCGCTCGACGTCCTCGTCGCGCACACGGGGACGTGGCCGGAAGCCGCGCGGCCGAACCTCCAGGCGCTCGTCGCGCGCTTCGAGCGCTGGGGTGAATCGGTACGCAGCGTGGAAGACGCCGACCCGGTGCTCGCCTCGCCGTCGTCGACAACGCCGACGTCCGGCTCAATTGCGTCAACGCGGGATCTGCTCGATCAGGCCCGCACGATGGCGTTATGGCTGCGCGACCAGGAAAACGGCTACCTGCCGTCGGTGCGGCTCGTGCGCAGCGTGCGTTGGGACACGCTGCACGACGTGCCGCCGGCCGACGCCGCAACCCGCACGCGCCTGGCACCGCCGCGTGGCGAACTGCGGCAGCAGATGAAGCGGCTCGTGCTGCAGAAGCAGTGGCACGAACTGCTCGAACGGGTGGAAGGCGCGTTCATGGAGGGCGTCAATCACCTGTGGTTCGACCTGCAGTACTTCCAGCACGTCGCGCTCGATCACGTCGGTACGCCCTACAGCACGTGGCGCGAGCTGCTGCGCGCAGACTTCGCGCTGTTCCTCGAACGGCTGCCCGGCATTGAGCGACTAGCCTTCAACGACGGCACGCCGTTCGCAGATGATGCGACGCTCGAATGGATCGCGCGGCACGCGGTCGTGCGTGATCTGGAAGCAGGCGAGTCGGTGGCGCCGCTGCCGGTGTCGGCCGACAGCGAGGACGGCGCGGCCGGCGACTGGCCAGAGATCGAAGTGCAGGCGCGTGAGCTGGCCGGCCGCGAAGGCATCGAGGCCGCCTTCGGCTGGCTCGAGGCGCTGCCCGGACTGAAGACCGACCGTCATCGCTATCTGCAGCGGCTCGTGATGGCGCGCCTGGCCGATCACGCGGGCCGCGCGGACACGGCACTGGCACTGCTGGCCGAGCTTGACACCACCTCGCACTCGTTACCGCTCATGCGATGGGAGCCCGTGCTCGTTTTCGAGGTCAAGCAGCAGCTGGTTCGGGCGTTGAAGGCGATGAGCAACCGCAAGGATGCCGACAAGCCTGCGCTCGCGCGCCGCATCGGCGAGCTGCAGGCGGAACTGACCGTGCTCGATCCGGCGCGCGCGCTGACTCTTTCATAAGAAAACACATTGATGGAAAACGACGATCCGATCCTGCGCTATTACGAAGCGGAGATGCGCTACCTGCGCGAGTCCGGCAAGGAATTCGCGAAGGCGCATCCCGACCGCGCGCGCCTGCTCAACCTTGATCGCGTGGGTGACCGCGATCCGTATGTCGAGCGACTCTTCGAAGGATTCGCGTTCCTCACGGGACGCCTGCAACAGAAACTCGACGACGAACTACCGGAGTTGACCGAAGGGCTGGTGAGTCTGTTATGGCCGCACTACCTGAGAATGATTCCGTCGCTGTCGGTCGTCGAGCTGATTCCGCATACGGAAAAGCTCCAAAAAACCGAAGTGGTGCCGGCCGGTGTGCCCGTGCGGTCCGCACCGATCGCCGTACCGCCGGTGGCCGGTGCCGAGGGCTCGACGCCGAAGACCGTGCAGTGCCTGTACCGGACCACGCAGCCGGTGACGCTACAGCCGGTCACCATCACGCACGCCGGGCCGACGGTGCGTCACGATGGCCGCTTCGTCATCCGGCTCGGCTTCGCACTCGATGGGTCCGCGCGCCGCAAGGAAACGGATCTGTCGCGGCTGCGCCTGCACCTGAGTGCGGATCTGCCGACTGCGTTCGCGATGCATCTTGCGCTCACGCGCCAGGTCGATTCGATCGCGTGGCGCATCCCGGAGGTGCGCGACGGCGAAGCCGTGCCGCTTGTCGACGTCACGCTCGAACCCGCGGGATTCTCGACCGAAGAGCGGTTGTGGCCGAAGGCCGACGCCGCGTTCTCCGGCTACCAGCTGCTGCTCGAGTACTTCACGTTTCGAGAGAAGTTCTTGTTCGTCGACCTGTGCGGGCTCGACCTCACGAAGCTGCCGGAGAACTCGACCCACTTCGAACTCGAGATCGTGCTGAAGCACACGTATCCGTCGGACCAGCGTTTCACCGCGGAGAACGTGCGACTCTTCTGTACGCCGGTCATCAACCTGTTCGAGCTCGATGCCGAACCCATCGAGATCGATCATCACGAGACGGAATATCGCGTACTACCGGCCGGCCACCAGGGTGAACACGTCGAAACGTACTCGGTCGATGCGATCGAGGCGTTCGATCACGAGACCGCCGAACGATACGAATACGTGCCATTCGCGACGTTCCGGCATCGTGGCGGGATGCTGCGCCATGAAGCGCCGGAGCGGTATTTCCATGCGCGTGTACGCCCCGGCGTATCGGGTCTGCATGAGACGTGGGTCATTCTCGGCGGCCACGCGTGGGAAACCATGGATACCCTGCCCGAGGAAAGCCTGTCGCTGCGCGTGACGGGTACGAACGGCATGTTGCCGCGCAAGGGATTGCGCGAAGCCAGCATCGCCGAGCTTGCGGCGAGCACACCGAACGTTGTGGGCGTGAAGAACCTTGTCGCGCCGACGCTGCCCCTCTATCCACCAACGGACGACCGCTTTCAGTGGCGGGTGCTGTCGCACCTCGCGCCGAATTTTCTATCGTTGATGGACGCCGAAGTGCTGCGCGGCGCACTCGGGCTATACGACTGGACTAGCGACGAGCTGAACCGCCGGCGGCTAGCCGGCATTCTGTGGGTTTCGCAGGAACTGCTCGAGGAGGTCTCGGGCGGCTCGGTTGAACGGGGCGTGCTCATCGAGGTGACGCTCGATTCTCATGCATTCGCCGGCGACGGCGACGTGATGCTGTTCGGCGAGCTGCTCCATCGCTTCTTTGCCCAGTATGCGGAAATCAACCTGTTCACGAAGCTGTCGATCGTGAGCTTGCCGTCGCAGACGCGAACGAACTGGCCGCGCAGCAAGGCGCAACGGGCTCCGCTATGAAGTTGCACGACCTGCCGAATCTGGACCCGCTCGTCGCGTCGCTGCTGGCCCGCGCGCCGAAGATGAATTTCATGCAGCTGTGCCGGCTGCTCGAGGTGCGCGTATCGGCGCAGCGGGCATTCGGCTCGCGCGATACGGCCGAGCACGAACCGGTTCGCTTCCGGCCGCGGCCGAGCGTGGGTTTTCCGGCCGGCGAGATCGCTTCGGTCGAATTCGACGACGAGCGGCCCGATGCGCCGCCGACCGTACGCACGACCTTTATGGGCCTGTATGGCGTCGACGCGGCCATGCCGCCGCACATGATCGACGACATCGTGCTGCGCGAGGAAGGGCACGAGGTCGTCGAAACGTTTCTCGACCAGTTCAACCACCGTTTCGTCACGCTGCTGTACCGCGCGTGGAAGAAGTACCGCTATCCGGAAAGCTTCCGTGCGGGCGGCGCCGATGCGCATTCGCGCAATCTGCTGTGCCTGGCGGGATTCGGTTGGGGGGACAAGCCGGAGCGGGCCGGCTTGCCGGATTCGCGCATGCTCGCGCTGCTCGGGCTACTGATCCAGCGCACGCGCACGCCGGAAGGTCTGGCCGGCGTCATTGCGCTGGCCGTGCCGAGCGTTGGCGTGCGCGTCGACGAATTCTTCCCGGCCATCACGCGTGCTGGGCAGCCGCGGCCGCTGACGTCCGTGGGCCATCCCGCTGCGTCGGATGATAATGCGCGCCGGGGTCTGGGCGGCGGCTACGTGCTCGGCCGGCGGCTTGCCTACCGCAGTCGCGCGGTGCGTGTGACGGTGCGGCCGGCCGACGCGCAGCAGGCCCACGATCTCCTGCCCGGTGCATGGTTGCATCGCGAGCTGATGGCTTTCATTCAGTTGTATGTCGGCACGAAAGCGGACGTCCACCTGCGCATGGAGGTTTCTTCGCGGCTTGCGCCCAAGCCGGCGATCGGGCCGGCGTCAGCGGGTCCGGCGCCGCGCCTCGGCTGGACGACTGTTCTGCCCGCCGATGAAGAACGCTTCATCAACATCGCGCTCGGCGTCTACGAAGCGTTCCCCACGCCGAAACCCAATCCGCACCTTACCACCTCGCGTGCATGATGATGCATATGTGCCGCTAGCAAGATAGAAATCCATGGGACCTTCCGAATATATCGCGCGTCTGGTGCTGCCCGCATTCGTGGCAGAGATTATTGCGGTTCCTGTTGCGGTTGCATGCAACCACAACACAACGCATTCCGGTGGGTGGCAAGATTTGGCTGTCGGCCTAGGTGATGTGTTCATACTCGGCGGAGCCATACTGTGTTCATTTTTATGGGTTATTGCGGCATTCACTCAGCTCAAGAGGTACAAAAAACTGCCCGCTCCGGATGACGGGGCTGCAAATCACTGCGCCGTCGGATTGCTACTTCACTGTTCGGCAATATTCGCGCTCTCTATCGCAGGCTGCTGCTTACTATATTGATCGACCGATTCAAAACGCCCTGGAAGGCAAGGGCACCAACGGCCGCCGTGCTTTTCCTGGTGGAATACATGACAATTTCAGGAACGTCGATGTCTATCCGTTTCGTTACTTCATCGCTTGCTTCTCTCGTGCTGCTGTCAGGGTGTGGTGCTTGGCAGTCCGTCTCGGACGCGTCGTCCAGCGCGTATCACGCCGTGTTCTTCAAGCAGGTCAAGGTGCTCAACGTCGATCTTTCCGCTCGCGAAGCGCTTAATCCTGATGACGCTGGTCGCCCGACGTCGGTCGCGGTGCGCGTGTATCAGCTCAAGGACCGCAAGATGTTTGACGGGGCATCGTACGACGATCTGCTGAAAAATGACCGGACCGTGCTCGCGCAGGATCTGCAGGCTAGCATCGGTTCCGTGCTGAACCCGGGGGCGTCTGCGAGTCTCACGCAGCCGATGCAGGCCGACACGAAGTACGTGGCAATCGTCGCGTTCTATCGTAACCCTGGCAACGGCGATGGCTGGAAATACGTGATCGAGAAGAAAAAGCTCGATGCCGACAAACCGTTGAAACTCGAACTGGTCGACCAGTTGCTTATTGCTTCGGGTGGGACGTCGCAGAACTCCGCCCGGTGACGCTCAAGGCGATACAAAGCCGGTCGACCGGCGGTCGCCCATACGGGGAACCGCTCCGAGACAGTCGGTCCGCGTGATTTTTGTGTCGCAGCGGTTGGTATCGACATTCGTTCTCAATCCAATCATGACGGATACCCTGCGCGATTTGCTGGTAGAGCTGGAACAACTCGATCGCGAAATTGAGCGAGTCCGCCCCAAGAAGGCGGCGTCGCATGAGCGTCCCGAACGCAACCGAGCCCGTGAGGGCAACTTTTGGGGCATTTGGCGGGCAACTGCTCGGCGTCCCTTTGCCATCGGGGAGTTGCGGCCGATATAGGATTGCTGCTGAGTCCGATATGGGTAGGATTGTGGGTAGGAGGCTATCTGCAACTGCGGGAATCTTACCTGGCGCGTCTCCGCGAGCGATGGTTGTAGTCGGCTGCCTTCCGCCACTCAACGCATCCCCGACTCTCCGGAGTCTACCGATCACCCCCCGGCATATCGCTCGACAGCCGGGCCGCGACCGCGCGCGCGGCCAGATCGAGCAGGAAACCGAGCACGCCGATCACGAGGATCACGGCCGTCAGCTCCGAATACGCGAGCCGGTCGCGCGTGTCGAGAATCAGGTAGCCGAGCCCCGCGCTCACGCCGAGCATTTCCGCCGGGACCAGCACGATCCACAAGATGCCGATCGCGAGGCGCACGCCGGTGAGCACATGCGCGGCGATACCCGGCACGTAGATGTGCCAGAGCATTTCCGCGCGCGTGGCGGCAAGGCTTTCGCCAAGCTGGACCCAGCGCCGGTCGAGATGCGCGACACCCGATGCGGTGCTCATCACCAGCGGCCACACCGCGGCGAACGCGAGCAGAAAATACACCGCGCGATCGCCGACGCCGAGCGACATCACCGCAAGCGGCATCCACGAAAGCGGCGAGATCATGCGAAGAAACTGCAGCGTCGGCGACAGCGTCCGTTCGAGCCAGCGCAGACGGCCGATCGCGAATCCCAACGGCACGCCGACCACGAGTGCCCACGCCAGCCCGACGGCGATGCGCCTGAGGCTGGTCGCCACATGCACGAGCAGCTGGTCCTCGGCGACGAGCGACGGCAGCGCTTCGAACGCACGCTGCGGCGCGAATTGCGCGGCCATCGCGTTGTGGCCTGCGAGCAGCGTGACGGCGAGCCACCACAGCGCCAGGGCGGCTGCCAGTCCCGCACCGCCCAGCATGATGCTGCGCCAATGCGCGGACGCGGGCACCGGACGCCGCGCCGCCGCCGACGTTTCCCGAACGAGCACGCTAGACAACGATCGTCTCCTTGCGTGCATAACCGCCATCCTGGCCGAACACGGACAAGCCACCCAGCGCTTCGATGCTCTTCTTCACGAACCGGTCGTCGACCAGATCGCCGGCAACCCGTTTCGGATCGAGCGACGCGAGGAACTGGCTCGCGCCTTCCACCTGGGTCGTTTTCAACCGGCGCACGAGTTCTTCCGTATAGCTCGGATACGGATACGGCTGGAAGTCGATGCGTTTCACGCCCCAGTTCGCGTGCTGGATCGCGCGATCGCCGAGATAGCGCCCCTGATCGGCTGCTTGCGGTGCGAGCACGCGCGCGAGCAGTTGCGCAGGATGCGGCGTGTAGCGGTTCGGGCCTTCCTTCGACAGCAGCCTGGCCGCCTCTTGCGGATGGGCGCGCGTCCACAGCTGGGCGTTGACGATCGCATCGACGACCTTCTGCGACCACGCCGCGCGTTGCGTCAGGTCCTGCTCGTGCATGAAGATCACGCAGCACGCGTGGTTGCGCCACACGTCGCCCGTGAAGCGGAGAATCTTGCCGATGTTCAGCTGCTCGGCGGCCGCGTTGAACGGCTCGGCGACGATATATCCGGCGATCTTTTTCGACGCCAGCGCGGGCGGCATGTCGGACGGCGCCATCACGACCAGGTTGACTTCCTTCGGCCCCGGCTGCCCCGACTGCTTGAGCACGGGCGCGAGACCCTGCGCGCGCAGCAGGTCCTGCAGCACGACGTTATGCACCGAATACCAGAACGGCACCGCAACCGTCTTGCCACCGAGGTCCGCCACGGTGTTCACGTCGGGCGCAACCGTCAGCGCAGAGCCGTTCACGTGATTCCATGCGACGACCTTCGCGGGCGCCTTGCTGCCATAGCGCGCCCACACGGTCATCGGCGACAGCAGATGCACGACGTTGACCTGTCCCGACAGAAACGCCTCGACCAGCTGCGCCCAGCTTCGCAGCAGCGTCGGCTTCTCCGCCTGGATGCCGGCCGCATCGAAGTAGCCGTTGTTGTGTGCGACGAGCAGCGGCGCTGCATCGGTGATCGGCAGGTAGCCGATGCGAACGGGCGCATTCGGATCGGCTGCCGCGCGCGCGTCGGATGCTTTCAGCAGCGGCGCCGCGCCCGCGACGGTAAAGAGCGACGCGAGCTTCAGCCATTCGCGTCGTGACATCGGTACGTTGCACATGAGGATTCCCCGCTGGTATCGGCCGGATTCAGGCGGCTGCTGAAATCGAGTTCTGCAGCGCCTGGAGAATGGAGATGCGCAGCTCGCCGAGCGAGCGCACTTGCGTGTGCCGCGGCTGCGGCAGTTCGACGGCCCAGCGTCCGACCAGCGTGCCGCGCTTGCCGAGCAGCACGATCCGATCGGCGACGAGCAGCGCTTCGTCGATATCGTGCGTGACCAGAAGCGCAGACGCGCCGGTGTTGCGCACCGCGGCAATCAGGAGCTGCTGCATGTCGGCGCGGGTCACTTCGTCGAGCGCGCCGAACGGTTCGTCGAGCAGCAGCGCGCGCGGCGCCCGCGCCAGGCAGCGCGCCAGCGCCGCGCGCTGTGCCATGCCGCCCGACAACTGCGACGGCAGCGCGTGCCGTGCATGATCGAGCCCGACGGCGGCCAAAGCGTTCGTCACGCGTTCCTTGCGGTCTGCACGTGTCAGGTGCGGTTGACGCGCGAAGGTCAGCCCGAACCCCACGTTCCGCTCGACCGTGAGCCACGGCAGCAGGCACGGGTCCTGAAACGCGAGGGCGACCTCCGGGCGCGGGCCGTCGACGGGCTCGCCATCGACGCGAATCGTGCCGGATGCGGTTCGCGTCAGGCCGGCGATGGCCCGCAACAGCGACGACTTCCCGCAACCGCTCGGCCCGAGCAGCGCAACGAGTTCGCCGGGCGCAACCGACAGGTCGACGCCGTTCAGCACGCTGCGCGATCCGTACCGCAACGTGACGCCGTTCGCGACGATATGCGCGCCTTGCGTCATGCTGCCGCCGCCCGTCGATGCCGCGCGAGCTGCGATTTCAACTGCACGAGGCTCGGCGTCACGATCGGGATGAACGACGCTTCGCGCACGCGCCGCGCGCTGCCGCTCTGGCCGCGCAGATAGCCGCGCCCTCCGGTGGCTTGCACTTCTAGCGAGACCGCCTGCGAGACGGTCTCGACGAGCGCGATGCGCAGTTCGAACATCGTCGCGGGCGCGTGGAGGAAGGTGCCGTCGAGCACGCCGCGCTTCAACTGCGCGGCCTGATCGGCGAGCGTCGTTTCGAGTTCGCGAATTTCCGCGCCGAGCGACGCGCGCGACGGCTCGCTGGCATCCAGCGTGGCCAGCAACGCGCGCCGCGCCAGCCCGATCGACATCCCGCATTGCAAGCCGAGAAACGCCGGGCGCACGCGCGCGAGCCAGGCAGGTGCGTCGGCGGCGAGGCGGTACGATTCGTCGAGGACGGTATCGCTCACGCGCAGCGCGGCCGTATTGCTCGCGCGCAGGCCGATCAGGTCGAGATCGTCGCTGCGCTCGACGCCCCGCGCGTCGTGCGGAATCGCGAAGACGGACGGCGGCGTGCCGTCGTCATGATCGAACGCGGCCGCGGCGATGAAGCCTTCGCGCCGCAGGTTCGTGATCCACGGCAGGCTGCCGTTCAGCACGAACGCGTTGCCGCTGCGGGCCGCGTGCATCTGCAACGGCTCGATGTCGGACAGGTACTTCATCGCGTTCGAAAGACCGGTGGCACCCGCCACTTCGCCGTCGAGCAGCGGCGTCAGCCAGCGCGCACGCAGCGCGTCGTTGTCGCTCTGCAGTACGTATTCGATGAAGGTGCGATGTCCCCACAGCACGAATGCGGCCGTCAATGAGCGTTGTGCGACGGCGGCCACCGTGTCGATCGCGTCCGCGATCGTGCCGCCCGTGCCGCCCATGACCTCCGGCACACCAACGGCGACGGTGCGCGAGCGCACCAGCTGCGGCAGGATGTCCGCCGCACGCGACGGGTCGACGTCGAGCGCGTCGGCATTTGCTTCGAGCCATGCGTCGAACGCATCGGAGCTCGGCGGCGCGGTCATGCTGCGCGCGCCGTCGGCTCCCAGCGATACGCTTCGAGCTGCGGATTCAGTTCGTTGCGCGCCAGGTTGTTCGCGAAGTTGCAAAGCGTCGCGAGGCTCACGCCGAGTACCACTTCAAGCGCGCCGGCATCGCTGTAGCCGGCCGCCTTGAACGCGGTGAGCGCTTCGTCGGACACGGCGCCGCGCGTCGCGATCACGTCGCGCGTGAACGCGGCGACCGCATCGAGGCGCGCGTCGGACAGCGGGCGCTGCGCGCGGACCTCGTCAACGAGCTCGGCGGGCAATTGCGCCTTCTTCAGCGCGACGGCCGTATGGCCGGCCACGCAGAAACCGCAGCCATGAACGGCGGCGGCGGTGATCTGCACGATTTCGCGCTCGGCCAGCGTGAGGCCGCTGCGTGAATTGATTTCACCGACGGTCAGGTACGTTTCGAGCGCAACCGGTGCATTGGCGAGTGCGGCTACGAGATTCGGCAGGAAGCCGTTGGCGGCTTGCGACTTCTGGAGAAACGGGCGGCTGGCTTCGGGCGCGCTTTCGACGGTTTGGAGGGGCAGGCGGCTCATGGCATCCTCGATCGGAAAGCCGTCATTGTTGGCGGCGCCGGTCGAGCCGGCAATGCGCGGCCGTCTCTGTTTCATGCGCGTTTGTCTCGCGTCAATGCACGGGTGTCGCGCCGGTGCGCTCCGGGGCGCGGCGGCAGGTGCCGGGCGGCAGGCCGGTGACGCGCTTGAATGCCTGCGCAAAGGCGGATTCCGACTGATAGCCGACATGCTCGGCCGTGCTGAGCGTGGATGCCCCCTGCCGCAGCATCTCGGCCGCGACCTTCATGCGCAGCAGCGCAAGGAACTGCGCGGGCGGCTGTCCGCATGCCTGCGCGAACTGCTTGCAGAAGCGCGCGCGGGACATGTGGCAAAACGCGGCCATCGTGTGCGTGGTCCAGTCGTCGCCGGGTTTCTCGATGATCGCGCCGACGAGCGGCGTAAATTCGGCGCGCCGCATGACCGACCACAGGCCCGGCGCAAAGTCGTCGCTGCTCGCGACGGCACGGAGTGCATAGAAGAACAGCGCATCCGTCAGACGATTGACGAGCGGCGACGGTGCATCCTGGGCACGCGCCGCTTCGATGCGGATCAGGTCGAACAGCGTGCGCGCGCCCGCCAGCTTCGCGTCGTCGTGGCGCGCCAGGAGGTGGTCGGGCAGCAGGCCGGCGATCGCGTCGCCAAGATCGGAACGAAACTCGAAGAAACCGCATGCCAGCGCGACGTCGCCCGATGACGACGCCGGCTCGGCAAGCGGTGTCATCGTGCCGATCCGTACCGTGTATTCGTCGTCGGACGGCGCAATCGCGTCGGGCGTCAGGCAATGCGTCATGTCGTGCATCAGGAACACCGCGTCGCCGGCGACGAGGCGCGTGCTGTGCGCGGCGCGGCCGTTCCGGGCGGGCAGGTGCAACCAGCATGCGCCTTCGAGCACGAGGTGGAAGCTCGCGCGCTGATGGCCGGCCGTCGATGCGCGATAGACGCCGCAATACCGGCCCACGTGAAACAGCGTGCTGCGCAGTTCGAGTCCGGAGAGCAGCCAGTCGGCGGCCTGTTCGGCGGAGTTCGGCATGGTGGGCGAAGGCGGGGAAGCCATTGGGAAGTCGACGGCGGGTTCCGAGCTTAGCGCCGCGACGTTGTGCGGTAAAACAAGCGATCGTGGAATGCATATGGGCGTGCGGCATATGCGTTCTTCGGTGACCGGCGCCGGCTCGGCCGAGCCGGATTGCCGATCCGTTCCGGGCACTCGCGGATGTGTGTGTACCGACGTCGGCGATACCGGGCACGTTTGCTGGACACCGAGACTGCAATCCGGAGCGGCATCTTTGACAACAGCTCGCCCGGGCGGCCGCGATCGATAAAACTTGATCGGTAGAAGCACTGAAGCTTCAATGATTTTTTTCCGGGCTATAGTGGAATCACTGAAGGTAGACGCGGCGTTCTTTGCCGATACCGTTCAGGTAATGACTGTAGACGGGTGCTGCATGCAAAATAAAATCGACAAGACCACCGGACCGATCTGGGGCGTGGCTGCAGGATTGCTTCTCGCGGCCGCAGGATTGAGTCTCGGCATATTCCCGGCGTCCCTGCACGGTTCGGGTAGCGCAAACGACTTCATGGCGTCCGGTGCCGCGATGCTGGGCATCTTCCTCGTCGTCTATTCGACGCGCGAATTGCGCAGAAAGCGCATGCACTGAGCGGTCGTGCGTCGCGGGTTCACGACCAGCGACTCGAGTCGGCCGCCGGCCGACCGATGCGCTCGTCCGGCGCGCGCTACGCCTTGCGGATTTCGTGTTGATGGACGAGTTCGACGATTCGCTTCGTCGGAATGCTTGCGCGCAATCCGTCGACGCCGTCGATCGGAAACCACTTGCATTTCTCGATCTCGTTGTTCGCTTGCGGCGTCTGGTCCGGGGCGACTTCCGCGAAGAACACGTGATGGATCTTTGCGAGCCCGGTGAACTGCATCGAATAGACGAGCGTCTGGCCGGTGATGCCGGTTTCTTCGGACAACTCGCGATGTGCGGCTTCGAGCGGCGATTCCCCGCGCTTGATCGTGCCGCCGGGAAGGGCCCAGCGCGACGCCGCGCGGGCAACGAGCAGGACTTGTTCACCGCGGTAGCAGACGACAGTCGCGCGTTCCTTGACGGGGACGGCGGGCGTCTCGGGGGCGTTGTTGGGGGC